>NZ_JAOWDR010000048.1:0-102816 GCF_030334525.1 Citrobacter sp. Ce119
TCACCATTTCCCGGAACTGCTGAGCCGTTACATCAACAAAAACCTGACTGAAACCGACCACCAGCACCCAACTGAAGAAACTCTGGCGGCAGCCGGTCACGTACCAGAAAAAAGCTGGGAAAACGAGATTAAAGAGAAGTCCACAGCTGAACAGAAGGCAATAACCGAGCAACCAGAAATCGCCAACATGGGCAACGGTGTTTTCTCCATTGATGGCCTGATGGGTAACCAGCCGGCGCCAGCGCTTTCTGTCGTAGACCAGGTACGCCAGCGCGCGGTCGAAGAAAAATTACATCAAGCCAATACCGAGGAAACCACCAGCGATGTGCAGATGGAAAAAACTGACAACAGCGAAATCAAAGCCAATCCTGATGTGCCTCAGGGCGAAGCAGCAGCTTTGCCAGTTGAAAGCACTGATGCAACTGGTGAGCCTCCAGCTTCCCTGAATAATGAACCCGTTCACCATATAGATACGGATCACCTGAACGCTTTTTATACTCACCTGATGGTTGATTTGGAAACTATGGGCAGCGGTCCTGATGCACCAATAGTCTCTATCGGCGCCGTATATTTTGATCCTTCAACTGGTAACACTGGTGCCGAATTTTACCAGGTTGTCAGTCTTGAATCATCGATGTCGTTTGGCATGAAACCGGATGCGTCAACAATTCAGTGGTGGTTGAAACAATCATCTGAAGCCCGCTCTGCAATTCTGGTTGATGAGGCCATGGGGCTGCGTGAAACCCTTGAACTACTGGCTGACTTCATTGCTGAAAATGCTGCTAACGGTAGTCACACTGTTCAGCTGTGGGGTAATGGATGCTCGTTTGATAACGTCATTCTCCGCCGCGCATATGCATTAGCAGAGACTCCCTTCGCTGTTCCGTTCTGGAATGACAGGGACGTAAGGACCATGGTTGAACTGGGTAAATCTGTCGGTATCAACCCGCGCTTCGACATCCCGTTTGAAGGCGACATGCACAATGCGCTTTCTGACGCCCGGCATCAGGTCAAATACGTATCTGCAATCTGGCAGCGCCTGACAAAAAACTGATTTTAGGTTTTCACTTACAGCCAGCTGCAGCATGTACTGTTGTGGCTGGCGGCATCGGAGTTATGTATGTCGCAACTCATTTTCAGCGAAGAGTGGATGGTTGAAGCGCGACTAACAGAAAAGACCGGCTTGTCGGAAAGACAAATTAAAAGTTATCGGTTGAATTTGTGGATCGAAGGCGTGCATTTCAAACATCTGACAGCTCTCGGGGAAACTGACAATTCTAAAGGTCTGCTTTGGTACAACTATCCAAAGATTAACCAATTAGTACAGGATGCATGATGGACTTTCCAACCGGCGTTGAGCTGCATAATGGAAAAATACGGATCACATTTACCTATCGCGGCAAACGTTGCCGCGAAGTCCTTCGCGGCTGGACGGTGAACAGCAGCAACATCAAAAAAGCTGGAAATCTTCGTGCGCTCATAACAAGTGAAATACAGCTCGGTAAGTTCGACTATGCGGAACGTTTCCCGGAATCCAAAGCGCTTAAGAAGTTCATCACAACCAAAAAAATTACCACGTTTAAAGAACTAAGTGATTTTTTTACAGACACCAAAGCCTTAGAGGTATCTGGTGCAACACTGCTATCGCTTACTTCGGTCGTAAATACGTTACTGCGTGTAGTCGGAGAAAATACCCGTCTGGTAGATATTGAGCATGCCGATATTTTGCATTACCGAAAGGAGTTATTGACCGGGACAATTATTAACCCGGCAATGCCGAATCTGACCAGGCAGGGCCGCGCGCCCTCAACAGTCAATAAACAGATGGCAGTTTTATCAGAAATGCTTAAGCTCGCAAACCGAAGCCAGTTTATATTGCATGCTCCTTATGAAGGAGTGTCGCGACTCAAGTTATCTAAAAATGATCCCGACCCACTTTTACTTCATGAGTACCAGGCTCTGATAGCCGCCCTTCCCCGTAGCCAGGCATTAATCATTATTGTTGCCGTACATACGGGGATGAGGCCGGGCGAGATATGCGCCCTGGCATGGGAAGACATTGATTTGGTAAAAGGTGAAATCCACGTATCCAGAAGTTTGACGAATAAGCGAGTATTTGTACCCCCTAAGACAGATGCCGGAATAAGGACGATAACGTTGCTTAAACCTGCTCTGGATGCACTGAAGGAACAATACGAAGTCACCGGCGCTAATCCGAAGCAAGAAATTCGATTTCACCATCGGGAGATCGGAAAAACTGAGCAGCAATCTCTTCGCTTCGTTTTTTCACCGACAGCATATTCGTCAAAAAAAGGCAGTTACTTCTCCAAGAACTCGATTGCCTATGGCTGGAAGCGAGGCACTAAACTTGCCAATATCCGCGAAAGGAATCCTTATCAGTCACGGCATACCTACGCATGCTGGACGTTGATGGCCGGAGCGAATCCGTCATTCATAGCGAGTCAGATGGGACATGAAGATGCGCGAATGGTGTACGAGGTTTACTCCAAGTGGATTGGCGACATGAACCAGGATCAGGTCAACATGCTGAACAATCAGATGCCAACGGCATTGCCCCCAGGACGCCCCCACGGGCAGGGGAGCATGAGAAAAGTTATTTAATTTCATAGCGCTGCTTTCAATCCACATAATCAGCGTTACACTATTCATACCGTTATTTTAGGGAGAAAAGATGATGCGCGTATTGGTCGTCGAGGATAATGCTTTATTACGCCACCACCTCAAGGTTCAGTTACAGGATTTAGGGCATCAGGTGGATGATGCAGAAGATGCGAAGGAAGCGGACTATTATCTGAATGAACATTTGCCGGATATCGCGATCGTTGATTTAGGACTCCCCGATGAAGACGGTTTATCCTTGATCCGCCGCTGGCGCAGTAATGAAGTTTCGCTGCCGATTCTGGTGTTAACCGCGCGTGAAGGCTGGCAGGACAAGGTGGAAGTACTCAGCGCCGGCGCTGATGATTACGTCACCAAACCGTTTCACATTGAAGAAGTGGCTGCGCGCATGCAGGCACTGATGCGTCGCAACAGCGGTCTGGCATCGCAAATTATCTCCCTTCCGCCTTTTCAGGTGGACCTCTCTCGCCGCGAGTTATCCGTCAATGATGAAGTTATCAAGCTCACGGCGTTTGAATACACCATTATGGAAACGCTCATCCGTAATAATGGCAAAGTGGTGAGTAAAGATTCGCTCATGCTGCAGCTTTATCCGGATGCCGAGCTGCGTGAAAGTCACACCATTGATGTTTTGATGGGCCGTTTGCGTAAAAAAATTCAGGCGCAATACCCGGATGATGTCATCACCACCGTGCGTGGCCAGGGATATCTTTTTGAACTGCGCTAATGAATAAATTATTGCGTCATTTTTTTCCATTATCGCTGCGGTTGCGCTTTTTACTGGCAACCGCAGGCGTGGTGTTGGTGCTTTCGCTGGCCTACGGCATGGTTGCCCTGGTGGGCTATAGCGTCAGCTTTGATAAGACAACATTCCGCCTGCTACGGGGAGAAAGTAATCTGTTCTATACCCTGGCAAAGTGGGAGAACGGCAAGATAAACATCGAGCTGCCTGAGAATCTCGATATGCAAAGCCCAACAATGTCACTGATCTATAACGAAAGTGGTGAGTTGTTGTGGGCGCAGCGCAATGTTCCCTGGCTGACGCAAAGTATCCAACCGGACTGGCTAAAAACGAACGGCTTTCATGAAATTGAAGCCAATGTAGACGCCACCAGCACCTTACTGGGCGAAGATCACTCTGCTCAGCAGCAGTTAAAAGAAGTCAGAGAAGATGACGACGATGCCGAAATGACCCATTCGGTAGCAGTGAACGTCTATCCCGCCACCGCCAGAATGCCGCAACTGACTATTGTGGTTGTCGATACCATTCCTATTGAGCTAAAACGCTCGTATATGGTCTGGAGCTGGTTTATTTATGTGCTGGTCGCCAATCTGTTGCTGGTCATTCCGCTGTTATGGGTGGCCGCCTGGTGGAGCCTACGACCTATTGAATCGCTGGCGCGTGAAGTCCGTGAACTTGAGGAACATCATCGTGAGATGCTAAACCCCGCCACGACGCGCGAACTGACCAGCCTGGTCCGCAATCTTAATCGGCTTTTAAAAAGCGAACGCGAGCGCTACGACAAATACCGCACCACGTTAACGGACCTCACCCACAGCCTGAAAACACCGCTGGCAGTTTTGCAAAGCACGCTCCGCTCAATGCGTAATGAAAAAATGAACGTGAGCGATGCAGAACCCATTATGCTGGAACAAATCAGCCGTATTTCGCAGCAGATAGGCTATTACCTGCATCGCGCCAGTATGCGTGGCAGCAGCGCCCTGCTCAGCCGCGAACTGCATCCGGTCGCGCCGTTACTGGATAAACTCACCTCGGCACTGAATAAAGTGTATCAGCGTAAAGGCGTTAACATTAATCTCGATATCTCACCCGAAATCAGTTTTGTGGGCGAGCAGAACGACTTTGTCGAAGTAATGGGTAACGTGCTGGATAACGCCTGTAAATACTGTCTGGAGTTTGTCGAGATTTCAGCGCAACTGTCTGAGGATCAACTGCATATTCTGGTTGAAGATGATGGCCCCGGTATTCCGCAAAGCAAACGGGAAGTGGTGTTTGACCGTGGACAACGCGTAGATACGCTACGTCCCGGACAAGGCGTCGGCCTGGCGGTGGCGAGAGAAATCACCGAGCAGTATGACGGACAGATTATTGCTGGCGACAGCCTGCTGGGTGGCGCGCGTATGGAAGTTATTTTTGGCCGTCAGCAGCCGGGTCAGAAAGACGAGTAATCGTCGCATGTAATAAATATGTACTGACTTCACGCTTGAGGTTAAGTATCCGTTATAATCGGTTGCAGATACCAGCCTGCGGGATGCTCATTATGGAATACCAACTCACACTTAACTGGCCCGATTTTCTTGAACGTCACTGGCAGAAACGCCCGGTGGTCTTAAAACGCGGGTTTAACAACTTTATTGATCCACTCTCTCCTGACGAACTGGCTGGACTGGCGATGGAAAGCGAAGTCGACAGCCGACTCGTCAGCCACCAGGACGGTAAATGGCAGGTGAGCCACGGTCCGTTCGAAAGCTATGATCATCTCGGCGAGAACAACTGGTCATTGTTAGTGCAGGCGGTCAATCACTGGCATGAGCCAACCGCCGCGCTGATGCGCCCGTTTCGCGAACTGCCGGACTGGCGCATCGACGATCTGATGATCTCCTTCTCCGTACCCGGCGGCGGCGTTGGCCCACACCTGGATCAGTACGATGTGTTTATCATTCAGGGAACCGGACGTCGTCGCTGGCGCGTGGGCGAAAAACTGCAGTTGAAGCAGCACTGCCCTCATCCGGACCTGCTGCAGGTCGACCCGTTTGAAGCCATCATTGATGAAGAGCTGGAACCCGGCGATATCCTGTATATTCCACCAGGATTCCCGCACGAAGGCTATGCGCTGGAAAATGCGATGAACTATTCGGTCGGTTTTCGCGCGCCAAACACTCGCGAGCTGATCAGCGGATTCGCCGATTACGTTTTGCAACGTGAATTGGGCAGCACGTATTACAGCGATCCTGACCTGCCGCCGCGCGATCACCCGGCTGACGTTCTGCCGCAGGAGATGGACAAGCTGCGCGAAATGATGCTCGGTCTGATTAATCAGCCGGAACATTTCCAGCAGTGGTTTGGCGAGTTTATCTCTCAGTCTCGTCATGAGCTGGATATTGCTCCGCCGGAGCCACCCTATCAGCCAGACGAAATTTACGATGCCCTGAAGCAAGGGGATGTATTAGTGCGTCTGGGCGGGTTGCGCGTATTGCGTATTGGCGACGACGTCTACGCCAACGGTGAGAAAATTGATTCGCCGCATCGCCCTGCCCTGGAAGCGCTGGCCAGCCATATTGTGCTGACAGCTGAGAACTTTGAGGATGCGCTGGAAGATCCGTCTTTCCTTGCCATGCTTGCCGCGCTGGTCAACAGCGGGTACTGGTTCTTCGAAGGATAATGCGGACAGTGCCTGATGCGACGCTACGCGTCTTATCAGGCCTACTGGAGAGCAATATTCCAGGCCGGATGGCGCTCCGCTTATCCGGCCTCTGTCAATTAATTTACTGCTGCTTCGCGGTGAGCTGCGCAATACGCACAATCACCTGCACCGCCTTTTCCATTCCTTCCAGGGTTACAAACTCATGCTTACCATGATAGTTGTAGCCGCCGGTGAACAGATTCGGACACGGTAAACCCATGAACGACAGCTGCGCGCCGTCAGTGCCGCCACGAATGGGTTTCAGCACCGGTTCAATATCGCAATCGCGCATCGCCTTTTGGGCGATATCCAGAACGTGTGGATGCTCAATCACTTTTTCGCGCATATTGTAGTAGCTGTCTTCAATCACCAGTTCGATATAGCAGTCCGGGTGTAATCCTTTGCCGACCTTTTTGGCAATATCCATGATCTTGCGTTTACGCACTTCAAACTGCTTGCGGTCAAAATCACGGATGATGTAGTGCATATCCGCCCGATCAACCGTCCCTTTCATGCTCGCCAGGTGATAGAAGCCTTCGTAGCCTTCCGTCGTCTCCGGGCTTTCGTCTGCCGGAACTTCCGCATGAATACGCGCCGCCAGCGACAGCGCATTCACCATCACCCCTTTTGCGGTACCGGGATGCACATTGTTGCCGACAATTTTTATATTAACCGACGCGGCGTTGAAGTTTTCAAACTCCAGCTCCCCTACGCCACCGCCATCAACGGTGTAGGCCCACTGCGCATCGAATGCCGCAACGTCAAAATGCTTCGCCCCTTTGCCGACCTCTTCGTCTGGCGTAAAGGCCACGCGGATATCACCGTGCGGAATATCTTTATGGATAAGCACAGCCAACGCGGTCATGATTTCCGCCACGCCTGCTTTATCATCTGCGCCCAGCAGGGTTTTACCGTCTGTGGTGATCAGCGTCTGGCCCAGAAGTTGATGCAGTACCGGAAACATCACCGGCGACAAAACTTCATCACCAATGCCTAACGCAATATCGCCGCCGCGATAGTTTTCAACGATTTGCGGATTAACGTTTTTACCGCTGAAATCCGGTGAGGTATCCACATGGGAAATAAAGCCGATCGCGGGAATATTGCCAGCAACGTTAGCGGGCAGCGTCGCCATCAGCGTCCCCTTTTCGCTCAGTGAAATATTAACCAGCCCCATCTCTTCGAGCTGTTGTTTGAGCAGTTGTAATAACTTCCACTGTCCTTCGGTGCTGGGTACCTGCCGCACGCCCGATTTTGATTGGGTGTCCAGCGACACGTAGTGTAAAAAACGCTCAAGTAGTTTATCCATGCAGTCACCCTCACTTTTTGTGACAACATTATCAATAAGCAACAAAAGACAAATATTGCGTCAGGTCACTTTTATCCCCGCAAATGAGAATATTTCGCCCTGACATCCCCTCTGACTATAGGGCTAAGTCAGTAATTAGCAACAAGGATTGGCGATTACCATGGTTTGCCGTAGAATAACGGCCCTCATTAAGAGTCATCAAGGTGGTTAACCACAAACCCCGCATCGGTCAGCCATCCGTTGCGTTTACATGGGACAGAGTAAAAAATTGAATAAACAACCGCGTTCGCTTTCTCCACTGGTGCAATTAGCGGGAATTCGCAAAAGTTTCGATGGCAAAGAGGTGATTTCCAGCCTGGATTTGACCATCAATAATGGCGAGTTTCTCACGCTGCTCGGCCCATCTGGCTGCGGTAAAACAACCGTTCTTCGCCTGATAGCCGGCCTGGAAACAGTTGATTCCGGTCATATTATGTTGGACAACCAGGACATCACTCACGTTCCTGCGGAAAACCGCTACGTGAACACCGTCTTCCAAAGCTATGCCTTATTTCCCCACATGACCGTGTTTGAGAATGTGGCTTTTGGCTTACGCATGCAAAAAACGCCCGCAGCCGACATTTCTCCCCGCGTTACCGAAGCTCTACGCATGGTGCAACTGGAAGAGTTCGCCCAACGAAAGCCGCATCAACTCTCCGGTGGACAGCAGCAGCGCGTAGCGATTGCCCGAGCTGTGGTCAACAAACCCCGCTTACTTCTGTTAGATGAATCCCTTTCTGCGCTGGACTACAAGCTGCGCAAACAGATGCAGAACGAACTGAAAGCGCTGCAACGTAAACTTGGTATCACTTTTGTTTTTGTCACGCACGACCAGGAAGAAGCGCTGACCATGTCAGACCGTATCGTGGTGATGCGCGATGGCAAGATTGAGCAAGATGGTACGCCGCGCGAAATCTACGAAGAGCCGAAAAATCTGTTCGTCGCCGGGTTTATCGGCGAGATTAATATGTTTAACGCCACGGTGATAGAACGTCTGGACGATCAGCGCGTTCGTGCTAATGTGGAAGGCCGCGAGTGCAACATTTACGTCAACTTCGCGGTGGTGCCTGGACAAAAACTGCACGTATTATTGCGCCCGGAAGATCTGCGCGTTGATGAGATCAACGACGATAATCATATTGAAGGTCTTATCGGCTATGTGCGTGAACGCAACTACAAAGGCATGACGCTGGAGTCGGTTGTGGAACTGGAAAATGGCAAGATGGTGATGGTCAGTGAATTCTTCAACGAAGACGACCCTGACTTTGACCACTCTCTCGACCAGAAAATGGCGATTAACTGGGTAGAAAGCTGGGAGGTCGTACTGGCTGATGAAGAACACAAGTAAATTCCAGAGTGTGGTGATTGTCACCATTGTCGGTTGGCTTGTGTTATTTGTCTTTCTGCCCAACCTGATGATCATCGGCACCAGCTTTTTGACCCGCGACGACGCCAATTTCGTCAAAATGGTCTTTACGCTGGAAAACTATACGCGCCTGCTCGATCCGCTCTATTTTGAGGTGCTGGTTCACTCCCTCAATATGGCGCTGATTGCCACGTTCGCCTGTCTGGTTCTCGGTTATCCGTTTGCCTGGTTTTTGGTGAAACTGCCGGAAAAAGTGCGCCCATTGCTGCTGTTCCTGCTGATTGTTCCGTTCTGGACCAACTCGCTTATTCGCATCTACGGACTCAAAATTTTTCTCAGCACCAAAGGCTATCTCAACGAGTTTCTGTTGTGGCTTGGCGTTATTGATACTCCCATTCGCATCATGTTTACCCCCAGCGCAGTGATTATCGGGCTGGTGTACATTCTGCTGCCGTTTATGGTGATGCCGCTCTATTCCAGCATTGAAAAGCTCGATAAACCGCTGCTGGAAGCCGCACGCGATTTAGGCGCCAGTAAACTTCAGACTTTTACCCGCATCATTATTCCGTTGACGATGCCGGGGATTATCGCCGGATGCCTGCTGGTTATGCTGCCCGCAATGGGCCTGTTTTACGTTTCCGACCTAATGGGCGGAGCAAAAAACTTGCTGATTGGCAACGTGATTAAAGTTCAGTTCCTGAACATCCGCGACTGGCCGTTCGGTGCCGCCACCAGTATTACCCTGACCATCGTGATGGGTCTGATGCTGCTGATCTACTGGCGCGCCTCCCGCTTGCTGAACAAGAAGGTGGAACTCGAATGATCGGTCGACTGCTTCGCGGCGGTTTTATGACCGCTATCTACGCGTATCTGTATATTCCAATCATTATCTTGATTGTGAACTCCTTTAACAGCTCGCGCTTTGGTATCAACTGGCAGGGTTTCACCACCAAATGGTACGGCCTGCTGATGAATAACGACAGTCTGCTGCAGGCGGCGCAGCACTCGCTGACGATGGCGGTGCTCTCCGCCACGTTCGCCACGCTGATCGGCTCACTTACAGCGGTCGCACTGTACCGCTACCGCTTTCGCGGCAAGCCGTTTGTCAGCGGCATGCTGTTCGTGGTGATGATGTCGCCGGATATCGTGATGGCGATTTCTTTACTGGTGCTGTTTATGCTGATCGGTATTCAGCTCGGTTTCTGGTCGCTGCTGTTCTCGCATATCACTTTTTGTCTGCCTTTTGTGGTGGTGACGGTTTACTCACGCCTGAAAGGTTTTGATGTACGCATGCTTGAGGCGGCCAAAGATCTCGGCGCCAGTGAAGTGACTATTCTGCGCAAGATCATACTACCACTGGCTATGCCTGCCGTAGCTGCAGGCTGGCTACTGAGCTTTACGTTGTCGATGGATGATGTCGTCGTTTCGTCCTTCGTTACCGGGCCGGGTTATGAAATTCTGCCATTAAAAATCTACTCGATGGTTAAGGTCGGCGTATCACCAGAGGTGAACGCGCTGGCGACCATTTTGTTGGTTCTGTCGCTGGTTATGGTGATCGCCAGCCAGCTTATTGCACGTGATAAAACCAAGGGCCGCTAAGGCCCTTAATTCAGGGGACGTTAAATGATGAAAAAATGGTCACGCCACCTGCTCGCGGCGGGTGCTCTGGCACTGGGCATGAGCGCCGCTCACGCGAATGACAACAACACGCTCTATTTCTATAACTGGACCGAGTATGTCCCGCCTGGGCTGCTGGAGCAGTTCACCAAAGAGACCGGCATTAAGGTTATCTATTCGACCTACGAGTCGAATGAAACCATGTACGCCAAGCTCAAAACCTATAAAGACGGCGCATACGATCTGGTGGTACCGTCCACCTATTATGTCGACAAAATGCGCAAAGAAGGCATGATCCAGAAGATCGACAAGTCGACGTTAACCAACTTCCACAACCTCGACCCGGAAATGCTCAATAAGCCGTTTGACCCGAACAATGACTACTCCATCCCGTATATCTGGGGTGCGACGGCCATTGGCGTTAACAGCGATGCCATCGACCCGAAAACCGTAACCAGTTGGGCCGATCTGTGGAAACCGGAGTACAAAGGCAGCCTGTTGTTAACGGATGATGCGCGTGAAGTGTTCCAGATGGCGCTGCGCAAACTGGGATATTCCGGCAATACCACCGACCCTAAAGAGATTGAAGCCGCCTATAACGAGTTGAAGAAGCTGATGCCTAACGTTGCGGCATTTAACTCTGACAACCCGGCCAACCCGTATATGGAAGGCGAAGTTAATCTGGGAATGGTGTGGAACGGCTCCGCGTATGTGGCGCGCCAGGCGGGTACTCCACTGGAAGTGGTATGGCCAAAAGAAGGTGGTATTTTCTGGATGGACAGCCTTTCTATACCGGCTAACGCCAAAAACAAAGAAGGTGCGCTGAAGCTGATTAACTTCCTGCTGCGCCCGGACGTGGCGAAAGAAGTTGCGGAAACTATTGGTTATCCGACGCCAAACCTGGCAGCACGTAAGCTGTTAAGTCCTGAAGTCGCGAATGATAAAACGCTCTACCCTGACGCAGAAACCATCAACAAAGGGGAATGGCAGAACGATGTCGGTTCCGCCAGCGCTATCTATGAAGAGTATTATCAGAAGCTGAAAGCAGGACGCTAATACTCGTGCAACCCGGCAGGCCTCGCTGCGCCGGGTTGCTACCTGCCAACCCGACTTTTACGTCTTTCGACTGACTCCCGCTCTCCAGTTTCTGGCTATGCTTACAGTATTCCAGGTCGGCTTCTGAGACTTCCAATGGCAACGCTCTGGCTGATACTTGAATTGGCTAATCTGATCGTATTTACGTTGGTGATCTTCCCTCGTAAACAGCCGGTAAACGCTCGTCCTTTGCTGCCCATCACCGCAACCCGCCTGCTACGACTCACTTTTTTAATACCGATCCTGGTTTTTGGCTACAGCCTGTTTTTCAATCATCAGATTGGCCCGGTGGAGTGGGGATGTCTCATTCTGGCGATCGTCGGTAACGCGCTGGTCATCAAAGGAAAATGGGATTTAGGTGAAAGCCACACGTGGACAGGCTACTATTTACCCAGCGCCAAACGGGTTACGCGCGGTATTTTTGCCTGGATTGCGCACCCCATGTATACCGGAATTATTCTGGTGATTATCTCGTGCAGCCTCGTCTACATTACCCGGCTGCCCGTGTGGCTGAGCGCGTTGGCGCTGATCTGTTGTTTTTACATCGCAGGATTTTTGATTATGGCGGCCCTGCGTGAGGACCGCCAGCTTGTACAAACTTAAGCAATATTGCCCGGATAGCCGTTACAGTCCTTTCAATAACTTCTCAACAAACTCAGGCACCACCTGGCTTGCCGGACCGTAATACTTCTCTTCAAATTCGCTTCCCACCTGGCTCGGCTCGAGATTGAGCTCTACCGTATGCGCCCCGTGCAGTCTTGCCTCATGCACAAAACCCGCAGCCGGATAAACATGGCCCGATGTGCCAATGGCAATAAACACATCCGCCATTGCCAGCGCCATATAAATTTCATCCATGCCCAGCGGCATTTCACCAAACCACACCACGTGCGGTCTTAGCGGCGCAGGAAACTGGCAGCAATGACATTTATCTTCCGGGGTCACATCGCCCGTCCACTCCAGAATCTGCCCGCTTTGCGAACAGCGAACCTTCAGCAGTTCGCCGTGCATATGGATAACGTTCTGGCTGCCTGCACGTTCATGCAGGTTATCAATGTTCTGCGTCACCAGTAAAAAACGGTCGCCCAGCTCGGCTTCGAGTTTTGCCAGCGCGATATGCGCCGCATTAGGCTGGATTTCTGGCTGCTGCAACTGATGGCGACGGGCGTTATAAAACGACTGAACCAGTTCCGGGTTTCGACTAAATCCTTCCGGAGTCGCAACGTCCTCGACCCGATGTTCTTCCCAGAGACCATCCGCCGCGCGGAATGTTCGAATTCCTGACTCAGCGGAGATTCCCGCCCCTGTCAGTACCAGCACTCTTGGTTTTTCCATCAATTCAGGCACCACTCTGTCTCTGAAAAAGATTCGTTGACGCAGGCGATCGCGCAAATGGCGTTTATTTTTACGAAAGCGGCTTAACCGATGACCCCGACGCGACAGCATAACAACCTCTTTGTATTAATCGGTAAGATGTAGGAAAGCGGCCCCGCGCATCCCGCCCGCATCACCGTGCCGTGCCTGCTCAATACGCGGCACCCGGGCAACCGGCAGCAGATGACGTGGCAGTCGGTCCGCCAGTTGCGTCGTAATAGCGGTAAAATTCGACAAGCCTCCGCCAATCACCACCAAATCGGGATCGACGATAGTCAGGATATTGCCAAGACACACCGCCAGCAAATCCAGATAGCGTTCAACGTGGGCACGCGCTTGTTCATCACCCTGCTCCCACAGTGCGATAATTTCACGGGCATCCAGCGGTTGATGGTAGTAATGCTGGTACAACCACGCAAATCCACCGCCGGAAAGATAGCTTTCGATGCATCCCAGTTGACCGCATCCACAGCGGCGCAGCGGGAAATCAAAGCCCATCAGCGTCAGCGCATCGACTGGCAAACGAATATGACCAAACTCGCCGGTGATATAGCTGCGTCCGGTAATGGATTTCCCGTTAAGCACCAGACCGCCGCCGACGCCCGTGCCGAGGATCAACCCCATCACGAGCGGATATTGGGTAAACTCGTCATCCCAGGCTTCGGAGAGGGCAAAACAGTTCGCATCGTTGTCCAGACGCACATCGCGGTCAAGGCGAGCGCTGAGATCGGCGCGGAGCGGTTTACCACTGGCGGCAGGAACGTTGGCCGCGTATAGCGTGCCGTCTTCCGTTTCCGGCATGCCAGGAATGCCAATGCCAACCGAACCTTTGACACCAAATCGCTGGTCCGCTTCCGTTACCAGATTGCAGACCGCATCAAGGAAAGCATCGTAGCTGTCACGAGGTGTAGGCACGCGAGTCTCCCATTGCAGACGACGTTGCTTATCAAACACGCCCAGCGCAATTTTGGTCCCGCCGATGTCAAATCCGTAATACATCACCGCTCCTTGATACACGTCATCCTTCAAGATGCCTCTGCGTTGGCTACGCCTTGATGCAGCATGAATGCTTTAGTGTATTATTGTTGTTATTGGCCGCTAAGTACTCTCGCAGGATCAATATTGCTGGCGCGACGCGCCGGATACCAACTTGCCAAAAGACTCAGCACGAGTGCTGTCACCAGCACGTAAATCACATCCAGCCAGTGTAATTCCGATGGCAGGAAGTCAATGAAATAGATATCACCGGACAGGAACTGATGCCCGATAAGCGCTTCAATCCCGTTTATTATCGGCGTCAGTTGCAACGAGACAATCACCCCAATAACGACGCCTATCAGGCTACCGAAAAGCCCCGCCAGCAGGCCGTACCAGACAAAAATGGCACGGATCAACCCATCTTTCGCCCCGAGGGTTCTTAATACCGCAATATCGCCGCTTTTGTCTTTTACCGCCATCACTAACGTGGAAACGATATTAAAACAGGCCACGCCAATCACCAGCACCATCGCCAGATACATAATGGCGCGGATCATTTGGATATCACGATACATATAACCGTAAGTACCGATCCAGCTCTTAATATAAACATAGTTATTGGTGACTTCACCTGCGTCTCGCACCAGTTTATTGGCGTTAAACACGTCGTTAACTTTCAGCGCGATCCCGGAAACACTGGTTCCCATGTCCAGGTATTGCTGCGCATCTTCCATTGGGATCATGGCAAAGCTGTGATCGAGCTGACCGCTCAGTTGCAGGATCCCCGTAACGTGCAAACGCACGCGTTTAGGCTGCTGTAACTTATGATCCGCACTGGCGTTAGGGATCATAATCGACACCCAGTCGCCCTGCTTCACCTTCAGCGCATCGGCAATACCCTTACCAATGATGATTTGTTGCTCACCGGCTTTGAAATTATCCCAGGCGTGGTTTTGCACGAAGGATGGCAGCGCGCTTAAACGCTGTTCCTGTTTTGGGTCAACGCCCTTCACCTGCACCGCGCGTAGGTTCGCCCCACTCTCCACCAGTCCGGTAAAGTTAATATAAGGTGCCGCAGCGACAATACCCGGCACTTTTTGTACCTTGTCGAGCGCTTCCTGCCAGTTATTCCACGGCTGATTTACAGCTTCAATCTCTCCGTGAGGGACTACGGCCAGAATACGGTTGTTAAGCTCACGTTCAAATCCGTTCATGGCGCTTAAACCGACGATCAACACCGCCACGCCCAACGCGATACCAACGGTGGATATCACGGAAATCAACGAAACCATACCGCCACGCCGCCGACCACGACTAAAGCGCAGACCAATCAATAATGATAAAGGCGAAGCCATTACTTAGCTCCCATCAGGCTCAGTTCAGCCGTCAGGCGACCATCGCGCATCTCAAGCTGACGGCTCATCCGCTTCGCCAACTGCAGATCGTGCGTCACCACCAGGAATGCCGTACCCTGAGAGCGGTTCAGCTCACCCAGAAGTTCGAAAATGCTGTCCGCGTTACGCGCATCAAGGTTACCCGTTGGTTCATCTGCCAGAACCAGGCGCGGGTTATTTACCAACGCACGGGCGATGGCCACGCGCTGGCGTTCCCCGCCAGACAGTTCGGATGGGCGATGACTGGCACGATGGTCCAGCCCTACCGCTTTCAACATATCCCGCGCGCGCTCGGTGATTTCAGCCGGTTTTTTCTTGCCGATCAATAGCGGCATCGCCACGTTTTCCAGCGCGGTAAAGTCCGGCAGCAAATGGTGGAACTGGTAAATAAAACCCAGCTTCTGATTGCGCAGTTCCGCTTTCGCCGCCGACGAGAGCTTGCTCATTGGCTGACCGCTAAAAATGACGTCGCCGGAAGTCGGTGTATCCAGCCCGCCTAACAGATGCAGCAGCGTACTCTTACCGGAGCCGGAGCTGCCGACAATCGCCATCATCTCACCTTCGCCGACGCAAAAACTGACATCGTGCAGTACATCGGTCTGCACAGTGCCTTCCTGATAGCGTTTGCACAGGTTGTCGCATTGCAACAGGATCTTATTCATAACGTAAAGCCTCAGCGGGTTGAGTGGCGGCAGCGCGCCAGGAAGGATAAAGCGTAGACAGCAACGCGATGGCCATCGCCACCAGCGCAATAACGATAACCTGCAGCGGCTCGATGGCGACCGGCAGCGCAGCGCCATCCAGAAGCACGCCGATAATGGGCATCAGGTTGTTCAGTTGGCTGGCAAGCAATGCGCCCAGCACAGCGCCCAACAGCGCGCCAATAATCCCGGCACTGGCCCCCTGAACCATAAACACCATCATTATCTGCCGCGGCGTCAGCCCCTGCGTTTGTAGAATCGCCACTTCCCCTTGCTTCTCCATTACCATCAGACCCAGTGAGGTAATAATATTAAAAGCCGCCACCGCCACGATCAGGCTAAGCAGCAGCCCCATCATGTTCTTTTCCATGCGCACGGCCTGGAACAATTCCCCTTTGCGCTCGCGCCAGTCCTGCCATTTAGTACCTTGCGGCAGCGTTTGCTGGCTCAGCGTGTCAACCTTCAGCGGCTCGTTCAGCCACAGACGCCAGCCGGTAATATTACCCACCGGATAGCGCATCAGCCGTGAGGCATCCTGAATGTTGGTTAGCATCTGGTAGCCGTCGACTTCGCTGTTGGCGGCGAAGGTGCCAATTACCGTAAACAGACGCTGGCTCGGCAGACGCCCCATTGGCGTAAACTGACTGGCCGAGGGCACCATCACGCGAATTTGATCGCCACGATTAACGCCCAACTGTCCGGCAAGCTGCTCTCCGAGGATGACATTATACTTACCCGGCTGCAGATCTGTTTGCTTCACATTGACCAGATACGGCGTTAACGGATCTTTTTGCGCCGGATCGATACCCAGCATCACACCGACCGCCACGCTACGCGCACTTTGCAGCACCACATCTCCCGTAGTTATAGGCGCAACGCGGTTGACGCCGTTCAACACCACCGCTTTTTCTGGCAGTTGCTGCGGGTTGAGCGAACCCTGTTCAGACGAGAGAACGGCCTGAGGCATCAGGCCAAGAATATTGTTTTGCAGCTCGCGCTCAAAACCGTTCATCACCGACAACACCGTGACCAGCGCCATTACCCCGAGAGTAATGCCAATGGTGGAGAGCCAGGAAACGAAGCGACCGAAGCGATCTGCTGCACGCCCACGCATATAACGCAGGCCGATGAATAGAGCGACAGGTTGGTACATGAAATCCGTCTGGTTGCTGTTAGCAAAGTCACGAGTATATAAGCGAAAGCGGAATGGGT
Source organism: Citrobacter sp. Ce119 (assembly GCF_030334525.1). NCBI lineage: Bacteria > Pseudomonadati > Pseudomonadota > Gammaproteobacteria > Enterobacterales > Enterobacteriaceae > Citrobacter > Citrobacter sp. Ce119. The sequence continues at coordinate 17,151 of NZ_JAOWDR010000048.1, forward strand.
AAATGACTGAACCGTAAGTGTTCGTCAGCACTATTCCTAAAAGTATAAATAAATCAATCCGCTAAAGTTGTCCCTCCGCCCTTCAGTCCGGGTCCCTGATCTTTATCTTAAAAAAACAAAAAGCAGACAGTTACGCATTACAGCGCGCAGCGGGTTGCGCAGGATGGCAGGCTATAGCAATCAATATGGATACGCCGTCTCAATGAGTAAAAAAGAACTATGGATTAATCAGATCAAAGGGTTATGTATTTGTCTGGTGGTGATTTACCACTCGGTAATCACGTTTTACCCGCACCTCATCACCTTTCAGCATCCGCTTTCAGAGATGCTGAGCAAATGCTGGATTTACCTCAATTTGTACCTGGCGCCGTTTCGCATGCCGGTGTTTTTCTTTATTTCGGGGTATCTGATCCGTCGCTACATCGATAGCGTCCCATGGACAACCTGCGTGGATAAACGGATCTGGAGTATTGCCTGGGTGCTGGTGATCTGGGGGGTAATGCAATGGCTGGCGTTAGTGACTCTCAATAACTGGTTGGCCCCACAGCGCGATCTGAGCCATGCAGCCAACGCTGCCTATGCCGGTTCGATAGCGGGTTTCACCCACGGGATGCTGACCGCCAGCACCAGCCTGTGGTATCTGTATGCACTGATTGTCTATTTTGTACTGTGTAAAATTTTCAGTCGTTGGGCGGTGCCGCTGTTGGCGTTATTTGTGGTGCTGAGCGTGGCTATCAATTTTGTCCCAACGCCGTGGTGGGGAATGAACAGCGTGATTCGCAATTTGCCCTGGTATAGCCTCGGCGCGTGGTTTGGCGCAACGCTGTTGGTGTGGATCAAGGAGGTGCCCCTGCGCCGCCATGCAATCATTTTTCTGGTTAGCGCAATCGCCGCCGTCATCGCGTGGCTGGCAAATGTGTCACTATTGCTTTCTCTTCTTTCCATTGTGCTAATCATGAAGCTGTTTTATCAATTTGAACGCCGCTTTGGCATGCGCGCATCCAGTCCGCTAAGCGTGATTGGCGCCAATACCATCGCCATCTACACCACTCACCGTATTCTGGTTGAACTGTTCAGCTTAACGCTAATCCCCAAAATTAATCATGCCGTCTGGCCTGCATACACGGAGCTGGCCCTGCTGCTGGTGTATCCGTTCGCCTGCCTGCTGCTGTGCACCCTGTTTGGCCTGCTGGTGCGTAAAATCTCACAGAAAACCGTGGCCGATCTGCTCTTTTCCCCACCCTCTTTATCGACCGCCTCGCGCTAACCCCAACGCGCTTTTTGCCCCCATTCGGGGGCGAATCAATTTGCTTATGAGAAACGATCACGGATAATAAAGAACATTGCTTATCAGATGTATATCTAAACGAGATCCTGACAACCGAATGCCTGAACAACATCGTTACACGCTCCCAGCGAAAGCAGGCGATCAGCGCCAGTTGGGTGAGCTTACCGGCGCGGCCTGCGCAACGCTGGTTGCCGAAATCGCCGAACATCACGCCGGTCCAGTGGTACTGATCGCGCCGGACATGCAAAATGCTTTACGTCTGCATGATGAAATTCGTCAGTTTACCGACCAGATGGTAATGAACCTGGCCGACTGGGAAACGCTTCCCTACGACAGCTTTTCTCCTCATCAGGAGATAATCTCCTCGCGTCTCTCCACGCTGTATCAGCTGCCAGCCATGCAGCGCGGCGTGCTGATCGTTCCGGTAAATACCCTGATGCAGCGTGTTTGTCCGCACAGCTATCTGCACGGCCATGCGCTGGTCATGAAAAAAGGTCAGAGGCTTTCGCGCGACGCCCTGCGCGAACAGCTGGACAGCGCTGGCTATCGCCATGTTGATCAGGTCATGGAACACGGTGAATACGCCACGCGCGGCGCACTGTTGGATCTGTTCCCGATGGGTAGCGAGTTGCCTTATCGCCTGGATTTCTTTGATGACGAAATCGACAGTCTGCGTCTGTTTGATACCGACACCCAGCGCACGCTGGAAGAAGTCGATGCCATTAATTTGCTACCCGCACACGAATTCCCGACTGACAAAACGGCCATTGAGCTATTCCGTAGCCAGTGGCGCGATACCTTTGAGGTGAAACGCGACGCCGAGCATATTTACCAGCAGGTCAGTAAAGGCACGTTACCTGCGGGTATTGAATACTGGCAACCGCTGTTTTTCAGCGAAACGCTGCCGCCGCTGTTCAGCTACTTCCCCGCCAATACGCTATTGGTGAATACCGGTGATATCGAGACCAGCGCAGAACGCTTCCAGGCCGATACGTTGTCACGTTTTGAGAATCGCGGCGTTGATCCAATGCGTCCGCTTCTGCCGCCGGAATCCCTGTGGCTACGGGTTGATGAGCTGTTTTCTGAACTTAAACGCTGGCCGCGCGTTCAACTGAAAACCGAGAGTCTGGCGAACAAAGCTGCGAATACCAACCTCGGGTTCCAGAAACTGCCGGACATCGCCGTTCAGGCGCAGCAAAAAGCACCACTAGATGCGTTACGTAAATTTCTTGAGGGCTTCACCGGTCCGGTGATTTTCTCAGTGGAAAGTGAAGGTCGCCGTGAAGCACTTGGCGAGCTGCTCGCCCGCATTAAAGTGGCGCCGAAACGGATATTACGACTCGATGAGGCCGTAGATAACGGTCGTTATCTGATGATTGGCGCAGCTGAGCACGGCTTCATCGATAGCAAACGCAATCTGGCGCTGATTTGTGAAAGCGATCTGCTCGGGGAACGCGTGGCGCGCCGTCGCCAGGATTCTCGTCGCACCATCAATCCGGATACGTTAATTCGTAACCTCGCAGAGCTGCATCCCGGTCAACCGGTGGTGCATCTGGAGCACGGCGTGGGTCGTTATGCCGGGATGACCACGCTGGAAGCGGGCGGTATCACCGGTGAATATCTGATGCTCACCTATGCCAACGACGCCAAACTGTACGTGCCGGTGTCGTCACTGCATCTGATCAGCCGCTATGCCGGCGGTGCAGAAGAGAATGCGCCGCTGCATAAACTTGGCGGCGATGCCTGGTCCCGCGCCCGACAGAAAGCCGCTGAGAAGGTACGCGATGTCGCAGCAGAGCTGCTGGATATTTATGCCCAGCGCGCGGCGAAAGAAGGCTTCGCCTTTAAGCATGACCGTGAGCAGTACCAGCTGTTTTGCGACAGCTTCCCGTTTGAAACCACGCCTGACCAGGCGCAGGCGATCAACGCGGTACTCAGCGATATGTGCCAGCCGCTGGCCATGGACCGCCTGGTATGTGGTGACGTCGGCTTTGGTAAAACCGAAGTCGCGATGCGCGCTGCCTTTCTTGCCGTAGAGAACCACAAGCAGGTTGCCGTGCTGGTGCCTACCACCCTGCTCGCGCAGCAGCACTTCGACAACTTCCGCGATCGCTTTGCCAACTGGCCGGTACGCATCGAGATGTTGTCCCGTTTCCGTAGCGCCAAAGAGCAAGCGCAGATTCTGGAGCAGGTTGCCGAAGGTAAAATCGATATTCTCATTGGCACGCACAAACTGCTGCAAGCGGATGTGAAGTTAAAAGATCTGGGTCTGCTGATTGTCGATGAAGAGCATCGTTTCGGCGTTCGCCACAAAGAACGCATCAAGGCGATGCGCGCAGATGTCGATATTCTGACCCTGACGGCAACGCCAATTCCGCGTACGCTTAATATGGCAATGAGCGGAATGCGCGATCTGTCGATCATCGCCACACCGCCTGCCCGTCGTCTGGCAGTCAAAACCTTCGTGCGCGAATATGACAACCTGGTCGTGCGCGAGGCAATCCTGCGTGAAGTTCTGCGCGGGGGACAAGTTTATTATCTGTTTAACGATGTCGAAAATATCCAGAAAACTGCTGACAGACTAGCGGAACTGGTGCCGGAAGCGCGGATTGGTATCGGCCACGGACAAATGCGCGAGCGCGAACTGGAACGCGTGATGAACGATTTCCACCATCAACGTTTTAACGTGCTGGTGTGTACCACCATTATCGAAACCGGGATCGACATTCCCACCGCTAACACCATCATCATCGAACGAGCCGATCACTTCGGTTTGGCGCAATTGCACCAGCTGCGCGGTCGTGTGGGGCGCTCACACCATCAGGCATACGCCTGGCTGCTGACGCCGCATCCAAAAGCGATGACCACCGACGCGCAAAAACGCCTGGAGGCCATCGCCTCGCTGGAAGATTTGGGCGCAGGTTTTGCGCTGGCGACCCACGACCTCGAAATTCGCGGCGCCGGGGAATTGCTGGGTGAAGATCAGAGTGGTTCCATGGAAAGCATCGGCTTCTCGCTGTATATGGAGCTGCTGGAAAATGCCGTCGATGCGCTCAAAGAGGGGCGTGAGCCTTCGCTGGAAGATCTCACCAGCCAGCAAACCGAAGTCGAACTACGCATGCCGTCACTACTGCCAGATGACTATATCCCGGATGTTAACACCCGACTGTCGTTCTATAAGCGGATTGCCAGTGCCAAAGGTGAAAACGAGCTGGAAGAAATTAAGGTCGAACTGATTGACCGTTTCGGCCTGCTGCCCGACCCGGCTCGTACGTTGCTGGATATCGCCCGTTTACGCCAGCAGGCGCAGAAACTGGGGATCAGAAAGCTCGAAGGTAATGAAAAAGGCGGTACTATTGAATTTGCCGAGAAAAACCACGTTAACCCGGTCTGGCTGATTGGGTTACTGCAAAAACAGCCGCAGCACTTCCGCCTCGACGGTCCAACCCGACTGAAATTTATGCAAGATCTGAGCGAGCGTAAAACCCGAATTGACTGGGTACGCCAGTTTATGCGCCAGCTTGAAGAAAACGCCGTAGCCTAGTGAACAGGCCGGGTGAGCCCCCTCACCCGGCCTGTTGAATTTACAAACTCTTTGCACTTCCCTGCACTTCCCGACACAGCAAACCGCCATAATTCTTGTTTACTTTTACATAATAAAAACCACGTAAAAACAATGGATTTATGGTGATGTTAAACAATAATCGACTCTCTCGCTGGTTAGCGTTTTTTACGCTTGCCGCGACCTTCGCGTTAGCACTTCCGGCTCAGGCAAACACCTGGCCGCTGCCGCCACCGGGAAGCCGCGTGGTGGGTCAGAATGCCGTTCATGTTGTTGAAGACAATGGCGGTTCTCTGGAAGCGATTGCGAAAAAGTACAATGTCGGCTTTCTGGCGCTGCTGCAGGCCAACCCTGGCGTTGACCCTTACGTACCACGCCCGGGCAGCGTGCTGACTATCCCGTTACAAACTCTGCTGCCGGATGCGCCGCGCGAAGGCATTGTTATCAACCTCGCCGAACTGCGTCTTTACTATTACCAGCCGGGGACCAATTCGGTGACCGTGTATCCTATTGGTATTGGCCAGTTAGGTGGTGACACGTTAACGCCAACAATGGTAACCACCATTTCAGATAAACGCGCCAACCCCACCTGGACGCCTACGGCAAACATCCGCGCGCGATACAAAGCAAACGGGATCGACCTACCTGCCGTTGTACCTGCAGGCCCGGATAACCCGATGGGCCATCATGCGATTCGTTTAGCGGCATACGGCGGTGTGTACCTGCTGCACGGAACCAATGCTGATTTTGGCATTGGAATGCGCGTCAGTTCCGGCTGTATTCGTTTACGCGACGGTGATATCGAAACCCTGTTCCGTCAGGTGAAGCCAGGAACCAGGGTCAATATTATCAATACGCCGATCAAAGCATCTGTTGAACCTAACGGCGCGCGCCTGGTGGAAGTACACCAGCCGCTGTCCGAAAAAATCAATGACGACCCGCAGTTGCTGCCGATCGTGCTGAACGCATCCATGCAGACGTTTAAAAATGCGGCGCAAACGGATCCTGCGGTCATGGAACATGCAATGGAAATTCGCTCAGGAATGCCGGTCGATGTGACCCGTCATTACGACGTTGCCCAACAACCGATGTAAACTCTGCACATAAAAAAACCCCCGCTGGATTTTATTCCGCGGGGGTTTTTTATTTAACTCGCAGTGGCATTGCGATGGGTTAAATCTTATTTGTAGATAACTGCAGTCCCGTGAAGGGTGTTAGGACCGGTAACGGAAGTTATACGGAAAGACTTCGCTCCCATCTCATCCGCTTTCTGCGCCAGCTGATCTTCCAGAGAACCTAAGTTAGTCCCCGCATTCGCAGAAATAGTACCGACTTTCTCTTGACCAGCAGGTGTGGCCTGAACTTCAACGGCGGCAAAGCTTGCAAATGACAGTGAGCTAAGAACAGCAGCAACAAACAGAGTTTTTACGTTTTTCATGATAGTGACCTTTAGCAGATGAATGTGTGTCGAAAAGATTAACTTAACGATCGATAGGTAAATCATAGATGTGATCCAGGTCACACGTCAACATTTTTTTATAATGATCGTTAAATAAAACACAAAGACCTTATTTTTCATACTAATAGCTATATATTATTTTTATCGTGAATCCGCTGGAGTGTGCAGTCGAATATTTTTATAATGGTTATTCAATAAACCTAACAAAGGTACATCGGCGCCATGACAACTGAAACGACAGGTTGTGCTAAAAAAAGCCGTGGCCGACCAAAAGTGTTCGACAGGGAAGCCGCGCTTGATAAGGCCATGACACTCTTCTGGCAGCACGGATATGAAGCGACTTCGCTCGCCGATCTCGTAGAAGCCACCGGCGCAAAAGCGCCCACGCTGTATGCAGAGTTCACCAATAAAGAAGGGTTGTTTCGTGCCGTGCTGGACCGCTACATCACCCGCTTTGCGGCGAAACACGAAGCCCAGCTGTTTTGCGAAGAAAAAAGTCTGGAGTCCGCACTGGAAGACTATTTCACCGCCATAGCGACCTGTTTCACCAGCAAGGACACCCCGGCGGGATGTTTCATGATTAACACTTCTGCGACGCTGGCAGCCTCTTCCCGCGATATTGCGCACACGGTGAAATCCCGCCATGCAATGCAAGAACAGACGCTTACCCAGTTTCTTCACCAGCGCCAGCAGCGAGGCGAAATCCCGGCCCATTGCGACGTGCAAAAACTGGCCGAATACCTGAACTGTATTTTACAGGGTATGTCGATCAGCGCCCGTGAAGGTGCAACATTTGAAAAACTGATGCAGATCGCACATACAACCCTGCGGCTTTGGCCCGAGCTCATCAAAGCCTAAGCCTTTCCCGCTTTTCCCCGCTGTATTGACATGACCGGGAGCTGGTACAGCCCCCGGTTAAAACTCCGCGCATTACCCCTACATTCCCTATTGTTTTCATCATCTTATCTGATCATTTTTTGTAAAACATATTGATAACAACAATTATTATCAGCAATATTCGCATTTGATTTAACGCCTGTTTCACAATGTAACCATCGGTTTCTTTACCGCCATAACAAAAACAGATCGACTCTTTTTTAAAAGGAATACAAATGCATAAGCGTCTCTGGGTGCTCAATCCTCTCCTGTTATCTTTAACCCTCCCGGCCATTGCGGCTGAGGAAGATAACCTCATCGTCAGCGCCAACCGTAGCCAACGTACCGTGGCAGAAATGGCACAAACGACCTGGGTTATTGAAGGAAGCGAGATTGAACAGCAAGTTCAGGGTGGTAAAGAGTTCAAGGATGTTCTTGCTCAGTTAATCCCAGGAATCGATGTCAGTAGCCAGGGACGCACAAACTACGGCATGAATATGCGCGGTCGCGCCATCGTCGTACTCATTGACGGCGTTCGTCTGAACTCCTCGCGAACCGACAGTCGTCAGCTTGACTCCATTGACCCATTTAACATTGCGCATATTGAAGTCATCTCTGGCGCAACCTCACTTTATGGTGGCGGCAGTACCGGCGGATTAATCAACATCGTCACCAAAAAAGGTCAGCCGGAGCGTGAAGTAGAACTCGAATTGGGGAGTAAAAGCGGCTTCAACAACAGTAACGATCATGATGAACGCGTTGCCGCGGCGGTGAGCGGAGGAACCGATCGTGCTTCCGGGCGCATGTCCGTCGCGTATCAACGGTTTGGTGGCTGGTATGACGGTAATCACGATGCTCTGATGCTGGATAACACCCAAACCGGCCTGCAGCACTCCGATCGTCTGGACGTGATGGGTACCGGAACGATTGAACTTGACGACAACCGTCAGTTGCAACTGGTTACGCAATATTATAAGAGCCAGGGGGATGACGATTACGGGCTGGATCTCGGCGAGAATATGTCAGCCGTGACCGGAAACGGTAAAGCTTATACCAGCAGCGGACTGAATTCCGATCGTATTCCCGGCACCGAACGTCATCTGATCAGCCTGCAATATTCAGATGCGGATTTTTTCGGCCAGAACCTGGTCAGCCAAATCTATTACCGAGACGAATCCCTGAAATTCTATCCTTTCCCGACGCTCAGCAAAGGTAAGGTTACCAGCTTCTCCGCATCACAGCAGGACACAGACCAGTTTGGCGCCAAAATTACCCTCAACAGCCAGTTGATGGATAACTGGGAGCTGACGTGGGGTATCGATGCCGATCACGAGACCTTCGATTCTAATCAGAAATTCCTCGATCTGGCCTGGTCCTTGCCCTCCGGCGGCATGGATAACCGCACCGCTTATACCACCGGGCGTTATCCCGGTTATAGCATCACCAACTTCGCGCCTTTCCTGCAAAACAGCTATGACATTAACGACATCTTTACCCTCAGCGGCGGCGTACGCTATCAATGGACCGAAAACAGGGTTGATGATTTCGTGGGCTATGCTCAACAGCAGGGAATCGCGACCGGGCTTGCGAACTCTGCCGATACCATTCCGGGCGGCAAAACCGATTACGATAATTTCCTGTTCAACGCCGGTATCCTCGCCCACCTGACCGACCGTCAGCAAACGTGGTTTAACTTCTCTCAGGGCGTGGAGCTTCCGGATCCAGGGAAATATTACGGGAACGGCACCTATTCGCTGGTTGGCGATCATTATCAGCTTCAGCGCAGCGTCAACGTGGCGGATTCACGCCTGGAAGGGATTAAAGTTAACTCGTACGAACTGGGATGGCGTTACACCGGCGATAGTCTGCGCACGCAACTGGCCGCTTATTACTCAACTTCGGATAAATCGATCGTTATCAATCGCAGTGATATGACCATTAACGTTCAGCCCGACGATCGCCGGATTTATGGTCTGGAAGGTGCGGTGGATTATTTCATTGCGGATACGGACTGGAGTCTGGGCGGCAACTTTAATGTCATTAAATCGGAAGTGAAACAGAACGGTAAATGGCAGAAATGGGATGTCACTCTGGCCTCTCCGTCCAAAGCAACCGCATGGGTCGGCTGGGCGCCTGAACCGTGGGCATTACGCATACAGAGCCAGCAAACATTTGATCTGACCGATGCCAGCGGTAACAAGCTGGATGGCTATAACACCATGGACTTTATCGGCAGCTATCAGCTCCCGTTGGGTAAGCTGACCTTCAGCGTGGAAAACCTGCTGAATGAAGAGTACACCACGCTGTGGGGACAACGTGCGCCACTGCTGTACAGCCCAACCTACGGTAGCCCCTCACTGTATGAATACAAGGGCCGGGGCCGCACCTTTGGTCTGAACTATGCCTTAACCTTCTGATAAAAAAAGCCCCCCAGCCTGAGCGAATGGGGGGCTAATGTTCAGGATAATGCTATTTTACGCTTTGTTATTCAGTATCAACTGTCCGTTATTGTCTAACGGAATTTGCGCGCCGGGGTCCTTATCCATGCGGATTTTCCCCTGCTGATCGCCAATTTTGTACGTCACGTCGTAGCCCAGCATTTTTTCAGATTTGTCATACACCGTTTTACAACGCTGCTGCGTAGTGGTGTAAGTATCATTTTCCTGCATCGAACCCTGAATCTGGTTACCTGCATAGCCGCCGCCTAAAGCACCGGCCACGGTGGCAATATCTTTACCTCGTCCGCCGCCAAACTGATGGCCAATAACACCACCCGCAACAGCACCCAGCACGGAACCTGCGATACGGTTTTCATCCTGTACCGGCTTACGGTGCGTGACCGTCACGTTCCGGCACTCCTGACGCGGTGTTTTCACCGACTCTTTAATCGGTGTTGCAGAGACAACTTGCGCATACTGTGGGCCACGCTCGAAAACGTTCAGACTGGCCACCGCTGCAACACCCAGCGCAGCAGCTACGCCAATCCCTATACCCGCCAACATTGATTTATTCACGGGAGTTCCTCCTTTTTTGCTATTAGCAACAACTTTGCAACAGAAGGTAAGGAATGCCAATCAGATTACGGATGAAAATAGCAGGAGGAGGCACGAACGCAGGATGATTCGGAGAACTCTGAAGGAAGGCGCAGGATGCATAAATCATCCGGCGCCACAAGTCGATATTAATGCAGTTTCAGACGCGGGCGAATCACCCGGTTAATGCTGCCGACCAGCATCATCAGACCGGTCTTGAAGTAGCCATGCAGAGCTATCTGGTGCATGCGATACAGTGAGATGTACACAAAGCGCGCAATACGCCCTTCCACCATCATCGAACCACGGGTCAGGTTACCCATCAGGCTACCCACGGTAGAGAAGTTAGAGAGCGAGACCAGAGAGCCGTGATCTTTGTACTGATACGCTTTCAGTGGCTTGCCGTTCATCTGCGCCAGAATGTTGCTCATTGCGCAGCTTGCCATCTGGTGCGCAGCCTGAGCGCGCGGCGGCACAAAACCCCCTTCCGGGCGAGCGCAGGAGGCGCAGTCACCAATCGCGTAGACATCAGGATCACGCGTGGTCTGCAGAGTGGGTTCAACCACCAGTTGGTTAATACGGTTCGTTTCCAGACCGCCAATGTCTTTCATAAAGTCTGGCGCTTTGATACCTGCCGCCCACACCATCAGATCGGCTTTAATGTATTCGCCATCTTTGGTGTGCAGTCCGCCTTGATCTGCGCTGGTAACCATCGTCTGGGTCAGTACGCGTACGCCCAGTTTGGTTAATTCATTATGTGCTGCGCTGGAAATACGCGGCGGCAGCGCAGGCAGAATACGCTCACCAGCTTCGACCAGCGTAACGTTCAGAGCGTCGTTGGTCAGCCCTTTGTACCCATAGCTGTGCAGCTGTTTTACCGCATTATGCAGCTCGGCGGAGAGTTCAACCCCCGTCGCACCGCCGCCCACAATAGCAATATTCACTTTGCCGTTAGCGCCCAGATTCGCGGAATACTTCAGGAACAGATTCAGCATCTCCTGGTGGAAACGACGCGCCTGATGTGGGTTATCCAGGAAAATGCAGTTTTCTTTGACGCCTGGGGTGTTGAAATCGTTGGAAGTACTGCCCAACGCCATCACCAGCGTGTCATACGGGACTTTACGCTCAGGAACCAGTAGATCGCCCTTCTCATCGCGCAGCTCGGCGAGAGTAATGGTTTTCGCGTCACGATCGATATCCACCACCGACCCCAACTGGAACTGGAAACCGTGGTTACGGGCATGCGCCAGATAGCTCAGCGCATCCACACCTTCGTCCAGGGAACCTGTCGCCACTTCATGCAGCAACGGTTTCCATAAGTGGCTGTGGTTTCTGTCCACCAGCGTGATTTTGGCCTTTTTCTTGCGTCCCAGCTTTTTACCCAGCTGTGTCGCCATTTCCAGTCCGCCAGCACCGCCGCCGACAATCACGATCCTTTTCAATGGTGTAGTCAACGTGACCCCCCTCAAATTTATTAACCAATTGTTAATTAAAAGTTATGAACATAGCCTTTAATTAACAACAAGTTACGATAATGAAAATGTTCTTCGAGAGTGAGAATAACACGAACGGTGCATTGGTCATACCAAAATTGATATGTATCAAGTTTTGATGCTGAAAAGATAGACAACCGGAACTTTAAGAACAAAAAAACCAGCCCGATGGCTGTAATGCCAGTCAGTTAGCGCCTCAGTTTCAGAAAGCTTCAACCTGTGCTGACCGAGGTAAAGAACATGCTATCTCGGAGGAAAAGTTCCGTTCACCTCATGCTCATCATTTCTCTGAAGCACCGATTCCTGTGAACGTGTAAAGGGCGTTCTCCGCCACGCCCTTTACAATCCCGGCTCCCGGCAGGAAAATTGTTGCTGCGCAATACCCTCCGCTTATTCCTCCAGGCTACCGGGCCGGGCGCGAGGAAGCGTCCTTGCAAAGCGCGCCCTGAGCCAGCATCCATGCTGGCTCTCCCGGCCTTACGGAAACACGTCGGCAATTTTCAGCCGGACCAGCCACACCTGACCTCCTGCAATTTTATTTGAATATATTTGAACAGCAAAAAAGATTTAACTGGAAGTCAGTGCGTTGAAGCGATGACCCCGGTCCGGCTGAAAATCGATGAGGCGTTGACGGCTGACCGGGGCTGTCCGCAGGGATGCGGACAGAGGGGACGGCCTGCAGGGACGCAGGCTCGGCCCCGACCCAACAGGCAGACGGCATAAGACGAATAACTCGCGCAGCGACGATTTTCCCGCCGGGAGCCTGGGTTGCAAGGGAGGCGGCGGTGAGCCTCCCTTGCACGTTCACAGGTATCTGCGCTTCAGAGAAATGACACCGCTGAGGTGAACGGAACCCTCAGCCGGAATCACATGTTCACCATACGTTCGTAACTGACGAGCATTAGCCTAGCGGCTGTTTTTTTAAAAGCTCAATAAGGATTAACCTAACGTCTTGAACGCTTTGATTCGCTGCAAATGCGGCGAGATATTCTTAAACTTGTGCGTCTGTTCTTCATCCCAGACTATCTCATAAAAATGATGCAGCTCTTCTGACGCACGCTGGCTATTGAGCGCTTCATCATGACGTGACAGGATCACCAGGCAGCGATCGCGATTCTTTTCGCGGAAATTGGTCACGCATTTTGTCGCGATATCTGCATACTCTTCAGGCCGGTCAATTTTTCCTTCCATGTTCTCATACGGGAACAGGTTAGGATTAAACACGACCTGACGAATATCACACAGAAAACCAATGCGTTCAGCCCAATATCCCCCGAGCCCCACGCCACAAATCAGCGGACGGTCGTCCACATTAAGCTGCAGCATTTTGTCCACTTCTTTCAGCAGATGCTGCATATCATGTTTAGGATGCCGCGTACTATAGCTAATCAGCCTGACATCCGGGTCGATGAACTGCAGTTGCAACACCTTTTCATGGTTGCCCGGGCTGTTAGAGTCAAAACCGTGTAAATAGATAATCATCGCATCCTCGCCAAACTTGCGTTAATGACCTGCTTTCTCTTCCTGCCAGCGCTCATGAAGCTGGTTGAGCTGGGCGCTTACCGTCTTCCAGCGTGCAGAGTCCATCAGTTCCTGACGTGAAAATGAACCTTTATGATACAAACGTGTAACACGTTCTGCATTGATCGGCGACAGATTATCTAACACACTGACCGCTCCCTTACGATTATTGCAGACCAGGATCATATCGCAACCGGCATCCAGCGATGCCTGACCGCGCTCCGCGTAGCTTCCCATAATCGCCGCCCCTTCCATCGACAAATCGTCGGAGAAAATGACGCCATCGAAGCCAAGCTCCTGACGTAATACCGTTTTCAGCCAGTGCGGCGAGCCGCTCGCCGGACGTGGATCCACGTCACTGTAGATGACGTGCGCAGGCATAATGGCATCGAGTTTGTTTTCAGTAATCAACGTCTGGAACACGGACATATCTTTCGCCCGAATGTCAGCTTCTGAGCGTGGATCGGTTGGCGTTTCTTTGTGTGAATCCGCCGTCACCGCCCCATGTCCGGGGAAATGTTTACCGGTGGTTTTCATGCCAGCAGCGTGCATACCGTCAATGAAGCGGGTCGCCATAGCCAGCGCTTTCAGCGGATCGGCATGGTAAGAGCGCTCGCCAATTGCCGCGCTGATATGCCCCACATCCAGTACCGGCGCAAAGCTGATATCGATGTCCATGGCGATCATTTCGCTGGCCATTAACCATCCGGCGTCCTGAGCCAGTTTGCCGCCCTCTTCCAGACCGTGCAGCGCGGCAAAGGATTGGGCCGCTGGCAAACGCGTAAATCCTTCACGAAAACGCTGTACGCGTCCGCCTTCCTGATCTACCGCCACGACCAGATGATTGCGCGATGACGCGCGGATCTGGCGCACTAACTCACGTAACTGTTCCGGGTCATGATAATTTCGGGTAAAGAGAATCAACCCACCTACCAGCGGATGCGCCAGAATCTCACGCTCTTCAGCGTCCAGCTCATACCCTTCGACATCCAACATTACTGGGCCCACACTGCTCTCCTTATCCTTTCATTGTTAGCTGCCGCCAGATTTCATCGGCCAGCCTGATAAATTGTCGATCGCCGGTTTGTCGCCAGCGATACTCAAACCACCCCGCCTTTAGCATCATTACCCAGGGCCGCCATCGTCTAACCTGTCGCCACAGCGCGTTTTGCTCAATGTGCGATCGCTGAGCGTAGGCGTTAACCAGCCGCTGGTGCTGGGATTCATCACTGACCCATACCGCCGCCAGCTCCAGGGCGATATCACCGTCACCAGCATATTCCCAGTCAATCAGCCGCAGCCCTGAGGATGTACGTACGATGTTGTCACCGTGGACATCCATATGCAGCGGCCCCAGACGCAAAGGTCGAGGCTCACCGCGTTTCCGTAGCCGCTTCAGCGCACGTAACCAACATGGCGTACGACGCGCCGGATCGCCACACTGCCAGTACTGCTCAAGTAACGGCAGCAGACTGATTCGCCAGCCCAATCGGGGTTGCTGGTGCAGATGATACAATAAGCCAGCGAGTTCGTCGGCGTCCGGTAATCTGGATTCTACCTGGCCGTGTAAAAAGTCGACCGCCATCCACCCACGCGTATAAAAGCGAGGGCGCGGCGCAAGACTTTCTGGCAGATGTTTTAACGCATGATAATGGCGTAAGAAATGCGATTCCGGCGAATCAGGGTCGTGATGACGACGCAGCACTAAGCGGTGAGTATGATGTTCGATGATGCAGCTCCCGCCGCTCAGGCCGCTCTGGCTGGCTGCGACGGGATGATACTGTGGGAAATAGCGCGACAAGACTTCGTCGCGCGTCAATCGGTTATTGTTGCTGAACGGCACCTTTACCTGACCAGATTATCTCGCCAGTTTGTACCAGCATTAATTGCATTTGCAGCGCAGGCGAATTGACGTTGCCGGAAGCGCTGGAATAGAGCACATACTGTGCGCCAACGTTGCGGGCGATCCCAATCGCTTTGCTGCGCGTTCCCAGGCTATCGTTCGGCGACAAACCTAACTGCTGCTTGGCGACAGCCAGTTGCTGGGCAGAAACCAGAGTAAACTTACCGTTATTCGCCAGCGCGTTACGCAAGGTCTCGGTGGCTTCACCGCTATTCAACGAGCCGTTGGTGCGGTTATTGACGCTATCAACCAGCAGAACGCCTCCCGCTTTGACGCCGTCAGCCTGCAGCATTTTGCCGACCATCGGCTGCATAGCCCCGTTCCAGTCATAGTGGCGTTGACGTGGCGTCGGCTGCGCCGTTTGGTCCTCATGCTCAATCGGACCCGGCTGCTGCGGTATGGTTGGCACCGTTGGTACAACCGGTACCGGCTGTTGCGGCTGCGCGGGTTGTTCCGGCACCGGCTTCACTTCCTCTACCGGTGCGGGTTCACGTTGCACCACACAGCCAGAAAGAAACATCGCCAGCGCGGCAATCAGTGCGTAGCGATTCATTTTGATCATCAAGATTCACCCCTTACAAATAAAGATAAAGTCTAACCTTGTGCGCCCCCAGAAAATTGGCGCTGCCGTACAGCATCACCGACGAATGAGCCGGGATAGTCATGCTGCGTGGCGCTTCCAGAGGGTGCATTTCCAGCCCTCTGGCGTCATACCAGTAAAACCGATAATGAACGGTAACGGGTTCTTGTCTTTCGTTATAGAGTCGAGAGGATGCCGAGGCCTGAATATCAGACGTGGTTAACGTCGGCTGTTCTGCTGTAATGCCCGCCGCCAGAATCGTTGATTCCATCACCAGCGACTGTTCATCACTTACCGGAATTTCAGGATGTGTCCGACAGCCAGCCAGTAGCAGCAAGCTCAGTGAAAGTGCAATGCATCCTCTGGTCATGCTTACAGACCTTTATGCGCAAGCATTGGACCGAGCGCACGGCCACCCAACAGGTGCATATGAATGTGATACACCTCCTGACCGCCATGACGATTGGTATTCATGATTAGACGGTACCCATCTGCAGCAATACCTTCCTGCTCGGCGATTTTCGCCGCAACGGTGATCATGCGCCCCAGCGCCTGCTCGTGTTCCGCCGTCACATCGTTGACGGTCGGGATCAGGACGTTTGGAATGATCAGAATATGCGTAGGTGCCTGAGGGGAAATATCACGAAACGCGGTGACCAGTTCATCCTGGTACACGATATCCGACGGAATTTCACGACGGATAATTTTGCTGAATATAGTTTCTTCTGCCACGACGTTTTCCTTTTTCATTAACAGCCCAAGCGTTATGCCATGCTACGCCGGGTAACTCTGCGAGTATAGAGTATGAGCGAGTTACTCACGCTCTTTCAACTTTAACCCTCGATTATTTAAGCAAAATCCTTTGCCGCTGCTGTTCTTATAACCATTTCCCATCGCTATCGCTTAAGCATAGTACTGAAACAATATTTCATTTATCGCGTAGCATCTGTTTACATATTGAATGTTAATGCGTATATTTCGCATTTGTATTTACATGCGCACTTAATAATTTACAACCAAAGGGTTCATCACACTACCGGTGATTCGAACTTAATATTAATAATTATCAAGGACTTTTCGATGTCTTTCACAACACTCAACGGGAATGTTCAACGCCAGCCGGGGGTTGCCCCTTCTTTACTGGCAGCCTGCATCACGTTAGCGCTATTGCCCACCACCAGCCTCGCAGCCCCTTCTGAAGAAACCGTGATCGTGGAGGGTTCTGCTCCAGCCGCATCCAGCGAAGAGCAGGATTACAGCGTTAAATCGACGACCGCTGGCACCAAAATGCAGATGACGCAGCGCGATATTCCGCAGTCGGTCAGCATCGTCAGCCAACAGCGCATGGAAGATCAGCAGTTGCAAACGCTGGGCGATGTGATGGATAACACGTTGGGGATAAGTAAAAGCCAGGCAGATTCAGATCGCAGCAGCTACTACTCTCGCGGATTTCAGATTGATAACTACATGGTGGATGGGATCCCGACCTATTTCGAATCCCGCTGGAATCTCGGTGACGCTCTTTCCGACACGGCCCTCTTCGAGCGTGTCGAAGTGGTCCGTGGCGCAAACGGGCTGATGACCGGAACGGGTAACCCCTCCGCCTCCATTAACATGATCCGAAAGCATGCCACCAGCCGCGAGTTCACCGGTAATGTTTCTGCGGAATATGGCAGTTGGAATAAACAACGCTATGTGACCGATCTGCAAAGCCCGCTCACTGCAGACGGCAACGTGCGCGGTCGCATCGTGGCGGGCTACCAGAATAACGATTCCTGGCTTGATCGCTACAACAGCGAAAAAATGTTCTTCTCCGGGATTGTCGATGCCGATCTGGGCGACACCACCAGTCTGTCTGCAGGTTATGAATACCAGCGCATTGATATCAACAGCCCAACCTGGGGTGGATTGCCGCGCTGGAATACCGATGGCAGTAAAAACAGCTACGACCGCTCGCGCAGCACTGCGCCGGACTGGGCGTACAACGATAAAGACTTCAATAAAGTGTTTGTCACCGTCAAACAACGTTTTGCCGATACCTGGCAGGCGACCATGAACGCCACCCACTCCGAGGTCAAGTTCGACAGTAAAATGATGTACGTTGATGCCTATGTCAACAAGGCCGACGGCACCCTGGTTGGCCCGTATGGCAGCTATGGTCCGGGCTATGACTACGTCGGTGGAACCGGCTGGAACAGCGGTAAACGTAAAGTGGATGCCGTCGATCTGTTCGCCGACGGCGGTTACGACCTGTTTGGTCGTCAGCATAATCTGATGCTTGGCGGCAGCTACAGTAAACAGAATAACCGTTATGAAAGCTCGTGGGCGAACGTCTTCCCCAATGAAATCGGCAGTTTCTATACCTTCGATGGTAACTTCCCGGAAACCAACTGGAACCCGCAATCATTGGCTCAGGACGATACCACGCACATGAAATCGCTCTACGCCGCAACGCGTATTTCGCTAGCCGACCCACTGCATTTGATCGTCGGCGCGCGTTATACCAACTGGCGTATCGACACCCTGACCTACAGCATGGAGCAAAACCACACCACGCCATATGCGGGTCTGGTATATGATATTGACGATAACTGGTCTACCTACGCCAGCTATACCTCAATCTTTCAACCGCAGAACAAGCGCGACAGTTCCGGCAAATATCTCTCCCCGATTACCGGCAACAACTATGAGCTTGGCCTGAAGTCCGACTGGATGAATAGCCGTTTAACCACCACCCTCGCGGTGTTCCGCATTGAACAGGATAACGTGGCGCAATCAACCGGTGTGCCAATCGCCGGTAGCAATGGCGACACGGCCTATAAAGCGATGGATGGTACGGTCAGCAAAGGGGTCGAATTCGAAGTTAACGGTGCAATCACCGATAACTGGCAGATGACGTTTGGCGCGACACGCTATGTTGCTGAAGACAACGAAGGCAATGCGGTGAACCCAAACCTGCCGCGTACCACGGTCAAACTGTTCACCCGTTATCGCCTGCCGGCTATGCCGGAACTGACCGTCGGCGGAGGAGTTAACTGGCAGAATCGCGTTTACAGCGATACGGTCACGCCTTATGGCACACTCCGCGCGGAACAAGGAAGCTATGCCCTGGTAGATTTGTTCACCCGCTATCAGGTAACAAAAAACTTCTCTGTGCAGGGTAACCTCAATAACCTGTTCGATAAAACCTACGACACCAATGTCGACGGTTCTATTGTCTATGGTGAGCCGCGCAACGTCAGCGTTACCGCCAGCTATCAGTTCTGATTCTAAACACATCACGCTCCACCTGCCCATCAGGTGGATAACTGGACTGAAAAACAAAAAGCCCGCTTAAGTTTCCTTAAGCGGGCTTCTTAAATATGGCTCCTCTGACTGGACTCGAACCAGTGACATACGGATTAACAGTCCGCCGTTCTACCGACTGAACTACAGAGGAATCGTTGTGGAGGCTTATCTTAGCGGCGAAAATTTTTTTGTCAAACCCCATTTCTATGAATGCGTATCAATTGATGCTTCTCTCGACAGTTTGTTGCATTTACAGACATTTTAAATGGAAAAAACTTTGCAGCTTTTTGGATTCTCCCTCATCATTTGAAATGAGGTTTCAACTTTCTTCTTTAAGGTCCACTTTGAACGTCTCCGCTGCCTTACGCCAGGTCGCTTCCCGTACGCCCTGGTATGCCAAACGCAAGAGTTATAAGGTTCTCTTTTGGCGCGAAATCACCCCGCTTGCTGTCCCTATTTTTCTGGAAAACACCTGTGTGCTGTTGATGGGGGTCTTGAGTACCTTCCTGGTGAGCTGGTTGGGAAAAGAAGCAATGGCTGGGGTCGGCCTCGCCGACAGTTTCAACATGGTCATCATGGCATTTTTCGCCGCCATCGATCTGGGTACCACGGTGGTTGTAGCATTTAGTCTGGGAAAACGGGATCGTCGACGGGCCAGAGCCGCGGCCAGACAATCGCTGGTGATCATGACAATTTTTGCTACCGTGCTGGCCGCGGTCATTCATTATTTTGGTCAACATATTATTGACGTTGTCGCAGGTGAAGCAACGCCAGACGTTAAGGCTTTGGCGCTTACCTATCTGGAGCTCACTGTGCTCAGCTACCCGGCGGCAGCCATTGCGTTGATCGGTAGCGGTGCACTACGCGGAGCCGGAAATACCAAAATACCGCTGTTGATCAACGGCGGCATGAACATTCTGAATATCATCATCAGCAGCATCCTGATCTACGGGATCTTTTCCTGGCAAGGGCTGGGATTCGTGGGGGCCGGACTCGGGCTAACCATTTCACGCTACATCGGTGCAATCGCCATTATCTGGGTACTGATGATTGGTTTTAATCCGGCGCTACGTATTCCCTTCAAAAGCTATTTTAAACCCCTCAATCTCGCCATCATCTGGGAGGTTATGGGGATCGGAATTCCGGCAAGCATCGAGTCGGTACTGTTTAATGGCGGTAAACTGTTAACACAGATGTTTGTTTCAGGCATGGGCACCAGCGTAATTGCCGGAAACTTCATTGCATTTTCTATCGCTGCGCTCATCAACCTCCCGGGGAATGCTTTAGGTTCCGCGTCGACAATCATTACCGGCAGGCGTTTGGGAAATGGCCAGATTGCCCAGGCTGAAATCCAGTTACGCCATGTTTTCTGGCTGTCGACAATTGGCTTAACCGCCATCGCCTGGCTAACCGCCCCTTTTGCTGGCGTGATGGCCGCGTTTTATACCCAGGATCAGGATGTAAAAGAGGTCATTGTCATTCTGATTTGGCTCAATGCGGCATTTATGCCGATATGGGCGGCTTCCTGGGTATTACCAGCTGGCTTTAAAGGTGCTCGCGATGCACGTTTTGCTATGTGGGTATCAATGTTGGGCATGTGGGGCTGTCGCGTCGTTGTAGGTTATACCCTGGGGATCGTTCTAGGATGGGGCGTAGTCGGTGTCTGGTTAGGGATGTTCTTCGATTGGGCTGTGCGCGCGGCGTTATTTTACTGGCGTATGGTCACAGGCCGTTGGCTGTGGAAATACCCGCGTCCCGAACGGGAAAAGTGCATAAAACAACCTGTTGCGCCTGAATAATCGGCGAAATGAGGAATATTTCGGCAAACGATCGAATTTAGCGATTCAGGCTTTGACAACGCTGAGTGGCATCGCTAATATTCGCCTCGTTCACACGATTCCTCTGTAGTTCAGTCGGTAGAACGGCGGACTGTTAATCCGTATGTCACTGGTTCGAGTCCAGTCAGAGGAGCCAAATTTAAGAAGCCTGCTTAGGAAACTAAGCAGGCTTTTTGCTTTCAGACTTACTTATGAATACTGATATCATCAGGTTTCAATAAGTTAGCGTGAAAAATCTTCCTGATTTTCATGGACTACAGTCGCCCAGTTGGGTGCACGCCTTCAGTATCTCAACTATCGCGTAATCAACAAGAATCCCGAATTGCGCCAGACGAGTATCCGTATTCATCCAGCCACAGATAATGTGGCGTACGAGATTATCTGCGTTCCCCACTGAAACCCGGTAGCCGTTTTGCTAATGGATTACGCCCTCTCCCGCTAGCTCCTCTTATGCATTCCACTAATAAATAGAATTATCAACATCAATAACACACAGATATCATTACTCACGAATCGATCGATAAATGCTATTTTGTTAAGAATTCACAATGATTACATCTATATGGGTAGCAATGAAGATATACCGTGGTACGGTCGTCGTTTTTTCAAAATTGACATCCTCGGTAATGTCATTTTTGAATTCGACATGAGTGATTCTGATGGTGCACCTCAATACCCTGGAGAGGGTTACCGTGCAAGATTATTTGCCGAAACAGAACTGTCTTCATTAATCACTACAGCCTCAATTACTGTAAATTAATAAAGAGATGTATTTTTAAAAAGCACGAGTAATCGATTAAATTACATATATTTCAAGGGTTCATGTACCTACATGAACCCTTTATGATATCAATCAAAAAAGGAGGTCATAACATCATGACAGGGAAGATTTACCCGAGACTCATCATCAGGAGCCGCTATTAAAGTTTACCGTTATATTCATGCGCGAGGGAAATTAGTATTTGCGTTACGCTTCCTGCGGATATTTGGGTACTGCGAGTAAAATTAGTTTGTTTGTATAGCCAGCGAATATAGCGCCGACTGGCCGTTAAAGAAATTGTCCTGGCATTTTTGCCATCCCCGCCGGTTAATGGGCAAACCATCTTACGGTTTTTTTCCTGTATCCAAAGCGACCACTGACTTTGCCACCAGCCATGCCGCGTTTTGCCCTGAAAATACCAGGGAGTATTTGTATCACTGTCACTTATATCCTCCTCTATAAACCAAAGCTCAGCTTGTTGTTGGCGAAACAGTTCTGCCCAAACAGTAATAACCGCTCCGCGAAGAAAACATTCGTGAGAAATAACATGTGTCTTTATCTCAGGAAAGAGGGTCTTCAACAGCCGAAAATGCCCATGAGCTGATATAACCGGACGCAGAATAGAACCATTGGCGTTACGTTTGAGTACCGCACTTCCATACTGAATCTCATCGAACTGACTGCGTTGTAAAAACTGCATCTCACGCATATCAACGTGTTTTACGATATCACTGCGATCCAAATCAGGCTCGATATTGCCTCTCCAGAGATAACGTAAGGTTTCCCCGACCGGGTGCTGAGTAAAATTAGTAGATAGATGAAGAATATTACCTCGAATAGCATCGAAACTGAGCAGGACATAGAGTTTCTGATCTGCTTCCGCCCCCTGGAACGGTACAATTAAAGGAACCGTTTCAATCCGTTCTGGTGATATTACTTCTCTTGGTAATTGCCGCTTAGGTGTCCAGACTTTTTTGCAGGCGCAGCACTGAACGCGCTGTGTTCTTTGCGGATTATAACCATAACAAATAGTTTTCTTGCCATAACATACGGGACAAAAATGGCCACTTTCAGAGGCGTATGCGCTTAAGTAAACAGTCACCCATTCATTAAATTGTTGTGCTTCAAATAGTGGGGGATAACTCCCACATGCCCGACAGTGCAATGCCGGATAACCCAACCTATAGTTCGGCCAGCTGTAATCTTCAGATGTAGCTAACCCTAAATTGCGACACCCAAACGTCTTGCAGGTATTAATTGTAAATAAAGTCGACATGAGCCACCAACGATTTCCAAAGGTCGCTGATTTTGAACTATAACCTCGATTTGATTGTGTGAACAGACGCACATATCAATGTCTTTCGGAATGTAAAATACCCCGAATAAATGTGAATAGAGGAACAGTTTATGAAATTAAAAGTGATTGCTGCGGGTATTTTGTTGACATTACCATTCTGGGCCTGTGCCAAGGATGTCACCATTATTTATACCAACGATCTCCATGCACATGTGGAACCTTATAAAGTGCCGTGGATTGCTGATGGTAAGCGTGATATCGGCGGCTGGGCGAATATCACCACTTTGGTAAAAAAAGAGAAAAGCAAAAACAAAGCCACATGGTTTTTTGATGCAGGTGACTATTTTACCGGTCCTTATATCAGCAGCTTAACGAAGGGCAAGGCGATCATTGATATTATGAATACCATGCCATTTGATGCTGTCACCATGGGCAATCATGAATTTGATGATGGCTGGGATAATACGTTACTCCAGCTAAGCCAGGCGAAATTCCCTATTGTGCAGGGCAATATTTTTTATCAGAACAGTGATAAAGCGTTTTGGGATAAGCCATATACCATTATTGAAAAAGATGGCGTGAAAATTGGCGTTATAGGTTTGCACGGCGTATTTGCCTTTAATGATACCGTTTCTGCTGCAATGCGCGAAGGTATTGAAGCACGGGATGAGATTAAATGGTTACAGCGTTATATTGATGAACTTAAGGATAAAGTGGATTTGACCGTATTACTGGTTCATGAAGGCACGCCTGCCCGTCAGTCCAGTATAGGAAGTACCGATGTACGTCGTGCGCTGGATAAGGATATTCAGACGGCAAGCCAGGTGAAAGGTCTGGATATTCTGATTACCGGACATGCGCATGTCGGTACGCCGGAACCCATTAAAGTAGGCAATACGCTGATCCTCTCGACAGACAGCGGTGGTATCGATGTAGGGAAACTGGTACTGGACTACAAAGATAAGCCACATAGTTTTACGATGAAAAATTTCGAACTTAAAACCATTTACGCAGATGAGTGGAAGCCCGATCCGCAAACAAAGCAGGTGATTGACCGCTGGAATAAGAAACTTGACGAAGTGGTAGGACAGACGGTGGCGCAGTCGCCGGTTGAATTAACACGTGCATATGGTGAATCAGCTTCGCTGGGCAACCTGGCTGCGGATGCTTTGCTGGCCGCTGCGGGTAAAAACACACAGTTGGCCTTAACCAACTCTGGCGGTATCCGCAGTGAGATCCCGTCTGGCGCGATTACGATGGGCGGTGTCATTAGTACATTCCCATTCCCTAACGAACTGGTCACGATGGATCTTACCGGTAAACAATTACGTAGTCTGATGGAACATGGCGCAAGTTTAAGTAATGGCGTGTTGCAGGTCTCAAAAGGCCTGGAAATGAAATACGACAGCAGTAAACCCGTAGGACAACGGGTCCTGGAACTTACACTTAATGGTAAGGCAGTTGAAGATGCGACGGTTTATCACATTGCTACCCAAAACTTCCTTGCTGATGGTGGTGACGGCTTCACCACATTTACCGAGGGTAAAGCGCGTAACACAACAGGTGGGTATTACGTTTACAACGCAGTGATCGATTACTTTAAAGCAGGTAACACCATCACCGATGAACAACTTAACGGTATGCGCGTTGCTGACGTGAAAAAATAAATATTATTACCTTAATAAGTTCTAATCGGTGTCATTAGTTGAAAATATTCGGCTTTATTGGCTATTTCTTATCTTTAAAGTCGAATATGGAAGCATTACTGAAAAGTAATAAAAACATGCAAACATCTGCATGAGATCTTGATTGAAATATAATAATTACTCATAAAGCTGAAAGGGTTTGGCTATGAAGATAAGAACAAAGCTTAATTTTATTACATTGTGCCTGTCCGCAACATTAGCCGCATCAGTTAACGCAAAGGATGTGACGATCTATTACACTAACGATTTACATGCTCATGTATCTCCAGGGAAAATTCCGGCCGTCGATAAAGAACGTCTGGTAGGAGGTTTTGCGAATATAGCCACCATCGTTAATGATGCGAAGAAAAGAAACAAAGATGTATTTTTCTTCGACGCCGGAGATTATTTCACCGGCCCCTATATAAGCACCTTGACAAAAGGTGAAGCAATTATCGACATCATGAATACCATGCCGTTTGATGCTGTATCCGTAGGGAACCACGAATTTGACCATGGCGTTGATAATATGGTTAAGCAGTTAGCAAAAGCAAAATTTCCGGTTTTACTGGGTAACGTTTTTTATACTAACAGTGACAAACCCGTCTGGAACAAACCCTGGACGATTATCGAAAAAGACGGCTTAAAAATTGGCGTAATTGGTATACATCAAAAATTTGCGTTTTATGACACCGTTGCCGCTAAGGCTTATGCGGGTTCAGAGGCCCGTGATGAAGCACCTTATATTCAAAAAGGGCTTGATGCATTAAAAGGTAAAGTGGATATCACTGTGCTGCTTATCCATGAAGGTACGCCAGCACGTCAATCAAGTTTTGGCAATAAAGACGTAGCCAGAATGTTGCAAGCCGATATCGATACCGCAAAGAAATTTGAGGGTATTGATGTGTTAATTACAGGACATGCTCATGTGGGCACCCCTGAGCCAATTAAAGTCAATGACACGCTCATTGTTTCCACAGATGCGTATGGTACTGATATCGGTAAATTAGTATTGGATTTTAACCCGCAGACTAAAAAAATTGACGGCTATGACGGTAAATTAATCACTGTATTTGCAGACGAATATAAACCAGACCCTATAGTTCAAGCTATGATTGATGAATGGAATGCTAAGCTGAAAAATATCACCGATCAAATCATTGGGTCAACAACAGCCCCCTTCACCCGCTCTTATGGTGAATCATCACCGGTTGGTAATTTAGTTATTGACGCCATGATGGCCAAGGCGCCGGACGCCGTCGTGGGATTACAGAATAGTGGAGGATTGCGTGCTGATTTACCACAAGGAAATTTACGATATGGTGATGTAATTACTACCTTCCCATTTAATAACGAACTTGTTGAAATGGATCTCACCGGAAAGGATCTCATCAATTTAATGATCCACGCAACTAATCTTACTAATGGGGTTTTGCAAGTGTCAAAAAGCATTCATGTTGAGTATGACAGTAAAAAACCTTTGGGTGAGCGAATCATAAGTTTCACTATTAATAATAAACCTGTGGATCCAACCAGAACATATCGGGTTGTTACACACTCATTTTGCGCGACGGGTGGAGATGGATTTGAAGCGTTCTTAAAAGGAACCAATATCAAAACTATCAATAGTACTACCTCTGCTGAGTCAATCATTGATTATGTCAAGACTCATAATCCTTTGAAACCCGATCTTGAAATGAGAGTAGTCGATGTAAGCACGGCAAAATAGGTTCACGAATATATTTTCCATTACATGAACCATCTTTATTAACAAATCTCTGTGGAAGGTACCCCTACGCATGCAAAAAATAGCACAAATATTATCCGGCGCATTTATGCTTTTCCCTACGCTAACAATGGCAGCCTCAGCGAATAATGAATATGTATCAGACTGGTGGCATCAAAGTATTAATATAGTTGGGAGCAACTCCACTCGTTTTGGGCCACTAAAAAGAGCCGACTTATATCCCGAGTATCGTGCATGGGCACATGTGGATTGGTTTGATTTCTATGGCTATGCTGACTTACCTAAGTTTTTTGGTATAGGCAATGATAATGATATCGGCATTTGGGACAACGGTTCTCCATTTTTTATGGAGATAGAACCGCGCTTTAGCATCGACAAACTAACAGGGGTCGACCTAAGTTTTGGTCCATTTAAAGAATGGTATTTTGCCCACAACTATATCTATGATGCAGGAACCAATGCAGGACAACGTCAGAGCACATGGTATATGGGGATAGGGACAGATATTGAAACGGGACTACCGATGACGTTATCTGCAAATATCTATGCCAAATATCAAGGAAACAATTACAATGCAGCCAACGAAAACGAATGGGATGGTTATCGCTTTAAAGTAAAATATGTCATTCCTATTACCACAATATTTGGTGGAAACCTAAATTACGTCGGCTTTACCAACTTTGACTTTGGTTCAGACCTAAAAGAAAAATCAGGTGGCGAGCAGCAATTTTACTCCCGAACAAATAGCTCGATAGTTTCCACAAATGTACTCAGTCTGGTTTATCCTCACTGGAACTTTGGCGCCACCCTGCGTTATTTCTATCATGGTGGACAATTTGAAGAAGGTAGTAAAGCATTTAACAGCGACGGAGACATCACCTCTATAGACTCAACGGGGTGGGCATACTATTTAACTGTTGGTTACGCTTTTTAAACAATCTGCAAGGAATTAGCTATGAAGGTAAAAACGATTACAGCAGGTATTCTGTTGACATTGCCATTTTGGGCCTGCGCCAAAGATGTCACCATTATTTATACCAATGATCTCCATGCTCATGTTGATACTTATAAAGTCCCCTATGTAGCAGACGGTAAACGTGAAATTGGTGGATTCGCTAATATAAGCACTTTAGTCAAGCAGGAAAAATCCAAAAATAAAGCCACATTTTATTTTGACGCCGGTGACTATTTTACCGGGCCGTATATCAGCAGCCTGACTAAGGGTCAGGCCATCATTGACATCATGAATACTATGCCCTTTGATGCAGTATCAATAGGTAATCATGAATTCGACCATGGCTGGGATAATCTCTTGCGGCAGTTGAGCAAAGCAAAATTTCCTGTTCTGTTGGGGAATGTATTCCACAAGGACAGCGAGATACCATTCTGGAACAAACCGTATACCATCCTGGAAAAGGATGGCGTGAAAATTGGCGTTATTGGGCTGCACGGTGTGTATGCATTCAATGACACCATTTCAGAACTCTCGATCCAGGGGCTCGATAATGATAAAAGTAACCGCTTTGATAAATCAGCAGCTGCCCTCAAGAACCAGGGAATCGAAGCTCGCGATGAGGTGAAATATCTGCAGCATTATCTGGATGAGTTGCGGGGTAAAGTTGACGTCACCGTTGCGCTCGTTCACGAAGGCGTTCCGGCTCGTCAGTCCAGTATCGGTAGTACGGACGTTAGACGTGCACTGGACAAAGATATTCAGACCGCTAGTCAGGTTAAAGGGCTTGATATTCTCATCACCGGACACGCTCATGTTGGAACACCGGAACCTATCAAAGTGGGGGATACGCTAATCCTTTCTACTGACAGTGGTGGTATCGATGTAGGTAAATTGATACTTGATGTTGAACCAGGGGCGAATACAAAAAAAGTTAAAAGCTTCGAGCTGAAAACAATTTTTGCTGATGAGTGGAAACCTGATCCAACAACACAAAAAGTTATCGATGGCTGGAATAAAAAACTCGCGGATATTGTGCGTCAGCCAGTCGGTGAATCCCCGATCATGTTAACCCGTGCCTATGGCGAATCATCGCAACTAGGCAACTTATTTACAGATGCAATGCTCGTCGCTGCACCGGATGCACAGATCGCACTGATTAACTCCGGTAGTTTACGTGCTGATCTCAACGCGGGTCCCATTACCTTTGGTGATATTACCAGTACTTTCCCCTTTAAGAATGAGCTAACTGAGATGGATCTTAGCGGTAAGGAGCTGCGCAATCTCATGGAACATGGGGCATCTCTCACCAATGGCATACTGCAAATGTCAAAAGGTGCTGAAGTGCGTTACATGCCGCAGAATCCGGTCGGGCAGCGCATAGTATCGTTCACAATCAATGGCAAAGCGATTGAAGATACGCAGACTTACCATGTTGCGACCACGACCTTCCTTGCTTTGGGAGGCGATGGCTTTCTGGCATTTAAAGAAGGGAAAAATGTACAAGTCCGCGCCGGGAATAATATGTCTGATGTCGTGATTGATTATCTGAAATCGGGGCACAAAATCGTTCCCCACGAAATCAACGAAATGCGTGTTGAAGTGAGTAAAAAATAAACAATCCAGGTGATGCTGTTTATTTTATAGATGGCATCACCTGTTCCTCACATATTACAAAGCAAATAGCATAATATTTTTATGAGGGTAATCGATAATGAAAAGTTGCCATGTAATGATGAAAAACTCCATTCCATTATGTCATTTACATTGTAAGAGTTGCTTTTGCATTAATAACACGGAACACTCCCCAGAATGCAATACGTACTGTATGGATGATACGACACTTCAGCTATTTATTCGTCGAAAAATTGATACTGAGGAAGCGAGTGATGTGGTTTTTACCTGGCAGGACGGTGAATCAATGCCTGGCGGACTTCATTTCTTTGAACGAGTCATAGAGCTACAACAGCAATATGCGCAAAGTAAAAATATTATTAATACATTTCAAACCAACGGAATTCTTTTAGATGATGAATGGTGTGAGTTCTTCAAGAAAAACCAGTTTATGATTTGCATTTCAGTGGATAGCGATGTTGCATTACATGACAATGCCTGCGATACGATTTCCGGTAAATCAACAAACTATCAGGTTGAAAACGCTGCGAGATTATTGCAAAAATATGATATTGAATTTAGCACACTGACGGTCGTTAACACCGAAAATAGCCACCATCCGCTGCGCATCTACCATTATTTAAAAAGTCTGGGTAGCCGCCATATGCAGTTTATTCCCTTACTTAGACCGCTTGTACAAGGCGGTGTGGATGCGCAAAGCCTTGGGCCAGCCGCACTGGGGATTTTTTTGAAGACGATTTTTTATACCTGGGTACGTTTGGATATCGGCACGATTAAAATCCCCATCTTTGAGCATGCATTTGCTGCGTGGTGCGGGTTATCTGTGCCAACATGTGTTTATGCTTCGTGTGATGATAGCGCGTTAGCGCTGAAAATAAACGATGATAATTATCATTGCGATCGCGTTGTTAATTCGAAATATTTTATGCGTGACAGCAATCAACCTATTGCAACCGCGATGCAGCAAAACTCGACGAATCAGAGAGTAGAATCATCCAAACCGACACTGGTAGAAGAATGTGCGAGTTGCAAAGTAGAATTCGTCTGTCACGGCGGTTGTGCAAAAGATCGCGTAGCACTTTCCCGATGCGGTGTTCCGCAACTTAATTATTTTTGTGAAAGTTATCAGGCTTTTTTTACTTATGTTGAACCCTATATGTTGATGATGAGGGCGTTATGGGAACAATACTATACGCCTTCCGATATTCGTCAATATTTGACCTGACAAACCTCTCAGTACGGGCTGATGGATGAACAGGAACTCAGGCGGGAGATACTAGGATAATCTGGCATTCTATACTCTGTTCACAGAACACTCACTTTTGCTCAATAAAAAATTGAATTTAATTATATAGCAAAGCCCATTCATTCACCCAATGAATGGGCTTTGCTATATAAATTATTCTCTCGATCAATGAGAAATCATCACCAAATATATTTAAATATAATTGCCAACAATCAAATAACGCGTTACATTAACTCATCCTATTTAAACCACGTGCATTACCCGGATGAAATTTAGTATATCGAAAAAATCTTGCAAGATTAAATTTGTCTATCTTTGGACTTATTTTTAAAATCACGTTTCATACATTTAATACAACACTACGTCACAGCATTATTTTAAAAAGGGAAAACCAATGAACAACAGAAATCGCGTCAAGGATGACGTATTAATAAAATTAGTTAAACCCACGAAAGATATAGAGATTTTACTTCAAGCAATTGGTCACCGTGGTAACACAATTAGTATCATTAAAAGACGACACATTAGCCTGACTCAAAACAATGAGCGGCATTGCGTAATTTTACTTAAGGGCAGCATATCTCTTTGTAGAATCAGTGACGGAATGGTGCTCAACTCAGAAAATGCACCATTTATCTTTGGCGCTAACATTCAGTTATCCTATTCACGCCATCTTTATGCCAAAGCAAAAGAAACATCGACACTGCTGCTTATTCCACAGACTGAATTATACGAAATAGTCGACAGATTAAACCTCTGGAAGTCATTTGCTGCACTGCAAGATTATTCTGCGGCTAAAGTCTACTCTCATTGTCTGGCAGTATCACAACTATCTTCCTATGAGATTATACGCATTCACCTTCTTGAGTTAATAGATGAGCCTGAGTCCATCAGGAACAATATTACCGCTGCCAATTATATCATGAATCACTCATTTCTCTCGCGCAGCGGGATAATGCGGATCCTGGCAATACTCAAAACCGAAGGCTACATCCATCTTTCACGTGGTATTTTAACAGAAGTCATCAGCCTTCCCGAACAGCTCAGTCTGTTATATTCCAAATCAAAAACTGAATGACAATCATACCGGGGCTCAGGTTAAACAATCCGTTAGAGTCTTGTTAAAGCGCGACATGTTACAGCCGAAAATCGCCATAACAAAACCGCACTTATAACCTGAGCCATTGGTTTATCAATTCATGAGATAGATATAACGTTATCCTTAAATTTGATAGTCAATCACGGTGTCATCCGGTTCCATCGCCTGGCGTTTGATTTCATCGACGGATAACCCTGCGTTGCATAGCTCGATAAATCGCCAGACGTAGTTGCGCTGCAGTTGCCCGCGTTTCAGGCCCAGCCAGACCGTATTTGCATCAAATAAGTGCCGGGTATCCAGACGGGTCAAGCTCCCCTCCTCCTGCTCGCCACTGGATTGTTCTGCCACCAGTCCAATCCCCAAACCCAGCGACACATAGGTTTTAATCACATCCGAATCCTGGGCACTGAGGATAATATCCGGCACTAACCCTTTACGCGCAAACGCCTCATCGATACGGGAACGTCCCGTGATCCCCTGACGATAGGTAATCAACGGCCAGTGTGAGATGGATTCCAGCGTAAGTGGAGAAGTCTTCGCTAAGGGATGATCATATGGCACGAGCAGGCTGTGATGCCAACGAAACCAGGGAAAAGCCACCAGCAGTGGATCGCTGCTGAGTCGCTCACTGGCGATCCCGATATCTGCCCCGCCATTTTGCAGCAGCACGTCGATTTCCTGCGGCGTACCCTGGATCAGTTCGAGTCGCACCTCAGGGAACAGCTCACGAAAGGCTTTAATTACTGCTGGCAGGCTATAACGCGCCTGGGTATGCGTGGTAGCGATCGTCAGTACACCGGACGTGTCATTGGTAAACAGATCCGCCAGTCGGCGAACGTTGCTGGCCTCATTCAAAATACGTTCAGCAATAACCAGCAAGGCTTTACCCGGTTCGGTCATGCCCAGCAGGCGTTTACCGCGACGGATAAATATCTCGATACCCAGTTCATCTTCAAGTTCACGAATGTGTCGGCTGACGCCAGACTGGGAGGTGTACAGTATATTCGCGACCTCCGTCAGGTTGTAATCCTGACGGGCCGCCTCGCGGATTATTTTAAGTTGCTGGAAATTCACTTTTCGCTCCGGGCACATCAGACATTACGCTATTGTTAAAGTCTGACGCCCGGCATAACAAATAATAAAAACCTGCATCTTATTCCTCGCGGGAATAAGGTTTAGCTGACCAGTTGCAGCTCACGGTTTTCCAGCGCAGGGCGGCTAACCAGCGATAACAGGATTTCCTTCACGGCCTGTGCCTGAGGCGATAAGCTCCCTCTGGCCGAGACGTTCAATGATAATGGCAGATTCATCGATGGGGTTGTTATCCGCGCCATCCAGCCGTTTGCAGCATTGCACAATGAACGAGCCGCCGACTCAGGCAATACCGTAACGCCCATACCGCTGGCAATAGCAGCCGTTAAGGTGGCAATAGACTCAATTTCGCCAATGACTTTAGCGGTTAAGCGACGTAGCGAGAAAGCTTCATCCACACGCAGACGAACTGCGCTGTAATCCCGTGGTAAAAACAGATTCATCTGCGCCACAGTGGCCAGATCGACGCTTTGCCCCGGACACTCACGCGTGCCGACCAGGTAAAGATCCTCTTTTAGCAACGGCTGGCTGCTGATACCCGCCACGGGTGAACGCTCATAGAGTACCGCCATATCTAATTGCCCGCTGAGCAGCTTGTCATTCAGCACCGCCCCACTGTTTTCATGCAAATAGACCAGTACATCTGGCAGTTCTGCACGTACTGTCTGTAATAACGGCATAGTGATGGATGACGCCGCCGTACCTGGCGCGAGGCCAATAGAGACCTGTCCCCCAAGAGTCTGGCCCACATTATTAACCGCAAGCTGCGCCTGTTCGCACTGACGCAAAATGGTCCGGGCATGGGTATACAACACTTTCCCCGCTTCCGTCGGCGTGACGCCACGCTTGGTGCGAATCAGCAATTGCTGATCCAGCTCGCCTTCCAGCGTGGCGACCTGCTGGCTTAGCGCAGGTTGTGCAATGTGCAACACTTCCGCTGCCTGGGTCAGGCTACCAATATCGACGATTTTCACGAAATATTTCAGTCGTCTGAAGTTCATTTTGCCTCCTGTCGGAATACCAGAACCCGTGCTGGCAGTCATTGAATTCAGGATTGCAAGATGCTTGCCAGTTTCGTCACATGCCGTGTTTTACGGCTAAAACCGCGTAAAGTCTGGAGCAAAGGTGCGCAAAAAACATTATTTACATCTGTATGGCTTACTTCGATTGCCCTGGAAGAGGTAGGCGCGCACCAGAATGGGGCAAAAGCTTAAAAAGATGGAAAGATCGCCGCTTTGCTGATTTTGTCAGCAAACGAACGCACAAATGTATTTCCCCCTTTGACAAGCCTCATCACCCTCGCTACTATGCGCCTCGTTCAAACGATTCCTCTGTAGTTCAGTCGGTAGAACGGCGGACTGTTAATCCGTATGTCACTGGTTCGAGTCCAGTCAGAGGAGCCATATTTAGAAAAGCCCGCTTTTTAGCGGGCTTTTTGCTTTTCTGCATTACTGTTTTTCATTCGTCTTATTTTTCATCTTGTCCCATGTTGAGAGAGATAATCGTTTTCTCATCGCATCTGTCGCGGTAATCTCATAATGGTCGTTAATATATCGACTGCAATGTGTGTAACCCAACCTAAATACTAATAACTAAAAGACAGTACAGACAGGATAACTATGGATTCCACCCTCACCTCCACGGGTCCCCAACAGGACGCCTCTTCGCTTCATCGTGCCCGACGCGCTGCGCTTGGTAGCTTCGCTGGCGCCGTGGTCGACTGGTATGATTTTCTGCTTTATGGCATCACCGCCGCGCTGGTCTTTAATCGCGAGTTCTTTCCGCAGGTCAGCCCAGCGATGGGAACGCTTGCCGCATTCGCCACCTTTGGCGTCGGATTTTTGTTCCGTCCTTTAGGCGGGGTGATCTTCGGCCACTTCGGCGATCGCCTGGGCCGTAAACGTATGCTGATGCTCACCGTCTGGATGATGGGGATTGCTACTGCGCTGATAGGGATTATTCCTTCCTTTGACACCATTGGCTGGTGGGCCCCTGTGCTGCTGGTAACGCTGCGTGCTATTCAGGGATTCGCCGTTGGCGGTGAATGGGGCGGCGCGGCGTTACTCTCGGTCGAAAGCGCGCCGAAAAACAAAAAAGCCTTCTACAGCAGTGGCGTTCAGGTAGGTTACGGCGTCGGACTGCTGCTCTCTACCGGTCTGGTCTCGCTGATTAGCTCGCAAACCACCGATGAGCAGTTCCTGAGCTGGGGCTGGCGTATTCCGTTCCTGTTCAGCATTGTGCTGGTTTTGGGGGCATTGTGGATGCGTAACCGTATGGATGAATCTGCCGAATTTGAACAGCAGCAGCAGGCACCGCAGCCAGAGAAAAAGCGGCTACCGGTAGTCGAGGCGTTAATCCGTCATCCGGGCGCATTTTTAAAAATTATCGCTCTGCGCTTATGTGAATTGCTGACGATGTATATCGTCACCGCGTTTGCTCTTAATTACTCCACGCAGAACCTGGGTCTGCCCCGCGAGCTGTTTCTGAATATTGGCTTGTTAGTGGGTGGACTGAGCTGTCTGACTATCCCCTGCTTTGCCTGGCTCGCGGACCGCTTTGGTCGTCGGCGCGTCTACATTACCGGCGCACTGGTCGGTACGCTGAGCGCCTTCCCGTTCTTTATGGCGCTGGAAGCACAGTCTATATTCTGGATCGTGTTCTTCGCGATAATGTTAGCCAACATCGCGCACGATATGGTGGTCTGCGTGCAGCAGCCTATGTTTACCGGTTTGTTTGGCGCAAGCTACCGCTACAGCGGCGCAGGCGTTGGCTATCAGGTAGCAAGCGTGGTTGGCGGCGGCTTTACGCCCTTCATTGCTGCGGCACTGGTGACATTTTCGGGCGGAGACTGGCATAGCGTGGCCATTTATCTGATGGCTGGTTGTCTTATTTCTGCCGCCACCGCATTGCTGATGCGGGATAAGCAGCACGGTTAAGCCATGGTGCGAAGGTCGTCCGGCCTTCGCACAATCTTCCTCAACGTCTGACTTTTGTTTCATATTCCTGTGACATACTATCGGGAGTGCAGTACATCTGTGGAACAAGGAGACAGACATGATCAATAAGGGCTCCAGCCTGACACCAGCTCAGGCACTGGATAAACTGGACGCGCTGTACGAGCAGTCGGTTAAAGCACTGCGAAGCGCCATTGGTAAGTATATTGAAACAGGGACGCTCCCTGACGTAACAGCCCGCCATAATGGTCTTTTTGTTTACCCGTCGCTTTGTGTCACCTGGGACGGCAGCGCCACAAATCCCCCGAAAACCCGCGCCTATGGCCGTTTTACCCACGCGGGCAGCTACACCACGACGATTACCCGTCCGTCGCTTTTTCGTCCGTATCTTGAGGAACAGCTCACGCTGCTGTATCAGGATTATGATGCGCATATCTCCGTCGAGCCATCGCTGCATGAAATTCCCTATCCATACGTCATTGACGGTTCTGAACTGACGCTTGACCGCTCGATGAGCGCCGGATTAACGCGCCATTTTCCCACTACAGAATTGTCCCAGATTGGTGACGAAACGGCAGACGGGATTTTTCATCCGGCGGAATTCTCCCCGTTGTCGCACTTCGACGCCCGACGCGTAGATTTTTCGCTGGCACGACTGCGTCACTACACAGGAACGCCGGTTGAACATTTTCAGCCTTTTGTGCTGTTCACCAACTACACCCGCTACGTCGATGAGTTCGTGCGCTGGGGCTGCAGCCAGATCCTCGACCCGGACAGCCCGTATATCGCGCTGTCATGCGCAGGCGGGATCTGGATCACCGCAGAAACTGAAGCTCCGGAAGAAGCCATCTCCGACCTCGCCTGGAAGAAACACCAGATGCCTGCCTGGCATTTAATCACCGCCGACGGTCAGGGGATTACGCTGGTCAATATTGGCGTTGGCCCGTCTAACGCCAAAACCATTTGCGATCATCTGGCCGTACTGCGCCCTGACGTCTGGCTGATGATTGGGCACTGTGGCGGGCTGCGTGAAAGCCAGGCGATTGGCGACTATGTTCTGGCCCACGCTTATCTGCGTGACGATCACGTGCTGGATGCAGTTCTACCGCCGGATATCCCAATTCCGAGCATTGCGGAAGTACAGCGCGCACTGTATGACGCCACCAAAGAAGTCAGCGGTATGCCCGGTGAAGAGGTTAAACAGCGCCTGCGTACCGGTACCGTCGTCACCACTGACGATCGTAACTGGGAGCTACGCTATTCCGCTTCTGCGCTGCGTTTCAACCTCAGCCGCGCGGTGGCTATCGATATGGAAAGCGCCACCATCGCCGCCCAGGGCTACCGCTTCCGCGTTCCTTACGGCACGCTGCTGTGCGTTTCCGATAAACCGCTCCATGGCGAGATCAAACTGCCTGGTCAGGCCAACCGTTTTTATGAAGGCGCCATTTCCGAGCACCTGCAAATAGGTATCCGGGCTATCGATCGTCTGCGTGCTGAAGGCGACCGACTGCACTCCCGTAAATTACGTACGTTCAACGAACCGCCGTTCCGTTAAGGCCTGAAGGTAACTATGCACAACTCAACTCCTCTTTCCGCCCTGCGTAACCTGCTGATAGTGCAGGGGCTGGATGGAATGATTGTCCCGCGCGCCGACGCTCATCAAAGCGAAGATTGTACGCCGCATGACAATAAGCTGGCCTGGCTGACCGGTTTTAGCGGCTCTGCGGGACTCGCGCTGGTCCTGCAAGACCGCGCATTAATGTTTGTCGATGGACGTTATCAGGTCCAGGTGCGCAATGAAGTCTCGCTTGATGATTTTGAAATTCATCATTTACACGATGAACCGCTGGCTGACTATTTGCAGTCTCACGTTACAGCGGGCGCGCGTATCGGCTTTGAACCGCTGCTGATGGTCAACAGCCAGTTTGAAGCGCTTTCAGCAACGCATTGCGAGTTGGTGCCTCTTGCACAGGATCCTTTCGACCAGGTGTGGCTCGACCGCCCGGCGGCACCCTGTGGAATCATTCGTGAAATGCCCATTGAAATCAGCGGGGAAAGCAGTACGCAAAAGCGTGCCCGCGTCGTGGAGCAACTCATTCAGCACCAGGCCGACGTCCTGGCGATCACCCTGCCGGATAACATTGCCTGGCTGTTGAATGTACGCGGTTCGGATCTGGCCATGGTGCCAGTGCCGTTTTCGTTTGCCCTGCTCCATCGCAGCGGTGAGCTGGAATGGTTTGTGGATAGCAACAAAACGCAGCAGCTCCCCGCATCGCTGCTGAATACGCTTACGCTGGCCCCGCAAGAGAGTTTCCTGGCGCGCTGCCAGCAGTTGGCTAAGGGTAAGCGCTTCCTGGTCGATAGAGACTACGCCCCGGTTGCGTTGCGTTTTGCCATTGAAGAACACGGCGGCAACGTCTTGTGGGCTCCTGACCCCATCACCCTGATGAAAGCGCACAAAAATGACGTGGAACTGGCAGGCTATCGGGAATGCCATGAACAGGATGGCGCTGCCTGGGTTAACTTCCTCGCCTGGCTTACGCATGAAGTCCCCTTGCGCGAAGCTGCAGGCAATCCGGTCACCGAACTGGAAGCGCAGGCAAAGCAACTGGAATTTCGCCAGCAGCAGCTGGGATTTATCGAGCAAAGTTTCAGCACGATTTCAGCCTCTGCCAGCAATGCCGCAATGTGCCATTACCACTCCAGTGAAAAAACCAATACGCCAATTACCTCTCAGGCCATGTACCTGAATGATTCCGGCGGCCAGTACCATAATGGTACGACGGATACGACGCGCACCCTCGCGTTTGGTCCACAGGATCCGCAGCGTCGTCTGCATTACACCGCCGTGTTGAAAGGCTTTTTGTCGCTTATCTCGCTGCAGTTCCCCAGCGGTACTCAGGGACATCAACTGGATGCCTTTAGTCGTCGGGCGTTGTGGGATTTAGGTCTGGATTTTGATCATGGAACAGGACACGGGGTCGGCCATCAGCTACTTATTCATGAGCAGCCCCATCGCATCGCCAAAAAAGTAAACCCCTGGCCTTTGGTAGCAGGCAATATCATTACCATCGAACCGGGTTATTATCTGGCCGGGCAATATGGGATCCGTATTGAGAATCAGGTGGAGATTATCAACAGTCGTCCTGGTTTCTGTCGTTTCTCAACGTTGACGCTGGTGCCGATTGATTTGAATCTGGTTGAACGGCATCTGCTCAGCGATGCAGAGAAGCAGTGGATTGATGATTATCACCAGCAGGTCAGAGAGTCGTTATCCCCTCGCGTGAACGCAGAGGCACGTCCGTGGCTGTTCGCCGCTACCGCGCCGATTCGCGTTCAGGCTAATTAATACAATAAAAAAGGCAGCCCGCAGGCTGCCTTAGTTCTCCCCAACTTCTTACTGCTTAGCTGTTACGGATGTACTCATCCATTTCAGTTTTCAGGTTATCGGACTTCGTCCCGAAGATAGCCTGAACACCGGAACCAGCTACCACAACGCCCGCCGCACCCAGTTTCTTCAGGCCAGCCTGATCCACTTTGGCAACGTCAGCCACGCTGACGCGCAGACGAGTGATGCACGCGTCGAGGTTAGTGATGTTTTCTTTACCGCCGAATGCTGCAACCAGAGCCGGAGCCATTTCACCGGATGCGCCTGCTTTGCTGTCTTCGGTAGCATCTTCACGACCCGGCGTTTTCAGGTCCAGCGCTTTGATCAGCACACGGAAGATGGTGTAGTACACGATCGCATAACCGATACCGACAATCGGGAACAGCCACAGTTTGCTGCTGTTGCCGGACAGAACGATAAAGTCGATCAGACCGTGGGAGAACGACGTACCGTCACGCATACCCAGCAGGATACAGATCGGGAATGCCAGACCAGCCAGAATCGCGTGGATGATGTACAGGATCGGCGCCACGAACATGAAGGAGAACTCGATCGGCTCGGTAATACCGGTCAGGAACGAGGTCAGCGCCGCGGAGATCATGATACCGCCCACTTTCGCGCGGTTTTCTGGTTTTGCAGAATGCCAGATAGCAATAGCGGCAGCCGGCAGACCGTACATTTTGAACAGGAAGCCACCGGATAGTTTGCCTGCAGTCGGGTCACCCGCCATATAGCGAGGGATGTCGCCGTGGAAAACCTGACCTGCAGCGTTGGTGTATTCACCGATCTGCATCTGGAATGGAACGTTCCAGATATGGTGCAGACCAAACGGCACCAGGCAGCGTTCAATGAAGCCATAGATACCGAACGCCACGACCGGGTTCTGGTATGCAGCCCACTGGGAGAACGTCTGAATAGCAGTACCGATTGGTGGCCAAATGAAGGACAGAACCACACCCGTGAAGATGGCGGCCAGACCAGAAATAATAGGAACGAAGCGCTTACCCGCAAAGAAGCCCAGATACTCAGGCAATTTGA
Organism: Citrobacter sp. Ce119; assembly: GCF_030334525.1. Lineage (NCBI taxonomy): Bacteria > Pseudomonadati > Pseudomonadota > Gammaproteobacteria > Enterobacterales > Enterobacteriaceae > Citrobacter > Citrobacter sp. Ce119. The sequence continues at coordinate 56,884 of NZ_JAOWDR010000048.1, forward strand.
TACGGTAGAAGCGGTTGAACATATACGCTGCAATCGCACCGGAGATAATCCCCCCGAGAACACCCGTATCAGCAAGGTGTTTAGCGGCGATCTCTTCAGCAGGTAAATGCAGAACCAGCGGCGCAACAACAGCCATGGTTTTGACCATGATGCCGTAAGCAACAACGGATGCCAGTGCAGATACGCCGTCGTTGTTGGTGAAGCCTAACGCAACACCGATAGCAAAAATCAGCGGCATGTTTGCAAAAACAGAACCGCCTGCTTCTGCCATTACGTGCGATACAACGGCTGGCAGCCAGCTGAAGTTAGCGGAACCGACGCCCAGCAGAATACCTGCAATCGGGAGTACGGATACCGGCAGCATCAGCGATTTACCGACCTTTTGCAGGTTAGCAAATGCATTCTTAAACATAATTAGGAGTGCTCCTGAGTATTTGTGCTTATACACTTCATCCTTCAAACCGCCTCAGCGTTGGCTGCGCTCGATCATCCCAGTCACTTACTCAAGTAAGCTCCTGCAATTCACTCACTTGCCGACTTGATGCAGCCTGAATGACTTTGTGTATTCTACGTTCTCACGCATTGGCGAGGGGGGAGAACCTCGCCGTGTACAGGGCATCTAAGTACCCTTTATTTATTACACAGAGTAAAATAATTCAGTTTGTTTTTGTTTGACGGCTATCACAATTCAGTCGTGGATGGCCGCAAAATCCGCACATTCCGATAAAATGAGTTTCTGAATGTGTCAAACTGGTTATTCACCGCCCATTTTGTGGCGGTGAACTTTACTCGCATTGGTGATTAATTACGAGCTTTAAAAAAAGTCAGTTAACGAACTGATTGTAGGCGAGAAGCGTCGATGTGAAACAGGCGGGCAAAGTTATCAGTGGTTGCCTGCGCCAGTTCTTCAACGGCAACACCTTTCACTACGGCCATGTACTCCGCAACGTCACGAGTCATGGCGGGCTGGTTCTCTTTCCCACGATGCGGTACAGGCGCAAGGTAGGGAGAATCCGTCTCAACCAATAACCGGTCCAGAGGAACATAGCGGGCGGCATCACGGAGCTGTTCTGCGTTGCGGAACGTGACGATGCCGGAAAACGAGATATAAAAACCGAGGTCCAGCAATTTCCCCGCCGTTTCTCTGTCCTCTGTAAAACAGTGTAGTACGCCGCCACAATCCGTCACTTTTTCTTCGCGCAGAATAGACAGCGTATCGGCTCGCGCATCGCGGGTGTGCACGATGACCGGCTTTTGTAATTCGCGGCCAATCTGAATATGGTGGATAAAAGATTCCTGCTGGCGCACCTTTGTTTCCGGCGTATAAAAATAGTCCAGACCAGTTTCTCCCATCGCCACCACCCCCTCTTCGGCAGCAAAGCGGCGCAGCTCTTCAACATCATAGGTTTCATCCTGATTTAACGGATGCACGCCGCAGGAGAAAACCACATTGTCACGCTCACCGACCAGTTCGCGCATACTGCGATATCCTGGCAGAGTGGTCGCAACGGCAAGACAGAATTTCACATCACGTGCGGCCGCTTTCGCCAGCACGTCATCCACGTCCTTATGCAGAGATTGATAATCCAGGCCATCAAGATGGCAGTGTGAGTCGACTAAAAACATAATGTCTCTCTCAAAGATGGGGAACAGGCAGTACGGTGCCCGGTTGCAGGTAATGCTCAATACGCAGGATAAGGTCGGTTAGCATCAGTTCACGGTTTATGCCTGTAATGTTCAGCAACTGCTGACGGCAATGACAAACGTCACCGAGTATCGCCTGTATCTGGGCGACGGATAACCGTTCTGCGATAGAAGATATCAGGTCCAGCGCATCAGGATTCGTTAAATGGGAAACCCCATATGGACGTTTCAACGCATCCGTCAACAACGTTGCCAGCCAGTGTAAACGGGCGGCAGCCTGATCGTGGTTTAACGCCGCGAGCAAGATATACCAGTCGCCTGCGTTTAATGTGTTCCCCAGTGCCGCACAAAAATCTGTGCGATGCGCCCAGCTTTCAGCCTGTAACAGCGTAATTGCTGCGCCAGGCGAACCTGCGCTCAGGCGTAATGCGCTAAGCAGCGCTTCTGGAGACGCGGTCACTTCTCGGGCAAGCCAGGAAATAGCGTACGACTCAGCCGGTGGCGCAAGGTGATATAACCGACAGCGGCTACGTAGCGTGGCCAATAAACGTGCAGGCTCTCGACTGGCGAGGAAGAACCAGGTCTGCGCCGGAGGCTCTTCCAGCGTTTTTAACAAGGCATTGGCGGCGGCGTCAGTTAGCTGGGCGGCATCCGGGATCCACACCACTTTCGCCCCCCCCAGGCGTGAATGCTCGTACAATTTCTCACTGACTTCGCGTACCGCATCAACCCCCAGCGTGCTTTTGCCTTTTTCCGGCAGCAGCGAGTAGTAGTCAGGATGCGTCCCCGCCTGCATCAGCTGACAGCCCCGGCACTGTCCGCAGCTTTTATGTCCTTCGGGCTGCTGGCACATTAAATAGCGGCTGAGCGCGTAAATCAGCGCATCGTCGCCCATACCGGGTAACGCCTGAATCAGTAACGCATGGTGACCACGACCCGCCTGATAGCTGGCTACCAGTTTTTCAAAATCCGGTCGTAACCATGGATACCATTTCATGCGCACTGCTCCTTCACCCACTGGGTGATGGTATTGCGGATATCTGCCATCACAGACTCCAGCGGCTGCGTCGCGTCGATAGTACGAATGCTGGCATCTTTGGCCGCCAGCTCAAGATAACGCGCGCGGGTGCGATTAAAGAAATCGAAAGATTCCTGCTCAATACGATCCAGCTCGCCGCGCGCGCGCGCGCGCTTCAATCCGACTTCCGGAGTCACGTCCAGATAGAGCGTCAGGTCCGGGCGAAAATCACCGAGCACCGCATCGCGCAGGGTCGCCAGCATATTTTGGTCGATGCCGCGCCCGCCCCCCTGATACGCCTGAGTCGACAAATCGTGGCGGTCGCCAATTACCCATGCGCCTTTTGCCAGCGCAGGTTTAATAACGGTTTCGACCAATTGTACGCGTGCGGCGTAAAACATCAGAACTTCGGCTTTATCGGTGATGACCTCGTCACCCACCGACTTAATGTCCAGCACCAGACTTCTTAGTTTCTCAGCGAGCTGCGTTCCACCAGGTTCGCGGGTGAAAACCATGTCACGAATACCGAGTTGCTCAAGTGTCTCTACAACCACGTTACGCGCGGTGGTTTTTCCGGCGCCTTCCAGGCCCTCGATGACGATATAGTTACTGCCCATTTTTTTCCTTAAGCACTTTCAGGTAATCCTGCACGGACCGGTTATGGCTGGCAAGATTGGTATTAAACGTATGGCCACCTTTACCGTCAGCCACGAAATAGAGGTACGGCGTTTTTGCCGGATGCGCCGCGGCCTGCAACGAGGCCTCTCCCGGCATGGCAATCGGGCCAGGCGGTAGCCCCGTAATGGTGTAGGTGTTATAGGCGGTTGGGGTATCTAAATCCACACGCGACAATTTGCCATTATACCGTGTCCCCATCCCGTAAATCACCGTCGGATCGGTTTGTAAACGCATACCCATACGTAAGCGGTTAATAAAGACTGAAGCCACCTGATCGCGCTCGCTGGCTACCGCTGTCTCTTTTTCGATAATGGAGGCCATGGTTACCAGCTGATTTTTGTCCTGATAAGGCAGGCCTTCAGCGCGCCCTTCCCAGACGGTATCCACCGCTTTAACCATCTTCTGATGCGCACGTTTTAGCAACGCCACGTCGGTTGTATTGGCGGTATACATCCAGGTATCTGGCCAGAACCAGCCTTCCACCCATTGCGGATTTTCCAGCTTCAGCGCCTCGGCAACGGTCTCGTAGCTATCATCGCTCAGCGTATGTTTGATATACGGGGCATCACGCAGCTGTTTGAGGTAATCGCTCAGGCGCATCCCTTCAACCAGACGTAACGGAAACTGCGCCTCTTTACCGCTTTCCAGCAGTTGCAGCATGTCCCGCACCGTCATATCGGGCGTAAAACGGTAGGTTCCGGCTTTAAAATGCGACAGTTCGGGTTCCACTCGCAGCAACCACTGGAACACGCGCGGACGATTGAGAACCTTGTCCGCATACAGCTGTTCGCCGAGAGCCAGACGGCCCGTACCCGCTTTCAGCGTAAAAATCGTCTCTTCTTTAATCAATAATTTACTGTCCGCCAGATGGCGAACTTTCCACATTCCCACTCCCGCGGCAATGCCCAGCACAACCAGCAATAACAGGACAACGAGTAACAGTTTTTTCATGACTAATTCGGGTGCTCACAAAGTGGGGCTAAAAAATCGAATAACAAACGTGAAGACAACAATGTGTCGCCACAAGCACGCACGGGAATAACAGGCATTAACGCGTTACAGACGACAATTTCATCGGCCTGCATAACCTCTTCCAACCCGGCATACTTTTCGACAATACTGAACGGCGATTGTGCCAGCATCCGGATACAGAATTGTCGCATAATGCCGTTCACGCCTGCCTGATCCAGCCGGGGAGTGTATACCACATCGCCCTTACGCCAGAACAAATTAGCCGCACAGCATTCCGTAACCCATCCCTCACTGTCAAGGACCAGCGCTTCATCTGCGTCCGTCTGCTCAAGATGAGAGCGAATCAACACCTGCTCCAGTCGATTCAGATGTTTAAGTCCGGCAAGTAGCGGATTACGCCCCAGTCGCACTGGGCTTAGCGCCAGCGTAATCCCCTCTTGCCGCCAACGATCGTAATGATCGGGCCAGGCTGAAACAGAGATAATACGTGTGGCATTGCGACAGTTTGCACCACTGTAACCCCGGCCACCGCTGCCACGGCTGACAATAACTTTCAACACACCACGCGCGTGTCCTTGCGCCAGCATTTTCATTTCACTTTCCAGCTCTGACCAATGTTCGAAAGAGATCAGCAATTTTTGGCAAGCGTTTTGTAAACGTTCAAGATGCGCTGCAAAGAGGCATATTTCACCGTTAATAATGCGCGCAGTGGTAAAACAGCCATCACCAAATTGGGTCGCTCGATCGCTTGCGGCCAGCATATTTTGCTCGCAGCCATTAATTAAGAACATGGTGGCTCCTTATTTCTGGTCCGCTAGTTTGGCAGGATGAGGTACACAGGACAAGGGTGGAAAACCGAATAAAAAAAGGCCCGACAAGCGGACCTTTTTAAATTGCTATCGATGCTAACGCATCACCTGACGAACTTAAATCTTTTTAAAGATCAAAGAGCCGTTAGTACCACCGAAGCCGAAGGAGTTACACAGGGCGAACTCCAGACCACTAACCTGACGCGCTTCGTGAGGTACGAAGTCCAGGTCACAACCTTCATCCGGGTTATCCAGGTTGATGGTTGGTGGAATAGCCTGATCGCGCAGCGCCAGGATAGAGAAAATAGACTCTACCGCGCCCGCCGCACCCAACAGGTGTCCGGTCATGGATTTAGTGGAGCTGACCATCACACGGCTTGCCGCATCGCCAAAGACAGATTTCACTGCCTGGGTTTCAGCTTTATCACCTGCAGGAGTAGACGTACCATGCGCGTTAACATAGCCGATCTGACCTGCTTCGATAGCCGCATCGCGCAATGCGTTGACCATTGCCAGCGCAGCGCCTGCACCGTTTTCCGGTGGTGACGTCATGTGGTAAGCATCGCTGCTCATGCCAAAACCAACGACTTCAGCATAAATTTTTGCACCGCGCGCTTTTGCATGCTCGTACTCTTCCAGTACCACCATGCCTGCGCCGTCGCCCAACACGAAGCCATCACGATCTTTGTCCCACGGGCGGCTTGCCGCTTGCGGGTTATCATTACGCGTAGACAACGCACGTGCTGCGCCAAAACCACCCACGCCCAGCGGCGTACTGGCTTTTTCTGCACCACCCGCAACCATCGCGTCTGCATCGCCGTATGCAATGATACGTGCGGCATGACCGATGTTATGTACGCCTGAAGTACAGGCCGTCGCGATGGAGATGCTTGGCCCCTGCAGGCCGTACATGATGGTCAGGTGACCTGCCACCATGTTAACAATCGTCGACGGAACGAAGAACGGGCTGATCTTACGCGGTCCACCGTTTACCAGAGAGGTATGGTTTTCTTCGATAAGACCGAGACCGCCAATACCAGAGCCAATAGCGGCGCCAATACGGTGAGCGTTCTCTTCCGTAATTTCGAGGCCAGAATCCTGCATGGCCTGAACGCCAGCGACAATTCCATATTGAATGAAAGCATCCATCTTGCGCTGTTCTTTGCGCGAGATAATGTCTTCACAGTTAAAATCCTTTACTAAGCCAGCAAATTTCGTTGCATAGGCGCTAGTATCGAAATGGTCGATCAGGCTGATGCCACTCTGACCGGCAAGGAGAGCTTTCCAGGTAGACTCTACGGTATTGCCGACAGGAGACAACATGCCCAGTCCGGTCACAACTACACGACGCTTAGACACGGTTGTCCTCCAGGGAGGGAAAATAATTCAAGTGGGATAAAAAGATAAAACTCAGGCGGTCGAATGACCGCCTGGAGATGTTCACTTACGCCTGGTGGCCGTTGATGTAATCAATGGCAGCCTGAACGGTAGTGATTTTCTCAGCTTCTTCGTCCGGAATCTCAGTATCAAACTCTTCTTCCAGAGCCATTACCAGCTCAACGGTGTCAAGAGAATCTGCGCCCAGGTCTTCAACGAAGGAAGCATTGTTGGTTACTTCTTCCTGCTTAACGCCCAGCTGTTCGCCGATAATTTTCTTAACGCGTTCTTCGATAGTGCTCATACTCTTAAATTTCCTATCAAAACTCGCTTTCGCGATGGTTTTCGTAGTGTATAAAATGTTGAAAAATTTGCAACTAAATCCCGGCAGGTCTTACCACGATTTTACGTTATTTTGAGGCCAAGACCTACAATAACGCAAATATTTTTCATCGTGGTTAAACCATGTACATCCCGCCGTTGACGTGCAAAGTCTCACCTGTGATGTAACTTGCTTCGTCAGAAGCTAAAAATGCAACCGCGCTGGCGATTTCTTTCGGTTCGCCAAGACGACCCGCAGGTACTGCCGCCAGCGTACCCGCACGCTGATCATCAGACAGCGCACGCGTCATGTCCGTTTCAATAAAGCCCGGAGCAACAACGTTTACAGTAATGCCACGAGACGCAACTTCGCGCGCCAGTGATTTACTGAAGCCGATCAGACCCGCTTTCGCCGCAGCGTAGTTAGCCTGACCCGCATTTCCCATGGTACCAACCACAGAACCGATAGTGATAATACGCCCATGACGCTTTTTCATCATAGCTCGCATTACCGCTTTTGACAGACGGAAAACAGATGACAGGTTGGTTTCGATGATATCGTTCCACTCGTCATCTTTCATGCGCATTAACAGGTTATCACGAGTAATCCCGGCATTATTGACCAGGATATCGACTTCACCAAATTCTGCGCGAATATTTTCCAGAACAGATTCGATAGATGCCGGATCGGTCACATTCAACATCAGACCTTTACCATTTGCACCTAAGTAATCACTAATGGCCTGCGCGCCGCTTTCGCTGGTGGCAGTACCGATAACTTTCGCGCCACGGGCAACGAGTGTCTCAGCAATTGCGCGGCCAATGCCACGGCTTGCACCGGTAACCAGCGCGATTTTTCCTTCAAAACTCATGGTCTTCCTCTTTTATTGCTCTAGCGCCGCAGACAGTGCCGCCGGCTCATTCAGTGCCGAAGCAGTCAGGGTGTCAACAATACGTTTCGTCAAACCGGTCAGAACTTTACCCGGACCAACTTCATACAGGTGCTCTACGCCCTGGGATGCCATAAATTCAACGGTTTTAGTCCACTGAACCGGGCTGTACAGCTGACGAACCAGCGCATCGCGAATAGCGTCAGCGTCGGTTTCGCACTTCACGTCGACGTTGTTGACAACCGCAACGGTCGGCGCGTTAAACGTGATTTTTTGCAATTCAACAGCCAGTTTCTCAGCAGCAGGCTTCATCAGCGCGCAGTGAGAAGGAACGCTGACCGGCAGCGGCAAAGCACGCTTAGCGCCAGCAGCTTTACAGGCAGCGCCGGCACGTTCTACGGCTTCTTTGTGCCCGGCAATAACCACCTGACCCGGTGAGTTAAAGTTAACCGGTGAAACCACCTGGCCTTCGGCCGACTCTTCACACGCTTTAGCGATAGCAGCGTCATCCAGACCGATAATAGCAGACATGCCGCCAGTGCCTTCCGGCACGGCTTCCTGCATGAATTTACCACGCAGTTCAACCAGACGTACGGCATCGGCAAAACCGATAACACCCGCACATACCAGCGCAGAGTATTCGCCCAGGCTGTGACCCGCCATCAGCGCAGGTGTTTTGCCACCCTGCTGCTGCCATACGCGATAAAGCGCGACCGAGGCGGTCAACAGCGCTGGCTGCGTCTGCCAGGTTTTATTCAGTTCTTCGGCCGGACCCTGCTGAGTCAACGCCCACAGATCATAGCCCAGCGCAGCTGATGCTTCAGCAAAAGTTTCTTCAACAATTGGGTAGTTTGCCGCCATTTCAGACAACATCCCAACGGTCTGGGAACCCTGCCCCGGGAACACAAATGCAAATTGCGTCATGGTTAAATCCTTATACTAGAAACGAATCAGCGCAGAGCCCCAGGTGAATCCACCCCCAAAGGCTTCAAGCAATATCAACTGCCCAGCTTTAATACGCCCGTCGCGGACGGCTTCATCCAGCGCGCACGGTACGGAGGCCGCGGAGGTATTGCCATGTCTGTCGAGCGTCACGACAACATTATCCATCGACATACCCAGCTTTTTCGCTGTTGCGCTGATAATACGCAGGTTTGCCTGATGCGGCACCAGCCAGTCCAGCGCAGAACGATCCAGATTATTCGCTTCCAGCGTTTCATCAACGATGTGTGCAAGCTCGGTCACCGCGACTTTAAAGACTTCGTTACCCGCCATCGTCAGGTGGATCGGGTTTTCCGGGTTAACGCGATCGGCATTGGGCAGCGTTAACAGTTCGCCATAGCGACCATCCGCGTGCAGATGCGTGGAGAGAATGCCAGGCTCTTCAGATGCGCTCAGTACAACCGCACCCGCGCCATCTCCGAAAATAATGATCGTTCCGCGATCGGTTGGATCACAGGTACGGGCCAGAACATCTGAGCCAACCACCAGAGCATGCTTCACTGCGCCAGACTTAACGTACTGGTCGGCAACGCTCAGCGCGTAAGTGAAACCGGCACAAGCGGCCGCAACGTCAAACGCCGGACAGCCTTTGATCCCCAGCATACTTTGGATCTGGCATGCCGCGCTTGGAAATGCGTGAGTGGATGACGTGGTGGCAACCACAATCAGACCAATTTGTTCTTTGTCGATGCCCGCCATTTCAATTGCGCGGTTTGCGGCGGCAAAGCCCATCGTCGCAACTGTTTCATTTGGCGCTGCAATATGGCGTTCACGGATACCTGTACGAGTAACGATCCACTCATCAGATGTCTCAACCATTTTTTCCAAATCGGCGTTAGTACGCACTTGTTCAGGCAGATAGCTGCCAGTACCAATAATCTTCGTATACATGTACGCTCAGTCACTTTTTGGTTATATACCGCCACGAGCAAATCGCTGATACGTTGGCAGCATTCACAAACACATCGTTATCTGTGTGCTCGTGAGGTTGCGCTTTCGCCACCGTCCAGCAGTTCGAATCCAGCTGGGTATACAGATTCCAGGCGAGCGGCAATTCGCTGAGGAACTTGTCGCTGCACCGCCTGCACTGCCTGTTCAATCGCGACTTCAAATGCTCGCTGATTGGCTGCACCATGACTCTTAATCACCGTGCCGCGCAATCCTAACAGACAGGCGCCATTATACTGGTCGGGGTTGAGGTGACTAAATCGCCTTGTCAGGCTTTTTTGTAACCAACGTTTTAATAACAGCAGCCACCACGACCGTTTTTTGCCCTCACCCTGAGACTTCAGCAGTGAAAGGAACATTCTGACAACACCTTCCATCGTCTTTAATGTGACATTACCTGTAAAGCCGTCACAGACCAACACATCGGTTTTGCCAGTCAGTAACTCATTGGCTTCAAGATAGCCGATATAATTAATAGAAGGGATTGTTTTTAGCACTGCAGAAGCATCCCGAATACTGTCGAGACCCTTGGTTTCTTCTTCGCCGATGTTGAGCAACGCAACTCGGGGATTGGCAATGCCAACCACCTCTTCTGCCAGCACGGAACCCATGACGGCAAATTGCACCAACATCGTGCTATCACAATCCACGTTGGCGCCCAAATCCAACACCACCGTTTTGCCCTTTTGCTGATGGGGTAAAACCGTCACCAACGCAGGACGCTCAATCCCCTCAAGAGGTTTGAGCAATAACTTCGCAAGTCCCATTAGCGCGCCCGTATTACCGGCGCTCACACAGGCTTGCGCTCGACCTTCTTTCACGAGCTCCAGGGCAACACGCATTGAGCTTCCACGACTGGCGCGAATAGCTTGCGAGGGCCGGGCATCACTGGCAATAACTGACTGAGCAGGGATAATCTGCAGACGTGAACGTTGTTCGAAGTCAGCTTTGGCAAGTAATGGCGTGATTGTATCGGGATCCCCGACTAAAAGAAGTGTGAGTTGCGAATTAGAATTCAGTGCCTGCAATGCTGCAGGCACTGTCACGGTAGGGCCAAAATCTCCCCCCATGACATCTAACGCCAGGGTTAGACGTGTCAAGGTATCGTCGCTGCCCGGTTAGGTGTTTCCCCAGTTACCCGGGGAAAGCCTCACTAAGCTTCATCACGCGTGTACTCTTTGTCTTTCTCACCGTAGCGGGAAAGCCATCGAGTCATGCGTGATTACTTAGCGATTACCTTACGGCCACGGTAGAAACCGTCGGCAGTGATGTGGTGACGCAGGTGTTGTTCACCAGAAGTTTTGTCTACAGACAGGCTGGTGACTGCGGTCAGAGCGTCATGAGAACGACGCATGCCACGTTTGGAACGGGTTGGTTTATTCTGTTGTACGGCCATGGACCTTACTCCTCAATTACTTACGCTTTAAGCTGGCTAATACGGCAAATGGGTTTGGTTTTTGCGCTTCATCAGGCAATTCGCCAAAGACCATGTCCGCCTCGGACACTTCACAGTGTTCAGAATCATGCACCGGAACTACCGGCAAGGAGAGGATAATCTCATCTTCAACCATTGCAAGCAGATCGATTTCACCGAATTCGTTAACCTCAATCGGCTCATACGCTTCCGGGAGTGCTTCAGCCTGCTCGTCAGAACGGACAGGACTAAAACAATATGTTGTGTGAACATGAAGTGGGAACGGTTTCCCGCAACGCTGACATTCGAGCGTAACCGATACTTTTGCATCACCGGTTATGACGGCAAGGCGCTGGTTATCGATCGCGAACGACATGGAGCATTCCACATCACTGTCCACACTGACTACAGAATCGGCGACGCGCTCAACCAGATCAGAAGTATAGATACCTTCATAATCGAGGCGTTTTTGAGCCGTACGAACCGGATCAAGAGTCAGGGGTAATTTTACCTTTTGCATAGGGCGCGCATATTAACTTTGTAACGTCATATAGTCAAAGAAAAAGGCAGCCTGTGGTTGCCTTTTGCCAATAATTCGCACACATTGCGGGTCATCGACTTAAAATCGCTCAACACAAGCCAATACAGCCAGCTTGTAGGACGAAGTCCATAGTTTAAAATGGCTCTCATCAATACGCTATATGCGAGGGGAAAAATATGCCTCAACTTATACTTGCCTCGACCTCTCCCTGGCGTCGCGCTTTACTTGAAAAACTGGCAATTCCGTTCGAATGCGCGGCTCCCGAGGTGGATGAAACGCCGTTACCCGGCGAAGCGCCACGCCATTTAGTCTCGCGACTGGCGCAGAAAAAAGCGCAATCTCTCGCCCACCGCTATCCAGCGCACCTTATTATCGGCTCCGATCAAATTTGTGTTCTTGATGGTGAAATAACCGGCAAACCGTTAACAGAAGAAAATGCGCGCCAACAATTACTCAAAGCCCGTGGCAATATTGTAACGTTTTACACCGGACTGGCGCTCTATAATTCAGCTACCGGACATTTACAAACTGAGGTTGAGCCGTTCGATGTCCATTTTCGGCATTTAAGCGAAGCGGAAATTGATGATTACCTGCGCAAAGAACGCCCGCTACATTGTGCCGGTAGTTTTAAAAGTGAGGGGTTAGGTATTGCTCTCTTTGAGCGTCTTGAGGGCCGCGACCCAAATACGCTGATCGGCCTGCCGCTGATCGCATTGTGTCAAATGCTGCGCCGGGAAGAGATGAACCCGCTGAACGCCTAGTTAATCTGCCTGATGGCGACGCGATGCGTCTTGTCAGGCCTACAGCGCATAACGCGATTGTAGGCCTGATAAGCAACGCGCGTCAGGCTTTGCGGCGTAATACCTCGAGGCAGCGCTTCAACTGCTTATCCAGCGGCGCTTCAATACGCATTACTTCACCCGTCCCCGGATGGGTGAATTTTAACGCCGCGGCATGCAGGAACAGCCTGTTCAGTCCGGTGTCCGTGAGTTGCTTATCGAACTCGCGGTCGCCATAGCGATCGTCAAAGGCTATCGGATGCCCGGCATATTGGGTATGCACACGAATCTGGTGCGTACGCCCTGTCACCGGACTACAGCGCACGAGCGTGGCAAACGCATAGCGCTCCTCCACCTTAAAGCGTGTTTCCGACGGCTTGCCTTCCTGATTCACCCGCACGATACGCTCGCCGCTTTGCAGAATATTCTTCAACAGCGGCGCCTGCACGGTTTTGACATGCGACTGCCACTGGCCTCTCACCAGCGCCAGATAGTCTTTCTGCATCCCTTTTTCACGCAACTGCTCATGCAACGAACGTAAAGCTGAGCGTTTTTTAGCAACCAGCAGCACACCGGAGGTATCCCGGTCCAGGCGATGCACCAGTTCGAGGAAACGCGCTTCCGGACGTAACGCGCGTAAGCCTTCAATTACACCAAAGCTTAATCCGCTTCCGCCATGCACGGCCGTACCTGAGGGTTTGTTAAGCACCAGAATGTGGTCATCTTCATATAAAATGACATCGGTCAGCGCCGCGACCTTCTGCAAATTCGGTGAAATGGCCTCTTCTTCACGTTCAGCGACACGTACAGGTGGAATACGCACAATGTCCCCATCTTCGAGTTTGTACTCGGGTTTAATGCGTTTTTTGTTCACCCGCACTTCGCCTTTACGCAAAATGCGATAAATCATACTTTTTGGCACGCCCTTGAGTTGGGTGCGCAAAAAGTTGTCGATGCGTTGCCCTGCTTCGTCGGCAGTAATGGCAACTGTTTTTACGGCTGGAGTCTCTGTTTTCATGGGGGCCGATTTTAAATAGCCATCAAGATTCGCGCCACACATTTTTCTATGCTTATATTAACTGCTATACCTTATTACTTCAGTTTGACATAGCCGATTTGGTGGTTATTAAAGCAATCACTACGCGGAAGTGAAAAAACTGTGAGTAACCGGGTGATAAATGGCAAAAGTCATCTTGCTATAACAAGGTTAGCAGTGGAATAATGAGGTTGTTTCCGTGTTGAATCTTGTTAAAACAAGAACTTTTCCGGAATGACCCAATTTTGCCCGACCGATCATCAACGCAGCAATGGCGTAAGACGTATTGATCTTTCAGGCAGTTAGCGGGCTGCGGGTTGCAGTCCTTACCGGTAATAAGGAAGCTTTTCTGGAGAGTAACACCCAGACTGTTCCCCTGATAATTGCGCTGTGTTTCCGTATGAAATACAGGCAACCGACACTCTGCGCCTCTTTGAGCTGACGATAACCGTGAGGTTGGCGACGCGAATAGACACGAGGCCATCGGTTCACACCCGGAAAGGCATTACTCTGCCCGCAGCTTAGTCGTCAATGTAAGAATAATGAGTAAGTTACGATGAAAAGAATGTTAATTAACGCGACTCAGCAGGAAGAGTTGCGTGTCGCCCTTGTAGATGGGCAGCGTCTGTACGATCTGGATATCGAAAGTCCTGGACACGAACAGAAAAAAGCCAACATCTATAAAGGCAAAATTACCCGTATTGAACCGAGTCTGGAAGCGGCTTTTGTTGATTACGGCGCTGAACGTCACGGTTTCCTCCCGTTAAAAGAAATTGCCCGCGAATACTTCCCCGCTAATTACAACTCCCATGGTCGTCCCAACATTAAAGATGTGTTGCGCGAAGGTCAGGAAGTCATCGTTCAGATCGATAAAGAAGAACGCGGCAATAAAGGCGCTGCGCTGACTACCTTTATCAGCCTGGCAGGGAGTTATCTGGTTCTGATGCCGAACAACCCGCGCGCGGGCGGCATCTCCCGTCGCATTGAAGGCGACGACCGTACCGAATTAAAAGAAGCGTTGGCAAGTCTGGAACTGCCTGATGGCATGGGGCTTATCGTGCGTACCGCAGGCGTCGGCAAATCCGCCGAAGCGCTGCAGTGGGACCTGAGCTTCCGCCTGAAGCACTGGGAAGCGATTCAAAAAGCCGCTGACAGTCGCCCTGCTCCGTTCCTGATCCATCAGGAAAGCAACGTTATCGTTCGCGCATTCCGTGACTACTTGCGTCAGGACATCGGCGAAATCCTCATCGACAACCCGAAAGTGATGGAGATGGCGCGTCAGCACATCGCCGCGCTGGGTCGTCCGGATTTCAGCAGCAAAATCAAACTGTACACCGGTGAAATTCCGCTGTTCAGCCACTATCAAATCGAGTCTCAGATTGAGTCTGCGTTCCAGCGCGAAGTGCGCCTGCCGTCAGGCGGCTCAATCGTTATCGACAGCACCGAAGCGCTGACCGCTATCGATATCAACTCCGCACGCGCTACCCGCGGCGGCGACATCGAAGAAACAGCGTTCAACACCAACCTTGAAGCTGCCGATGAAATTGCTCGTCAGCTGCGTCTGCGCGACCTCGGTGGCCTGATTGTCATCGACTTCATCGATATGACTCCGGTTCGCCACCAGCGCGCGGTTGAAAACCGTCTACGCGAAGCCGTGCGTCAGGACCGGGCGCGTATTCAGATCAGTCATATTTCACGCTTCGGCCTGCTGGAGATGTCCCGTCAGCGTCTGAGCCCGTCTCTGGGTGAATCCAGCCATCACGTATGCCCACGCTGTTCCGGTACGGGTACCGTACGTGACAACGAATCACTGTCGCTGTCTATTCTGCGTCTGATCGAAGAAGAAGCGCTGAAAGAAAATACCCAGGAAGTTCATGCTATTGTTCCTGTGCCGATCGCATCCTACCTGCTCAACGAAAAACGTACCGCGGTAAATGCCATCGAAACGCGTCAGAATGGCGTGCGCTGTGTGATTGTGCCAAACGATCAGATGGAAACCCCGCATTACTCCGTACTGCGTGTACGCAAAGGGGAAGAAACACCAACCCTGAGCTACCTGCTGCCAAAACTGCATGAAGAAGCGATGGCATTGCCGACGGAAGAAGAATACGTCGAGCGTAAACAGCCAGAACAGCCGGCATTAGCTACCTTTGCTATGCCAGACGTGCCGCCAGCCCCTGCACCGCAGGAGCCTGCAGCGAAAGCCGCCGCGCCTAAAGCCGCAGCAGCGACCGCAGCCGTCGCCGCACAACCGGGTTTGATTAGCCGTTTCTTTGGCGCACTGAAGTCCATCTTCGGTGGCAGCGAAGAAGTGAAACCGGTTGAACAACCTGCACCGAAAGCTGAAGAGAAAACCGAACGCCAGCAGGATCGTCGTAAACCGCGGCAGAACAATCGTCGCGACCGTAACGACCGTCGTGATAATCGCGACAACCGTGGCGATCGTGATAACCGTAACGAGCGATCAGAAAGCGGCGAAAACCGTGAAGATAACCGCCGTAACCGCCGTCAGTCTCAGCAGCAAAATGCGGAAGCGCGCGATAACCGCCAGCAGTCCGTTGATGTCGCCGACAAAGCGAAATCCGGTGATGAGCAGCAGGCTCCGCGTCGCGAGCGCAACCGCCGTCGTAACGATGACAAACGTCAGGCGCAGCAAGAAGTTAAAGAGCTGAACCTGGCTGAACAGCCAGCGCGGGATACCGAGCAGGAAGAGCGCGTACGTCAGCCTCAGACTCGCCGTAAACAGCGTCAGTTGAATCAGAAAGTTCGTTTCACAGATAGCCCGGCTGTTGAAGCTGAAGTGGCAACTGCCGCTGCGATCGCTGAAACGGCTGTCGTTCAACCAACTGAACAGCCAGCACCGGCACAGCGTACCGAACTGGCGAAAGTTGATCTGCCAGTCGTCGTTGCGACTGAGCAGGATGACAACAGCGAAGCGCGCGACTCAAATGGTATGCCGCGTCGTTCCCGTCGTTCTCCTCGCCATCTGCGCGTAAGTGGTCAGCGTCGTCGTCGTTATCGTGACGAGCGTTATCCGGTTCAGTCGCCGATGCCATTAACGGTCGCCTGCGCATCTCCAGAATTAGCGTCCGGCAAAGTATGGATCCGCTACCCTGTCGCTCGTCCTCAGGATCAGCAGGTTGAAGAGCAGCGCGAACAGGAAATGGTTCAGGAGCAAACTGCGACTGTGGCCGTAGAGCCTCAGGTTGCAGCTGCCGTTGAGCACATTGTGGACGCCCCGGCGTCGGTTGAAACCGTACAGCCAGAGGTGGTTAATGCCGAACCTCAGGCCGCCGCTGTTGAAACCGCACAGGTTGAAACCACGCATCCGGAAGTCATTGCTACTCCGGTCGATGAACAACCGCAAATTATCGCCGAATCCGACGCACCTGTTGCCGAGGAAACCGTTGCGAAAGCCGAACCTGTCGCTGAAGTCGTGACTGCGCCGGTTGTCGATGCGCCTGCGGAAGTTGTTATTTCTCAGCCTGAAGTGGTTGAAGAGATCGCTGAGGTTGTGGAAACAGCGCCAGTTGTGGAAACCGCACCGGTTGTTGAAGAAGTTGCAGCGCCGAAAGAAGTTGTTGCAGCTCCTGTCGTCGAAGCCGCAGTCGTTAAGGCTGAAGTTGTCGCAACCAGCGTTGACACGGAACATCTTCACAGCCATGCAACCGCGCCGATGACGCGCGCACCGGCACCAGAGTATGTGCCTGAAGCGCCGCGTCATAGCGAGTGGCAGCGCCCGGCATTCGCCTTTGAAGGGAAAGGTGCCGCAGGTGGACACAGCGCCACACATCAGGCGACTGCGCCAGCAACACGCCCACAGCCCGTTGAGTAAGACGTAATCAACATCAAAGCCGACCTTCGGGTCGGCTTTTTTATACCTGCTCTACGCGTTTCATCCCCGTTAGCTGCGGCATGACATCTTTCATTAACGCCAGAAACTTGCGTAATCGGGTGGGATAGTAACGCGCCCAGGGATAAACCAAATGTACAGGCAACGACGCCGCATGCCACTCGGGTAGCAGCGTAACCAGTCGTCCACGAGCAATATCCTCCTCGACCATCCAGCTTGAAACAATGGCCACACCCAACCCTGCCAGGGCGGCATTTCTTGCGACATAAATGCTGTCGGTGCTTAATCTGGGTGTAATATTCAGCGTAACAGGTTCATTACGTGGTCGATGCAGCAACGAAACGCTGTGCTGGTAAAATGTGTTCACTGCAATCCATGGCAGCGTTGATAACTGCTCCGGATGCGAAAGCTCGCTATATTGCTCAAGCAAAGCAGGATTCACTACCATGCTACGAGGAACCTCAGCCAGTAAAACCGAGACCGTCGCTGGATCAACCTCTGCCCCAACCCTGATGGCGCAATCAATATTATCGCTCAGGAAATCAACGGTTTTATCATTGAGCATCCACTCTACCGACAACTGCGGATAGCGCGAAAGAAACTGCAAAAGCGGTTCAAGAAGCTGTTGCTGCCCGAACGCATGCGGAGCACGTACTCGCAGCGTTCCCACCGGTTCATCCTCCGTAACATTGAGTCCATCTTCCAGCGCCAGCCAGGCATCAATAATATTCTTGGCATGCTGGTAGCCGCGTTCGCCGTCGTCGGTCAGTTTCATCGCATGCGTGGTGCGCATGATCAGTTTTACACCCAGCAGCGCTTCCAGGGATTGTAACCGTCGACTGACGGTCGCCTGCGTTGTCCCCATCTGCTTTGCCGCTGCTGAAAGCGACCCCGCCTCGACGATACGCACAAACGTGCGCATCAGCTCCACTCTGTCTATACGCTCAGTTTTTACCATTCCAAGTTTCTTCATACGTCTGACGTATAACTGTTTTACCACCGCGCTCGCTACCGCGCCACCCGCTGAAGGTTAAAAATAGCCGCACATCCTGTGATTGAGGAATCAACTGTGAACACACATACCGCCCTTACCCGTTGGGTTATTTTTGTACTGGCATCAGGCGCCGGATTCAGCGTGGCATCCATCTATTATGCCCAGCCGCTTCTGCCCTTAATGGGTCAGGATCTGGCCCTAAGCATCACCGGCATGGGGCTGGTTCCGACGCTAACCCAGGCGGGTTACGCGTTGGGGATTTTCTTTTTATTACCATTAGGCGACCGCTATGACCGTCGGACGCTAATCCTGTTGAAAAGCCTCGCGCTCGCCGTACTGCTTCTGGCCTGCAGCTTTACCGGCCAATTGCATTCGCTTTTACTGGTCAGCCTGTTGATGGGAATGGCGGCAACCATGGCGCAGGACATCGTTCCCGCTGCGGCAATTCTGGCCCCTGAAGGCAAGCAGGGAAAAACGGTAGGTACCGTGATGACGGGCCTGCTGCTGGGAATTTTACTTTCACGTACCGTTAGCGGGCTAATAGGTGAGGCGTTTGGCTGGCGCGAAATGTATCAACTCGCAGCCTTCAGCATTGCTGTGATTTCCACCATCATGTGGAAAGTGCTCCCTCGTTTTGCTGCCCATTCCACGCTGAGCTACCCGTCATTACTGCTCTCAATGGCGCAACTGTGGCAGCGGTATCCCGCATTGCGCCGCGCGGCGCTGGCACAAGGCTTTCTGTCTGTTGCCTTTAGCGCCTTCTGGTCCACGTTGGCAGTGATGTTATCTGAGCATTATCACATGGGTAGCGCTATGGCTGGCGCGTTTGGTATCGCGGGCGCGGCTGGTGCGCTTGCCGCGCCGCTGGCAGGCCATCTTGCCGACAAAGTGGGCGCAGCGAAAGTGGCGCAGTTAGGTGCTTTGCTGGTAACAGTATCTTTCGCCCTGATGTTCCTGTTACCCGCCCTGCCAGTACAGGGGCAGTGGCTGCTTATTGCCCTTTCGGCGGTAGGTTTTGATCTCGGATTGCAATCCAGCCTGGTTGCCCACCAGAACCTGGTCTATGGCCTCGAGCCCCAGGCACGTGGACGCCTGAACGCGCTACTGTTTACAATGGTATTTATCGGTATGGCGTTGGGTTCGGTTCTCGGAAGTCAGGTCTACGCGCAGGCAGACTGGGAAGGTGTGGTTACGCTGGCAACGTTTAGCGGTGCGATTGCGCTGGTAATAAGATTAACGGGGAATCTGTCACTGAGAAAAACAACCGTGGCCTAAAAAAATGCCCGCTCCGGGGTGTTAAAGGAGCGGGCAGACAAACATATCCAGTTTCATGATATGTTCAAAAAAGGTCGTTACCGGTTAAGCTGGAACAGCGACATGCCCTGCATATCGGTAAACGTTTTGTACGATGCCTGCAGTGCAGCCTGCTGCATCACGTAGGACGAAATCGCTGCGTTCCAGTCAACATCCACCAGATTGCTCATCTGCTGAGTTTGACCCAGTGCACGATCGGCTCCCAGTGAATCCAGCGAGCTTAATTCGCTAAGCTGCGTGCCTAATTCCGCACGGACGCTCAACACATTATTGAGTGAATTCTTTAAACCACGGTTGGTTTTATCAATCGCTTCAGCGGCCTTTGCTTTCGCCACATCATCGCCTTCAATCGGCGTATTCAGGGCTGCAATAGCTGTATCCAGCATTACGAATAAGTTCGTTTCAGACTTGCTACCATCTGGCTCCGGAACCGCGTTGCTGGTCACCGAGTTAAAAATTTTATCTCCGGTATGACCAATCACCATTGACCGAGCGGCATCAACCTGTTGGGTGATATTTTCAGTTCCACCGCTATAAGTACCATCAGTCTGGGCAAATGGTGGAACTTCGGTTTTGTAGCCGCCAAAGATATAGCGACCATTACCGTCGGTACTGTTAGCCAAATTCATCAGTTGATCGCGGAGCCCTTGCAAATCAGTCGCTAACGATGCTCTGTTGTCATCACTCAATGTACCGTTGCCGGCGTTGACAATTTTTTCCTGCGCCGCGGTAATCGCGGTCGTCGCCCGGCTTAAAACGTTCTCTTCCAGTGACACTTTTTGCGTCGCGAAAGTACGCGCCAGCGTATATTGGCTGTTTTGCGCCTGAGCCTGAGAAAGCACTACAGCCTGCGAGGCGGCAATCGGATCGTCAGACGGGTTGATCACGCGTTTGCCCGTTGACATCTGCTCACCAAATTTTATCCATTCGGCCTGAGAGTTGGTAATGCCACGCATGTTCTGCTGGTACATCATCTGAGTACTAATACGCATTGAGTCCCTCTCCCTTAGCGAATATTCAGAAGCGCATCAAAGAGCGAATTTGCTGTTTGCAGCACTTGTGCGTTGGCCAGGTAATACTGTTGATAACGCTGCAAATTGCCGTACTCTTCATCGAGGTTAACCCCGGAAATCGACTGTTGCTGATTAGAAAGCTGCGTAACTACGTTGTTCTGGGTGGTGGCGCTGGTTTTCAGGGTAGCGGTTTTATTCCCGACATCGCTCACCAGCGTTGCGTACGCGTCATTGAAGGTTTTATTTCCGACAGTCGCTTTGGTTTGCAGATCCAACAATTTTTGGCCGTTACGGTTATCGCTTTTCCCTTTATCCTTATCTGGATCGATATCATTTTTGGATACTTCGGCCATGGCGATTTTCGACTCATCAGTCACAGCCACTTTCATATCAACAATGACATTACCCACTGGCTTCACCGTAAAGCTATCATTCGCTTTCGCTCCCGCCCCTACGGTTATCTCCAGCCCATCAAAGGACATTTTTCCACCAGTGACGGTCGCCTTAAAGCTGGTATTATCTGCAAGGCGAGTTACCTGCCAGTCAGTACCATCAAAAGTAATATTGTAATCAGTAGCCTGCACTGCTGAGCTATCAGTAACTTTTGCAGTTAACGACCCTGTCCCAGTATTTTTGGTATTACTGAGCACAGATGGACCGCCGATAGCAAAGAAGTCTTTACCAGCATCACCATTGGCATCAAAACCTTCTTTATGCTGCGTATTAAATGCATCGGCAAACGCCAGTGCCAGTTGCCCCAGCGTGTTACGCGTCTGGTCCAGCTCTTGAGAACGGAACGTCATCAAACCGCCCAATGAGCCGGTATCAATGAGTTTTTCAGGAATTTCAACATTTCCGGCAACGCCATCAACATAGGCAACCGTAGTGCGTGTTGGATCGGCACTGGACGGTACTGCGGCCAGTTGGCGGGCGTTGCTGCCCTGTACCAGTGAATAGCCGTTCGCCATCGTTACGTTATAGGTGCCGCCATCCTGGACACTGACTTCAACGCCGACAAGTTTGTTCAGATCGCTAACCAGTTGGTCACGCTGATCGAGTAGATCGTTAGGCGATGCGCCCGCGCCAACGCCGGTCAGACGGGAAATCTGATCGTTGAGGCTGGCAATCTGCTTTGAGTAGTTGTTGATCTGATCTACGCTGGCTTTGATCGCAGTATTGACCTGCTTATCCTGATCGCGCAGATACTGATCGGTTGTTCTGAACTGATTCACTAAACCATCAGCTTTACCAATCAGTGCCTGACGCGCAGCCGGGTCTTCTGCATTACTGACCAGCGTCTGCAGGCTGGTAAAAAAACCCTGCATTGAGGTGGAAATTGAACTGGTTTTACTGGAAAGCAGATTGTCGATTTTCGACATTTGCTCATAGCGCGTTGTCAGGCCGCTGCTCTGGTTCTGCGCTGCACGCAACTGATTCGTGATAAAAGAATCATATTCGCGCTGTACGCCAGAAACATAGACGCCATTGCCAACCCAGCCCCCCGCACCCAGCGTGCTGTTCGCCTGCGCCATAATTGTCGTTTGGCGGGTGTACCCGGCAACGTTATAGCTGGAGATGTTATTACTGGCGGTATTCAACGCGGCCTGCGCTGCGCTAAGTCCACTCATCGCGTTATTAATCAAGCTGGACATGGAGGTTCCTTGTAATCCTTCAATACTCGTTATTATCGGCAGCAGGTCGGTAGACTTGAGCTATTTAAAAGAGATTATCGATGTTCGTGCTGTAGGTTTTGCTCACTTTTTCGCTCATCGATTTCAACTGCTGGATCATGTTGGTTAATTTACGCGCATAGTTAGGGTCAGTTGCGTAACCGGCATTTTGCAATGCCTGTGCGCCTTGCTCGGCTGTCGCGGCAGCGGTCACCGCCGCATAGCGCGGGTTACGCGATATCAGACCGACATAATCCGACAGCGCCTCCAGGTAAGAGCTATACACGCGGAATCTGGCTTTCACCTTTTTCGCCTCACCGTTTTCATATTCGGTGGTGGTGATTTCGGTGGTTGGGCCTTTCCAGCTTCCCGAAGCCTTCACGCCAAAAATGTTAAAGCTTGGTTCGCCATTTTCACGACGGATTTGTCGCTGCCCCCATCCGGACTCCAGCGCCGCCTGTGCCAGAATAAGATGATGCGGAACCCCGCTTTGCTGGCTGGCCAGCTTAGCTGGCAGCGATAGCTGGGCGAGGAAGTCTTTACTGTCACCTGACAGCGGCTCATCAATGCTTTCCGTCGCCCGGGGAATGGCTTTACGCACCAGTTGCGTCAGCGCCTGGTTTTGATAGCTGGTCACCGTTTCAAGCGAGAACTTCATTGGCACCTGCGGCGCGTCGTCTGCGGGTTGCGCCTGCCCTTCGGTCATCTGCTTAACCATCATTTCCGCCAGCCCCAGACCTTTACCTGCGGTCATCTGCTGCGCAATTTGTTGGTCATACATGCTGGTATACAAACGTGTCGAATCGCTGCTAAACACACCATCTTTCGGCAGCGCTTCACGCATGCTTTTCAGCATCATCTGCACGAACATCCCTTCAACCTGACGGGCGACCGGGCGGATATTCGCCGCCGGGTCCTGACCCGCTTTCGCTTTCAGTTCGTTCAGTGATTGCGCATCCCAGGCGGCGCTGGTCAGCAGTTTGCTGTCACCAATCATTAGATGATTTCCAGTTTGGCGCGTAAGCATCCCGCGCTCTGCATCGATTGCAGAATGGACATCAGATCCATCGGCGTTGCCCCCAGCGCATTAAGCGCACGTACGACGTTATTCAGGTTGGCGCTGGAACGCACGCTTTGCAGCGAACCACCGCTCTGGCGCAGATCGATCTGGGTTTGTGGCGTTACCACTGTCTGTCCACCACCAAACGGTGTATCCGGCTGGCTGACATTCGCCTGACGGTTTACCGTAATCGACAAGTTGCCTTGCGCCACGGCACAACTATCCAGCGTGACTTCGCGGTTCATTACGACGGATCCGGTACGCGAGTTGATAATCACTTTCGCATCCTGCGGCGTGACGCTGACCTCCATATTCTGGATGTCAGCAAGGAAACGGACCTGCGAACTGTTGCCGCTTGGCACGCGCACCTGAATGGTTCGGGCATCCAACGCTGTTGCGCTACCAAAGCCACGCGAGCGGTTAATGGTGTCGGTAATCTGCTGCGCCATCGTGAAATCTTCATTATTGAGCTGCAGATTAATGGTGTTACCGCCGCCGAACTGGCTGGGTAATTCACGTTCAATAATTGCGCCGTTAGTAATACGTCCGCCATTGAGCTGGTTAACCTGCACGCTACTGCCACCCGCAGCTGCACCCGCACCGCCAACTAAAATATTCCCTTGCGCCAGCGCATAAACCTGGCTGTCGACCCCTTTCAGTGGAGTCATCAGCAGCGTGCCGCCGCGCAGGCTTTTGGCGTTCCCCATGGAAGAGACCACCACGTCAATCGTTTGCCCCTGGCGACCAAAAGCTGGAAACTGCGCGGTAACCATCACCGCCGCCACGTTTTTCAACTGCATGTTGGTGCCAGTTGGCACGGTTATCCCCAACTGCGAAAGCATGTTGTTGAGCGTTTGCGTAGTAAACGGCGTCTGGGTGGTCTGGTCGCCCGTACCATCCAGACCGACTACCAGCCCATAACCTATCAACGAGTTTTCCCGCACTCCCTGAACGCTGGTCAGGTCACGAATACGGTCAGCGTGCGCAATGGTGGCTATCAGCACCAGTACCATTCCAACTAAAGATTTAAACACTGGGTACCTCGCTTACATCGGCGACAAGTTAAGGAAGAAACGCTGCAACCAGCCCATATTCTGCGCTTCATTGATGTAGCCGTTGCCGACATACTCAATCCGCGCGTCCGCAACCTGAGTTGACGGTACGGAGTTGCTGCCACTGATGGTGCGCGGGTTAACGACCCCGGAGAAGCGAATGAATTCAGTGCCCTGATTAATGGCAATCTGTTTTTCACCCACGACATGTAAGTTGCCATTCACCAGTACCTGATCGACCGTTACGGTCAGCGTACCGCTGAAGGTATTGCTGGCGTTCGCGCCGCCTTTACCGTTAAAGGAGTTACCCCCTGACGCTTCTACGTCAGCACGTTCGTTACCGAACAGACCTTGCAGATAGCGCGGGACGGTATCAAAACCAAAGTTAGTCTTGCCGTCACGGCTGGCGTTAGCCGAAGAACTTTTGCTCGCGCTGACGTTTTCCTGCAATACGATGGTTAACGTATCGCCAATATTGCGCGGACGGCGGTCTTCGAATAGCGGCTGATAACCGTAGTTAATCGGCTGCGCCGACTGGAAGATTGAGCCATTCGCCACCGGCGTCGGACCTGGAACAGGCTGGGCAGACGTCGCGCCCTGCACGAGGGGGGTGGCCGGGATCCAGGCGCATCCTGTCAGTGAAACCACCAGCAGGGCTAAAATTGGGTATGGGTGAAGCGCGTATTTTCGCATTGCGGTCATCTTCAAAATCAGTGTGCCGGTGAGGCTTTCACCCCACCGGACCACACTTTAGAGTTGCGTCAGTTTTTGCAGCATCTGATCGGTGGTCGATACCGCTTTACTGTTGATTTCGTAAGCGCGCTGAACCTGGATCATGTTTACCAGCTCTTCCGCCACGTTGACGTTAGAGGTTTCAACATAGCCCTGGTACAGCAGACCCGCGCCGTTCAGACCCGGCGTGCTCTCATTCGGCGCACCGGATGACTGCGTTTCGGTGTACAGATTCTCACCAATACTTTCCAGACCGGTATCGTTCATGAAGGTTGTCAGGTTAAGCTGGCCTACCTGAACCGGCGCAGCCTGGCCCTGCTGGGTCACGCTGACAATACCGTCGCGGCCAATGGTGATACTGAGCGAGTTAGCCGGAATGGTGATGGCTGGCTGAACCTGAAAACCACCCGCCGTCACCAACTGACCGTTCTGATCCACCTGGAATGAACCGTCACGGGTATAAGCAGACGTGCCATCAGGCAGCATAACCTGGAAAAATCCCTGCCCTTTAATCGCCACATCTTTACTGTTGTTGGTCTGCGACAGGTTCCCCTGGCTGTGTAAACGCTCGGTCGCGACCGGACGCACACCGGTACCTATCTGCAAGCCAGACGGCAGTGTGGTTTGTTCAGAAGACTGGGCGCCAGGCTGGCGAATCGTCTGGTACAACAGATCTTCAAACACCGCACGCTGGCGCTTAAATCCGTTGGTGCTGACGTTTGCCAGGTTGTTGGCAATCACATCCATGTTGGTTTGCTGCGCATCCAGGCCGGTTTTGGCGATCCATAATGAACTGATCATAAAATGTCCTGTGTTAACTCATCGACAGCAGTTGGTTGGCGCGGCCCGCGTTATCATCCACGCTACTGATAATCTTCATTTGCATTTCAAAGCGGCGGGCGTTGGCGATCATGTCACTCATCGCAGCAACCGGTTTGACGTTACTGCCTTCCAGCACGCCCGACATGACGCGAATGCTGGGGTCGGCCTGTAACGTCGCACCACGAGTAGCCTGCGCGGCCTGAGTCAGACGGAACATGCCATCATCACCACGTTGTACTTCACTCCCCGTCGCCTTCACCAGCTTCAGTCGCCCGACTGGCGCGACCGTATTGGCCGGATCGCCAGGATTAAGCGCCGAGATCGTACCGTCTGCCGCAATGGTGACTTCTGAACCTTCCGGTACGGCTATTGGTCCGGCTTCGCCAATCACCGGGTGACCCTGAATAGTCAGTTCACCCGTAGGGCTTACCTGAATGGCGCCATTTCGGGTATATCCTTCGCTACCGTCCGCGGTCTGCACAGCTAACCAGCCATCCTGTTGCAGCGCCACGTCCAGTGGACGCGAGGTATAGTCCATCTGACCCGGCGTCATATCGGCCCCCGGCGTGGAGGCCACCACCAGCGTACGCGTCGGTAAAGACAATCCCTCAACGGGAACCGCACGCAGGGCATTGAGCTGCGCACGAAAACCCGGCGTTGAAGCGTTTGCCAGGTTGCTGGCCGTCACCGCCTGTTGATTCAGCGTCTGACTGGCCGCGCCCATGGCGGTATAAATTGCGTGATCCATTAAGCCATCCCGTCAGGCGCTTAGCGCAGGTTGACCAGCGTGTTGAGGATCTGATCCTGGGTTTTGATGGTCTGCGCGTTCGACTGATAGTTACGCTGAGCGACAATCATATTCACCAGTTCTTTACTCAAATCCACGTTTGACGCTTCCAGCGCGCCGTTGGTCAGCTTGCCGAAGTTACCTGAGCCTGCCGTACCCAACAACGCCACGCCGGAAGCCTGAGTCGCAGCCCAGACGTTGTCGCCCTGAGAAGCCAGACCTTCGTTGTTGGCGAAGTTTGCCAGCACGATCTGTCCTAAAACCTGCGTTTGCTCGTTGGAGTAGTTACCAACCACGGTACCGTCATTATTAATCTGGTAGCTAACCAAATCGCCCGGCTTGTAGCCATTCTGCGTAGCGGCAATCACACTGTTTGTACCCGTGTTTTGCTGCATAGAGTTCTGCAGGCTAAGAGTGAATGTCGCAGGGACTGCGCCGTTTATCGTGCCGGTAGTGATCGAAAACGAAGGTGTTGCATTTGCCGCGCCCAGCGTCCAGGTTGATTCAGTCGCAGGAGGCGTCGGCTTCACTTCGGTATAACCTTTAACGGCCTCCAGAGAGCCATTGGTGTCGAAGGTCATCTGGCTTGATTTCACCAGCGGCGAGTTTGCTACGCTGGAATCCTGAGTCCAGATATCCCAGGTGTTATCACCGGTTTTAACGTAATAAAGGTTAACGTCGTGCTGGTTTCCCTGGCTGTCAAATACCGTCAGCGGCGCACGTTTGTTATAGCTGTCAGCATCAGACGGCGAAAACTTATTCGTCGGAACTTTTGCTGATGAGTTCAGGTTGATCTGCATCGTCGCCGTTTCGGTGGATTTTCCCCCCATCAGCGTATTCGGGATAGTGATTGGGCCTGGATTTGCGCCCTGCTGAATAGTTGGCGGCGTACCGGCAGCCGGGTATCCCGTTAATTGCAGCCCCTGCATGTTAACCAGCGTTCGGTTTTCATCGAGCTTAAACTGACCATTACGACTAAAGAATACGGAACCGTTGCTGTCTACCATGCGGAAAAAACCGTTCTGGCTAATAGCAACATCCAGCCCGCGACCGGTGTTGGTCGTAGTGCCGTCGGTAAAGTCCTGGGTAATACCCGCAACTTTAACGCCCAGACCCACTTTAGAACCGGCAAACATATCGGCAAAGGATGCCGTACCGGACTTAAAACCGTAGGTGGCGGAGTTGGCGATGTTGTTACCAATGACATCGAGGTTGGTCGCTGCAGCGTTCAGACCGCTGACCGCTTGTGAAAAGGCCATGACTTACTCCTGATAAGTGTGAAGGCTTAAATGATCTGCCGTACTTCGTCGAGGGTGGTGGTTCCATAGGTGCCCAGGTCCAGCGTATTACCGCCGTTACTGCGAATAACTCCCTGCACCAGCGCAAACTGAAGCGGCTGCGCCACCAGTTGCGTTCCGCCATTACTGGCAGCAATTGACACGTTGTAAGAACCGCTTGGCGCATCCGTGCCATCGGTCATGGTGCCGTCCCAGGTAAAGGTATGAACGCCCGCTTTCAAACCGCCAATATCAATGGTGCGTACCACCTTGCCATCTTTATCGGTAATGGTTGCGGTAACCTTATCTGCTGGTTGCTGCAGCTCAACGCCAAACGGCGTGGTGGTGGTTTTGGCGCCCTCTTCCGTACCTTTACCGGTCAGGATGGTAGTGCCCGGGATCATGACGCCATGGCCAATCAGAGTACTGGCCTGCAGCGACTGGCTGTTGTCGATCTGTCCGGAGATCGACCCCAACGTGGTGTTCAGTTTTTCTATTCCGCTCACGGTACTGATTTGCGCCAGTTGGGTGGTCAGTTCGTTATTTTGCAGCGGGTTAGTTGGATCCTGGTTTTTCAGCTGTGCAACCAGCAGCGTCAGAAAGCTGCTTTGCAGATCAGCAGCGTTGCTGCCCGTCAGCGAATTCTTCCCCGTGGCGTCATTAACGCCAGTGGTGCCTGGGTCATTCATTTTTACAGCAATAGACATGTGCGCCTCCTTTACTGGCCTAGCGTCAGCGTTTTGAGCATCAAGCTTTTCACGGTGTTGAGCACTTCGACGTTTGCCTGGTAGCTACGCGAGGCTGACATGGTGTTGACCATTTCGCCGACGACGTCCACATTCGGCATTTTTACGTAACCATTCGCATCGGCCAGCGGATTACCCGGCTCATAAACCAGCTTATCCGGCGCCTGGCTTTCAATGACATCAGCAACTTTCACGCCGCCGGTTGCTGCGCCTGGCGCGGCATCAACCTGAAAAACAACCTGCTTCGCACGATACGGTTGACCGTCGGGTCCGGTGACGCTATCCGCATTCGCCATGTTGCTGGCCGCCACGTTCAGACGCTTAGACTGAGCCGTCAGCGCAGAGCCTGCGATATCAAAAATATTTAACAGCGCCACGAATTAGTTCCCTCCTTGCAGCACGTTCATCATGCCTTTGATTTGTCCACCCAGCGCGGTTAGCCCCATTTGATATTTGAGGCTGTTGTCGGCAAATTGCGTACGCTCCCGGTCCATATCCACCGTGTTACCATCGAGAGACGGCTGGTCAGGAATACGGTAGAGCAGCTCCGTAGAAGGAGCGGAAACGGTCTGGGCCGGAATGTGTTGTGCAGAGGTCAGCGTCAACGAGACACCGCCGGTTTCTTCCCGTCCTCGCACCATGACTTTTTTCAATTCACTGGCGAAATCCAGGTCACGCGCCTGATACCCCGGCGTGTCGGCATTGGCTATGTTGGCCGCCAATACTTCCTGGCGTTGGGCGCGCAAATTCAGCGCTTCCTGTTGAAAACGTAAGGCGGCGTCGAGCTTATCGAGCATATCTCCTCCGCAAATGACAAAATTCAGCCGACAGCTTAAATCCCATTACGCGCGCGTTATCGCCGGAATAAACGCAAAATGCGTCGCTATTTGTTGCGTTGATGACTGCGTCACACAGGTAAAATCCTGCCACTACCTGAAAAAGCACGAGGTTTTGATGCAAACGTTTAAACGTGGAATAGTCGTTGCAGCACTGCTGTTCAGCCCTATGACGCTGGCGCAAGACCTGAATTCTCAGCTAACAGCATGGTTCTCCCAGCGTCTGGCCGGATTTAGCGATGAGGTGATGGTCACTATCCGAACGTCACCAAACTTACTGCCGAGCTGCGAGCAACCCGCATTAAGCGTGTCCGGCAGTGCAAAACTGTGGGGCAATGTGAACGTGCTGGCGCGATGCGCCAACGAAAAACGTTATCTGCAGGTGAACGTGCAGGCCACAGGAAACTACGTGGTAGCCGCCGCGCCCGTAGCCCGGGGTAGCGCCCTGACTCAGGCCAGCGTAACGTTAAAACGAGGTCGACTGGACCAACTACCACCGCGCGCGGTGCTGGATATGAGTCAAGTACAGGATGCCGTAAGCCTGCGCGATCTGGTGCCAGGTCAACCGATACAGCTTTCAATGTTGCGCCAGGCCTGGCGGATCAAGGCCGGTCAGCGCGTACTGGTTATCGCCAACGGAGAGGGTTTTCGGGTGAATGCCGAAGGCAAAGCGCTGAACAATGCCGCCGTTGCACAGAATGCGCGAGTGCGGATGGTTTCAGGCCAGGTGGTGAGCGGCATCGTCGATTCTGATGGGAATATTCTGATTAACCTATAATAGGTTAAAGATTTTTTAGCGTGTGCCGATAGATAAACAACCAATGATTACAGCGGGCCGCTATAGCGTAACCCCTCGATGAGGAAAAACAAAATGAGCATTGATCGTACCTCACCATTGAAACCAGTAAGTACCGTTCAGCCACGTGAAACCAGCGATGCGCCGGTACAAAAAGCGCGGAAGGAAAAAACCACCGCCACCACCAGCACCAGCGTCATGCTGAGCGACGCCCAGGCTAAACTGATGCAGCCCGGCACCAATGACATCAATATGGAACGCGTCGAAGCACTGAAAACCGCGATCCGTAACGGTGAGCTGAAGATGGACACTGGAAAAATTGCCGACTCGCTGATCCGCGAGGCGCAGAGCTACTTACAGAGTAAATAAAGTATGACTCGTTTGTCAGAAATACTTGACCAGATGACGACCGTCCTCAATGACCTGAAAACGGTAATGGATGCTGAACAGCAGCAACTTTCCGCAGGATATATCAACGGCAGCCTGCTTCAGCGTATTACAGAAGAAAAAAGCTCTTTGCTGGCAACCCTTGATTATCTGGAGCAGCAGCGCCGTCTGGAGCATGATGCCACGCGCAGCGCTAATGATGAAATTGCCGAGCGTTGGCAAACCATCACCATGAAAACACAGCACCTACGCGACCTCAATCAGCACAATGGCTGGCTGCTGGAAGGACAGATCGAGCGCAATCAACAAGCAATACAAGTGCTGAAACCGCACCAGGAACCGGCGCTGTATGGCGCAAACGGTCAAACCTCTGCTGCGCACCGCGGCGGGAAAAAATTCTCTATCTGATGCAAGCCTGATAACACTTTGCTTATCAGGCCTACGCGTTTTGTAGGCCGGATACGGCGTTAAGCCGCCATCCGGCATTGATCTGTTACGCCGTCCGGCGCACAAACTCTTTCACTTTAAAGCCCAGCACGGCGAGCGCGGCAAAGTAAGCGGCAATACCTGCCACTACGACAGCCATCAGACGCAGCAGGCGCCACAACATCGTTCCCTGCGACCAGTCCGGCATAATGTATAGCATCCCGACCAGCGCCGCCGACATCACCAGTACAGAAATCACCAGTCGCGTCAGGAACCAGGCCCAGCCCGGTTGCGGGGTGAAGATTTTCTGCTTACGCAACTGCCAGTACAGTAGTGAAGCGTTCAGACACGCCGCCAGACCAATCGACAGCGACAACCCGGCATGTTTCAGCGGTCCGATAAACGCCAGGTTCATTACCTGGGTCATAATCAGCGTGACAATGGCAATCTTGACCGGCGTTTTAATATCCTGGCGCGAATAAAAACCTGGGGCCAACACTTTCACCACGATCAAGCCAATCAAACCGACCGAGTACGCCACCAGCGCGCGTTGAGTCATGGCGGCGTCAAAGGCAGTAAATTTCCCGTACTGGAACAGAGACACCGTCAACGGTTTGGCCAGAATCCCTAATGCGACGGCACTCGGTAATGCCAGCAGAAAACATAAACGCAGCCCCCAGTCCATCAGCCGGCAGTACTCATCATGATTCCCGCTGGAAAAGCTTTTGGACAGCGATGGCAGCAGGATAGTCCCCAGCGCTACGCCAAGTACGCCGGACGGAAACTCCATCAGACGGTCGGCATAGTACATCCATGAAACCGAGCCAGAGGCCAGAAACGAGGCAAAAATCGTATTGATGATCAGTGAAATCTGGCTGACGGAAACCCCAAGGATCGCCGGGCCCATTTGCTTGACGACGCGCATCGCACCCGCATCGCGGAAGTTCACCCGCGGCAGCACCAGCATGCCAATTTTTTTCAGATGCGGCAGCTGGTAAATCAGCTGTAGCACACCGCCAACCGTAACGGCCCACGCCAGCGCCAGCACCGGAGGATGAAAATAAGGTGCTGCAAACAGCGCGAAACCGATCATGCTGATATTCAGAAAAGTCGGCGCAAACGCCGGAATAGAAAAGCGGTTCCAGGTGTTAAGGATCGCACCAACCAGCGAAGCCAGTGAGATCAGCAGAATATACGGAAAGGTTATGCGTAGCAGTTGAGTAGTCAGCGCAAATTTGTCGGCGGTGTCGGCAAACCCAGGCGCGGTGACTAAAATCACCCACGGGGCAGCCAGCATCCCGGCGACCGTCACCACGGCCAGCGCCAGGGTCAACAGCCCGGAAACGTAAGCGACAAACACGCGGGTCGCATCTTCACCTTGCTTACTTTTGTACTCAGCCAGGATAGGCACAAACGCCTGCGAAAAAGCGCCCTCAGCAAAGATTCGGCGCAGCAGGTTAGGAAGTTTGAATGCCACAAAAAAGGCATCTGTCGCCATCCCTGCGCCAAAGATTCTGGCGACAATCGCATCACGCGCAAAACCCAGCACACGTGAAAACATCGTCATCGAGCTGACGGCTGCCAGCGACTTTAATAAATTCATCTATGTTGTATTCCAGACTCTGAGGCAAAACCCCGACAAACCTGCCCGTAGGTCAGATAAGGCATGCTCGCCGCTATCCGACACTTTTGCTGTGCCTGATGGCGACGCCGCAGCATCTTACCAGGCCAACAAACCAGCCTATGATTGAAAAGAGGTGTTATTTTTGAGTTGGCATATAGTACCTGGATTACAATGAATTACTACCGCCAGATGTTACAGGGGGTTATTCAGCCATCGCCTCCCGCCACAGCATTTCGACAACGCGCTGGGCCAGTAGCGCCTGCTCGCCTGCCGTCTGGGGAACCGTCTGATTTTGCACGCACTCAATAAAATGACGTGCGCATCCGGCAAAACCCCGCTGTTCCAGAGTGGTTTGCCAGCCTGCGATCGGTTTGTGCACCACGCCTTGCCCACGCTCTTCCTGCCATTCCCGCATATCAGTTACGTCTATCAGGCCGCCGTCCGTCACCGCCTGCACACACTCACGCTGACTACCTGCGCGGCGATGCATACTGGTCGTTATCTGCATTTGCCCGGCAGAAAAATGGTGTTCCGCATAAAGCATCGCACCGGATTCATTGGTTAACAGCGTGCCGTTGTTTAACTGCGCCTTTCCTCCCACCAGCCACAATGCGGTATCGACTACGTGCAGATAATCGTCCAGCAGAGTGAAGCGCAGATCGTGCGGCCCGACGCTGTTCGTACGGTGCTTATCCATACGGACAGACGCCGCATTAGCCAACTGAGCTTTGAGATCCTGATAAAGCGGCGCAAATCGACGGTTAAACCCGACCATCAGCGTCAGCTTTTTCCGCGCGGCCAACTCCACTAATTGCTCTGCCTCGCGTAAATTTTCCGCCAGTGGTTTATCCACACACACATGCACCCCGGCGTTTAGCAGTTCACTTACTACCGCATAGTGCGTCGCGGTACTGGAATGAACGAAAACCGCATCGCAGGTTTGCGCCAGATTCACCAGAGAATCAACGTAGGGGATCCGCCAGGTATCACAGATACGCAGCGCTTTTTCCCGCGAAGGTGAAAATGCCCCTTGCAGCGTCCAGTCGGCACTAGCGCCCAGCACGGGTAGCCAGGCCTTTTGTGCAATCCCACCGAGGCCGACAACGCCGATGCGTAATTTATTCACGTTAGTCTCCCAAATGCGCCAGTAAGGAATCAAGCCGCTGTTTGAGCTCCGCAACTTCTGACTCCAGCGCCTCAACGCGCGCCTGCAGATCCCCCGTTGCTACCGGAGGTTCATCTGCCGCGGCAATTGCTTCATCAACGTCACCACAAAACAGGTGCATATAACGGCTTTCCCGTTTGCCCGGCTCGCGCGCCAGGCGAATGACATAAGGACCATCTTCCCGGGTCGCCAGCTTCTCCAGCGTCGACTCCACTTCGGCCATGTCACTGAATTCGTACATACGGGATGCGCGGCTACGCAGTTCACCCGGCGTTTGGGCGCCGCGCAGCAACAGCGTGGTGATGAGCGCCACTTCCCCCGCGCTGAGTTTAAGATTGCCAAACTCCGAATTGCAGAACCGCTGCTCATATTTCGTGACGCGATTGCCGAAGCCACTTACCGTGCGCAGGAAATGCCGCTTCACGAGGTTATCAAGCTGATCCTGTACTTCCGATTCCGACAGGTTCATCACCGGTTCACGATTCGTTTTTTGGTTGCAGGCGGTTACCACTCCGTTTACGGAGAGCGGATACTGTTCAGGCGTAGTCACTTGTTTTTCTAATAAACAGCCAATCACTCGTGCTTCGGTGGCGGTTAATTCGTATTTCATCGTCTTCTCCATTAATCATGGCTGCATCTGAAACTTAGCGGCCGGGGGTCCATTCTGATGTCGTCAACGCCGTCAGCACGTGATCGCGCCACTGCCCGTCAATCAGCAGGTAGTCTTTAGCATATCCTTCTTTTTCAAAACCCAGTCGCGCCAGCAGGTCACCGCTGCGTTTATTATGTGGCATGTAGTTAGCCATAATGCGGTGAATGTGCTGCGTGCGCTGCATATAACGGATGGCCGACGTTAAGGCTTCATACATCAGTCCCTGTCCCTGCCACTTCTGCGCAATGGAGTAACCGAGATAGCAGGCGTGGAAGGATCCCCGCACCACGTTCGAGAAGTTAGCAACGCCGATAATTTCTTTTTCTTCCGGATCAAGCAGCGCAAAGTAATAAGCGGTGCCTTGTTTATGAAACTCAGAGATCATACTCAGACGCGCCTGCCAGCCGGACGGATAGCAGTGGCTTTCATCGCGAATGGGTTCCCAGGGTTTTAAGAAATGACGATTTTCTGCGTAATAATCTGCCAGACGCCAGGCATCACGCTCATGCACCAAACGCACGACCAGGCGGTCCGTGGTTAAGCGCACTTTTGGCACGTTACTGCGATAGCCAAACATTCTATACCTACTCCTTCCCGTAACGTCTTCAATACGCTATTCGCATTACTATACCTGTGCGAATACACCCTGTGAAAAGAGCAAAATGCCATTTTTTGAATTATTCACACATTTTGATGAAAACTCTCTATCAAGACGGACTTTTGATAAAAAAATATTGTCCCGCGAAGGGTGGGAAAAGCGATGACGACACCGCAGAATAGGAGGTGCTTATCTTTTAAACTCTATCCAGAGTGACGAGTTTTTCCCTGGAGGGGAAATGTCGCAAGTCTCGCAGGCAAGGAACCTGGGTAAATACTTCCTTCTCATCGATAATATGCTGGTCGTGCTGGGTTTCTTCGTCGTTTTCCCGCTGATCTCAATTCGTTTCGTCGACCAAATGGGCTGGGCTGCCGTGATGGTCGGTATCGCACTTGGATTACGTCAATTTATCCAGCAGGGGTTGGGTATTTTCGGCGGCGCTATTGCGGACCGTTTCGGCGCCAAACCAATGATCGTCACCGGCATGCTGATGCGCGCTGCCGGATTTGCCACCATGGGCATTGCTCATGAGCCGTGGCTGCTGTGGTTTTCCTGCTTTCTTTCCGGGCTGGGCGGTACGCTGTTCGACCCTCCCCGCTCGGCGCTGGTGGTCAAACTGATCCGCCCGGAAAAGCGCGGGCGTTTTTTCTCTATTCTGATGATGCAGGATAGCGCCGGGGCCGTGGTCGGCGCGTTGCTCGGCAGTTGGTTATTGCAATACGATTTTCGTCTGGTATGTGCCACCGGCGCAATTTTATTCGTTCTGTGCGCGGCGTTTAACGCCTGGCTGCTCCCGGCATGGAAGCTGTCGACGGTAAAAATACCGGTGCGCGAAGGGATGAGCCATGTCATGCATGACAAGCGCTTTGTCACCTATGTGCTGACGCTGGCAGGCTATTACATGCTGGCAGTGCAGGTGATGCTGATGCTGCCAATCATGGTGAACGACATCGCTGGCTCACCGGCTGCTGTAAAATGGATGTACGCCATCGAGGCGTGCCTCTCTTTAACGTTGCTCTACCCGATTGCTCGCTGGAGCGAAAAACGCTTTCGCCTTGAGCATCGCCTGATGGCCGGGCTGCTGGTGATGTCTCTGAGCATGATGCCCATCGGGCTGGTCGGGAATTTGCAGCAGTTGTTTACCCTGATCTGCACCTTCTATATTGGCTCGATCATCGCCGAACCGGCGCGTGAAACCCTGAGCGCCTCGCTGGCGAATGCACGTGCCCGAGGAAGCTATATGGGATTCAGTCGACTGGGGCTCGCTATCGGTGGCGCAATTGGTTATGTCGGCGGCGGCTGGCTGTTTGACATGGGTAAAGCCCTGGCGCAGCCTGAACTGCCCTGGATGATGCTCGGTATCATCGGCTTCATCACTTTCCTGGCGCTGGGCTGGCAATTCAGCCTCAAACGCCCAACGAGGGGTATGCTGGAGCCTGACGCCTGATAGCCAATCCGGCGTACGCGCATTTTTCAGTTTTTTCTGCTGGTAGCCGCGGCGCTGGTACTCGATGATGCTTTGTGTCACGATTACACCACAAGCATCATGTTGAGGAACCCCATGAAAAAGCTTCTTTTTGCCGCTGCGCTCATTGTCAGCGGCCTGTTGGTTGGTTGTAATCAACTCACGCAATACACGGTTAGCGAGCAAGAGATTAATCAGGCCCTGGCGAAACATAATAACTTTTCTAAAGATATCGGATTGCCTGGCGTCGCTGAAGCGCATATCGTACTAAACAATCTCGCCAGCCAGATAGGCCGTGAAGAACCCAATAAAGTGACGCTGACCGGTGATGCCAACCTGGACATGAACTCGCTGTTTGGCACTCAAAAAGCGACCATGAAGCTGAAACTCAAAGCCTTACCGGTCTTCAATAAAGAAAAAGGCGCGATTTATCTGCAAGAGATGGAAGTTGTGGATGCCATCGTCACACCGGAAAAAATGCAGTCGGTGCTGCAAACGCTGATGCCTTATTTGAATCAGTCGCTGCGAAACTATTTCAATCAGCAGCCAGCGTATATTCTGCAGGATGACAGTAGCCAGGGTGAAGCGCTGGCGAAAAAACTGGCGAAAGGTATTGAGGTGAAACCGGGCGAAATCATCATCCCGTTCACTGACTAATAAAACAGAGGGCGCCGATGCGCCCTTTTCTATGAGGGATTACTTTTCCTCTGGCAGCATCGTCATACTATGGCCATCAAGCACGATTTTACGTGCCTCATCGGGGTCAAGATCGTTGCGTTTGACCACCAACCGCCAGTTGCCCTTGGTCATATCAGGATCGCGAAACAGAGCCACAATCGCCACAAATTGTGTTCCCTCTTCCATCGGCATATCCTGCGTCACGGCGCTATTGGGCTTAACCACCACAAACTGCTCAGCCAGTAAATCCTCT
This sequence comes from Citrobacter sp. Ce119, assembly GCF_030334525.1. NCBI lineage: Bacteria > Pseudomonadati > Pseudomonadota > Gammaproteobacteria > Enterobacterales > Enterobacteriaceae > Citrobacter > Citrobacter sp. Ce119. The sequence continues at coordinate 94,513 of NZ_JAOWDR010000048.1, forward strand.
TTTAACAGGTTAGCCCCGTAACCGACCAGTTGTTCGTACTGAGTCTGATTAAAACGCTTCTCATCTTTTAACTGGTAAATACGCACTATAACCGACTGTGGCGCGCTGTTTTGCTCGCGGCTGTCAGTATTGAGCGCGGCCCGGCCAGAGATATCAAGATGTAATATCTTAATCTGTTTATAAAAAAGAGAGCTTGCAGCGGAGCGGGTACCGTCACTTACTGACTGAAAGAAGCCGCAGCCACTGAGTATTAATGCCAGTACGGGAAGAATATTTTTCATTTTAAAAACGGTAATGAACACGCTTTATGCCCTTATTTATCATAGCGGGTGTCAGACCACGGTAATGTTCAAGTTCTACCGTGAAGTCGTCCGGTAAGTCCCTGTCTCCTTTTTGCAGACCATTAACACAGGTAAGACCCAGTCGCACAGGTGACTCACCCAGCACAGGCTCAGGAAGCAGACGGGTGGGAAGAGTCAACATAATCCGCGCCCGATAGCGCCACCCCAGATAAACACGCAGTAATACCAGCAAGTCGGTCAAAAGCCCCCCATCGGGTAACCAGCCCTCCGTTTCTGTTGCATCATCAGTCACGAGTGAAATTAATAACTGACTGGCTGCATCGGTTGCCTCATCCCCCAGTATCGTATGGCCATCCAGCCTTAATGGTTGTTCATCAAACAGTCCTGCAGGTTGTCGAATCGCCACCGTACGCAGATCGTGTGCTATGACGTCAGTACGCGTGTTCGGCGCCAGTAAGTTGACCAACCGGGCAATACCTTCTGCCGTTCTCCCGGGCTGGCGCATAATCCCCAACAGGGCGAGGAAACGCGATGACGGTGTGGCAATATGCTCCTGTGTACCGGCGATCCCTAAGCCAATGAGTCCCAATAAGCAGCGCGAAGTACTATCGCGCCCCCCCGCTTCAAAAGTGGCTGGGTAACTGTATTTTCGCCAGATGCGGTAAAACTGCGTCAAAATACGATGGTTGAAAATATCGAGGAAGGTTTCCAGTACCTCGTGACCATCGCGCCTTTGCGTGATGTCATCTATGTATGTTGTCGGCAGCGGTGAATCCACACCGTAAAGCCCCATGAAGGTTGAGCGGACCGTAAGAGGGGCATCCGGATGCTCAGGATCGCACTCAATAGCTTTCAGTTCGCTAGCGGGAAACCCTACACCAGGATGGGGACGAAAACGCACCATATCATCATGCGGGTTATCACTTTCCCCCAGTCGGTGAGCGCCGTGGTTTTCCAGAAGCTGGCAAAATCGATAAAAATTAATACGACTAATATCTTCTTTCAGACGTGATGTTAGCGCATCCCTGGGTTGCGCGGATTTTCGTCCCATGCTAGCTGCTCCCCCGTAGGTTGTAAGATCAGAATCAACCGATTAAACAGGTGGATGTCGGTATAGAGTCCAAAAAAGCGATTGAGCATTTCACCAAACAGGCAGATGTCTCCGCGGCCGGCAAAACCATTGCTATCAAGGGTGACCTCTATCTGCACACCGCGTAGCAGATGCCCGCGCTCGAAACGCTCCGTTTCGCTGTGCTTAACGTCAACAATAGCGGCCAGACGGCGTCGATTCATTTCATCGTCCGTCCAGTCATAAAGCGCCAGAGTTCCACGCAATACTTCCGGGTTATCCATCATCCACAGAAAACTGCTCCCCAGATGGCTTAATACACGCCAGTGAAAACGGTCACGGTTTGGTGGATAACAGGGAAGCGTTGGCGCCGTCAGATTACGGACTCGGACATTCGCCGCGGTAGACTTTACAACGGTGTCGAGCAACGTACTGCGTAATACCCGACGAGGTAGTTGACCGTTCGTACCGGTAAGACTTAATGACAGGCTTTCGCCTTCAGGTACGCTGTAGTTATCAAAAGCCTTACCACCGAGGATTAGCCAGGTATCATGTAGACCGGAAGGGCCACGTTTTACTCGGGTGTGATAATAATATTCTGGTGCGTCATGGCGTAACATTCCCCCTTTGTGGCGAAAACTGGTGAATGGCACAAAAACCTGATGCCCGGAGTGCTTTGACGAAATAACGGAATCTACAGAGTAAATTTCAGTGTGGCCATCCTGAATACGCATCGGACGTAACAAATATTCGGTCTGCAAGGCATCAGGGGTCAGCGGGTCAGACTCCAGAGGAAAAAGGTTTATCACTGGCACACAGTGCAGGCGGATATGTTTTTCACTGAAGGTGAAGTCATAATCCCAGCGGCGTTTCAAAACGACATCAAGTTCGAACCAGGGGAGCCTTTGCGGGAGAACAACCTGTTCAAGTCCGCAGAGCGCCAGCGCCATAAATTTTTCCCGAAAAGTGAAGTACTCCAACAACAGCTGATAACCGCCAAACGCACCGCTATCCTTCGGCCAGAGGTTATCCTCATTGCCAAATCCCCCTGGCGTGAACCAGGCTTCCAGCGCTTGATCATCTGTCTGTCCTGGCAATCGCAAACGTATAGTCGCCACATTTAGCGACAACGCTTCATGTAATGCACAGGCCAGCGGCGCATCGGCATTGAGATAAAATGCAAGTCGACTCAGATCTACCTGCTGCCAGTCGGCCAGCTCACTGCAGGAAAAACGCAGTTTGATCACGGAACGTCCGTCCGGATCGGTGTCCAGTCGCGCCATCTCCAGCAACAACGGCAGCAATGTGACATCCCGAGTAGTGGTGTAACGACAGCGGGTGCGCTTATCACCTACCGGGCCAGAAAGCACCTCAAATCCTTTCTCTACAACCATCCGCTCTTTCATCTCGCGCCATTGTGGCGTCAACTCCACAATCGCTAACGAAGGGATCGTCCGCAGATAATGCGGCCATAGCAAACTCACTAACCCTTCGGTCAGTTCCGGTAGGTCGTCATCCAGTTTTTCCCGCAGCCGCCCCATAAGAAAAGCGAAGCCTTCAAACAACCGCTCGACATAAGGATCGCGAGCACCAGGGCAATCCAGATTCAACATCGCCGCCCGGTCAGGATGGGCGCGGGCAAACTCCTCGCCCGCTTCGCGCAGGTAGCGCATTTCGGCGTCAAAGTAACGCAGGGTTAAATCATCCATGGAATACTCATTTATTAAATAGTGTAGGTGTCAGTTATCATGGAAGGAATAAACAAAGACTGACATGGACAGGTACTTTGACTTTCCTGCGAGCCGGCAGGCATTCGACCGTTGATAGTATCGGGCACAATTCCGCCAACAATGCTGAATATGCCAATAAAACGCCCACAGGTAACCCGGTCAAATTCTCTTGCTACAGGTATCCCCATAATAGTATGCGTGGGATCACCTTCAATAATTACCCCTCCGCAGGTGGTTTTATCGCCTACAACCAAATAACATCCAGCCATATATTCTCCTTACTGCTCTTTATCGTCAGCATATTATTTTTATATACCGATAGATTTCGAGTTTCGTTGAAGTGACATAAGAGGGACACATTCGTCAGGAACGTATTTGAGCATCTGAAGGCTGGGCTAGTTTATTCCAGCGTCTGAATTTCGTTGGCGACTCACCAAAAAAATATCCTTCGGCAGGACAAAACCTCGCAATTTTAATAATGCCAGCGGCCCACCGCCTGGCCCAGTGCGCATTAACCAACACAGTTTTTTACCGTCTGGCGCACTGAGGGTGAGTTGCCACATTCCATCATCACGTTTCTCCGCTCGTCCTTGTTCCAGCCAACGAATTAAGCCTAATTCTCCCGGATAGTCCCCGTAAAGATTTGCCCCTCCCTGCGTGGTTGTCCAGGTCAGCATGGCGCCGGGTCTCTGGCTTTCTCCCGGCCAACGGAAACTCTGCCAGCTTTCCATCTGGTTAAAGTAGTGCAGTCGCTGTCCGTCAATGGAAAGTATCGTTTCCACAACGTCCGGTACTGGGCGCGCGCGCAGCTCAAAACGCATCCCCTGACTACCATCAGCAAATAAGGCGTCGCGAACCTCACCAAGACGGTTAACGGCTTGGATAAATTCCGGATTAATAATTAATCCCTGGGTATTCATTTCGTCTACTTCCCAGCGACGCCCCTCACGGTGCATTAGACCCGCGAGATTCTCATGAAGAAATTGGTCGATCTTTCCGGTATCACGTCGAATAAACTCAGCCAGAACCGGCAGTGGAATATCACTGCGCCCCTCACTCACCGGATATCGGCCATCTGTTGCTTCCTGCCAGTCAGAAACAACCGTACGTTGCCAGCTCTCATTTATTCCCGCAGCCGATGGTTGCAGGACCTGCTCCCATGCCTGCGTCAGGGGTTGCACAAAAAGCGCGTCACCAAAACCACTCCACTCCTCTCCTAACCCCGCTGCTAACAAACTGCCATATTCCCGCGTATCGGTAAGATCAATATTTTTGCCCTGAAACACCGTCTGTGCCAGTTGCTGCATCATGACCTGCGGATCGGCTGAATGAGTGACCTGGAGCAGCTTCAGGCGGACTCGGGTCACGCGAGTGAGAAATGTTTGAAAACTTAATGAGGTTTCAGTCGTTAGGTTATTCGGCGTATCACCCTTACCGGCTATCGCCAGTAATGGGCCAAACGTTTCATCTAACGGACCGGTCATATCGTTTGCATGTTGGTCAATAACCGGTGCCTCCTCTTCTTTCTGCAATATTTTTTCTGCCGATTTCATCAATGAATCGGACAGGGCTTCACGTTTTTTTCCTGCCTGCCCCTGCCATGCCAAAGTATTCATCAGTGCAACTACCGGTGACTGGCGTACATCGCTCATTAGCGTAAGCTGATCCACAACATCTGAAAGATTTCGCGCCGGCTTCCAGCGTAAACTGTTGAGGAACTTAAGCCATGACCCAGAGTATTCGCTAAAATAGCGATCTGTCAGTCGTTGTTTTAATGCTTCAGGAGAAACCTCAGCACGACCTTTTTTTTGATTGTCGCTCAGCACCCAGTCAATTTCTTCGCGGCGTGATGCCACTGCGTCAGCTATTGCCTGCTGCACCTGCCCTTCCCATGCCTGGCGGGTAAATACCCCAGGAACGGTTTCCGAAGTGGTAAACAATTGCGCGGCATCCGTATCATTCGTCATCTGCGCCAAGGGCATATCCGGAAAATTGCGGGAAACGGATCCCAGCATTTTCAGATATATAGCATTATCGCCATTACGTTGTTCAATCTGCGCTAGCAGGATCTGCCGGGTTGCCACCATCACCTGTGCATCTGGGATAATTTTCCAGTCAGGCTGCCCAGGTAAAGTTTGCATGTAAAATCCCCACAAGTCCGGCGACAGACTCTGCCAGATACCGGTAGAAATCCCTTTACGCGTCGGTTGTGTCAGCGTCATCACCTGAGAAAAAAAGGCGGGGTCGGCCTTTTCCGGGCGGCCCATCATCAGCCAGGCTTTAAGCTGATCGTATGCCGATTTTGCCAGGTCAGCGCGTTGCTGACTTCCCGGCGGAAGATGCGTCAGAGCATCGAGTTTTTCAGACAACACCCGCGCAGCCTCGTCTCTCATCAGGCGATTATTTGCCACCCCATAAATCGGGAGTAAAACGGCCAATAATTCAGTATCATGATTCAGACCAAAATGACGCCACCCTATTGTGTTTTTTTGTGTCTGAATGCGCTCAATATCATTTCGCAGTTCATTCAGTTGTATCAGTTCAGCATCTGATACCTGCTCACCGATCGCCAACTGCTGCGCTTTGTTTGTCAGGGAAGTCATTTGATAATAATTGGCGGCAAACGATATCAGGCTGCCAACGCCCCACAGACCGATAACTACCGCCACCACGTAACACATTATCCGACCTCGGGATAACCCCATATGCCGCCCAGTAGCCTGAGCCCCCCTTTTCAGTACGCCATGAAACGCGGCCGGTGGTGACCAGTAATGCGCATGAATAACTGACGCCGCCGCGACCGTTACAGAGGGACTAAACATCAGCCCACATATGGGCATCCGCCATTGCTTACCAGACAGCCACGGCGTGAGGATCCGCTGCCAGCTTTCAATCCCTCCCAACTTCAGCCACTGCCCAAGTCGCAATAGATAATCATGGCGGTTATCAGTAAAAATCTGACGCATCCCTTGTTCACATAGCTGCGGCAGCAAACGGGTTAGCTCGCGACCAACACTCTCCGGGCAAGTCTTTTCGTGAAAGAAAACACCTACCGCCTGAGTAATGCGGGTCCCTTGCATGCTCGGGTCCGTTTGCCACAACCATATTGGCGGTAGCCAGTGATATGCGTTACCTGTTTGCTCCAGGCTTCGTCGCGAATCACTCATCCATTGAGCGCTTGATGCTTGTTCGTAGCTGAGCGACAGAATGATTCCGTCCACAGGTCGGGCACTGCGTAATTTACGCAACGTCGATAAAGGTCCGAGATCTACTGATTCCTGCGGGCTACCACCATAAATCAGTACGGTACCCTCACCTTCCAGCCATTGTTTCTCGGCAAGCGTTGGCGCAATCGATGCGACTTCAGTCTCTTCCCCGATGACAAGTATTACACGCACCCGCTGACGCCAGAAGAGTCCATACTGACGGTGTAGATACGCGTACATATCCGCAAATGGGGTCGACTGCTGGTGATGTTGGTAACTCTCACTAATGCGAGGTTGATCATCACCCTGGATATGCGCCCGGGTAAGGTCGAAACTCTGGCGACCAGAAGATCGCGCGCTAAACCAGGTCAATACCGCATATACACCGGTTACCGCAGTTGTCGCCCCCAACCCGGTTATCCAGCGAGAATGTTTCAGGCTTCCCGGCAACATGCCGACTTTTTCTGGCCAGTACCAGATTATCAGGCAGGCAATTGCCGAAATCAGCATAGGTGCCATTGCTATCAGCCAGTAACGCACTGTCGGATTTTTAATCGGTAATAAAAACCGCATCACTTAGACCTTCTCCTTTGCAGTCTGACAAGGTGAAACCACCACGCTCCACATTTTTGTGCTCCCTGTTTCACCACTCATAATCAGTTGCGACTCTTTTGTACCTTGTGCTGCGGCAGCGATAGCCAGCCAGGGGGCAACGCACCCCGTTTCACCTAACGTTCGGTCAAGGTTATATAACCGGCTATTCATCTCTATCCCCTGAAGAGGCGGATGCGCATTCAGCGCAGCTATCGTACTTTGCTGCTGGTGCGACAGACCGGATGACCAGAGATCGTGGACATCTTCAGGTTGAACGGGCACCCAATCCAACGCTTGAGCAATGCTCTCTGCCAACGTGTCGGCAAAACTCGCTTCCGGTCGATGAACCCATGCCAGAGGAGGAAGGATATTTTGGGTCATGCGATTGCCAAACAGCAGTGCAACGGCCGCCTCCCCGGTCCCATCTGGATCGTCTGGAGCAACCTGCAGCGCGATGATCAGTAATACCGTTTCTTCGTGGATTCGACTGTCCAGCCAGCTATCAATAACGTTCAACCCGTACCCGGTCACAGGCTCGATGGGTTGACGAATATCACGTTGTTGCCAGGCATTGCACCAAAGCGTGTGCAACCGCTGGCGAGATAGTGATGTATTGGTTTCAAACAATAGCGCTATGGGCTGATGGTCCGGCAGTTGGTTAAGATGTCGTGCAATTCCAGCCATTAATCTGTCGAATATCTGCTTAACCAGGTCATCTCGCTTCATCCCTGGCTCCAGGGGTAAGCGACTATGGCGAAAACGTTCTATTCCATGCCATGATGGTTGCATATGCAGGAGAGGCTTATTCTGCTTTAACATATTTACAGAAGAGCTGCCCGTTGGCTGGTGCTCACTGTGTGGCGTAATAAATGCGCTGTGCAATATCTGCAATGCGCGACGACCACGACGAATTTCACGCAGTAATAACTCCTCTCTTCGTCGATCCCAGGCCTGGGCCTGAATTAACACGGGAAGGTAAACCATAATACGCAGCCATATTGCAACCAGCCACACGGTAAGCGGGAGCCCGGCTGAAAATATCCAGAATACCGACGAATGAAATGACAACCCGGTAAAATAAGCCCAACCGGAACCTATCACCAGTAATCCAGTCAGACCTTTCAACCAGCGTCTGCCGATCGGAAGTTTAGGTTTCTGAGCCACCGGTGGAATCAACTTTAAATTTACGGGCATGATTTATTATTGCGACAGAGATAAATAAGATTTGATTGCGGAAAAGTGTGATTACATTCTTACACACCGGCGGTTGAATCATTATTCGGTGCCGTCCGTGATTCAACGTCAAGCGCTTCCGGCCAGTGGATATGACCCCACTGCTGCGGGTGTTCTGCAAAACGCGCCGTCTCAGGCACCGGACGGTGCTGCATATAGTGACAGCAGTA
>NZ_JAOWDR010000049.1:0-54703 GCF_030334525.1 Citrobacter sp. Ce119
ATTTTTATACCCGCGAAAAATGAAATTTAACCAGGAGTGTCGCTTATGGCTGGAACGGCGGGGCGTTCCGGGCGTCGCCCCAAGCCAACGGCGCGCAAGGAGCTGGCAGGGAACCCCGGCAAACGAGCCCTGAATAAAGAGGAACCTGTATTCACACCGATTAAAGGCGTGGCACCACCTGACTGGTTTTCTGAGGATGAAGGTCTGCCAATGGCGTCCGTCATGTGGGAACTGACCACGAAAGAATTATGTGGGCAGGGATTACTGTGTGTTACCGATCTTGCCGTACTCGAGCGCTGGTGTGTTGCCTACGAGTTCTGGCGCAGGGCGGTTAAAAATATCGCCAGAGATGGGTTGTCTATCACTGGTGCTATGGGGGGAAAGATAAAAAACCCTGACCTAACAGCAAAGAAAGAGCAGGAATCGGAGATGAGTTCTACCGGCTCCATGCTTGGACTTGACCCCAGCAGTCGTCAACGACTGATCGGCCTTGCCGGACAGAAGAAAGCCTCTAACCCATTCCTGAAGATGATCAACTCATGAGCCGGAAATCGTACCCCAACGTAAACGCCGCGAATCAATACGCCCGCAACGTTGTGCGGGGGAAAATTCCGGCGTGCCAGTTTGTCATTCAGGCCTGCCAGCGTCATATCGATGACATGGCGGCTGAAAAGAGTAAGAAATTTCGTTATCGCTTCGATAAAGACATGGCAGAAAAGGCCGCGAAATTTATCCAGTTGTTGCCACATACAAAAGGAGAGTGGGCATTCAAGCGGATGCCGATCACTCTGGAGGCATGGCAACTGTTTATTGTGTGCTGCGCCTTTGGCTGGGTCCAGAAAGGGTCGAAGCTTCGACGATTTCGCGAGGTTTACACGGAGATACCGCGTAAAAATGGGAAATCAGCTATTTCGGCAGGTGTGGCGCTGTACTGTTTTACCTGTGATAACGAGTTTGGCGCTGAAGTATATTCCGGGGCCACAACTGAAAAACAGGCGTGGGAAGTATTCAGACCAGCTCGTCTGATGTGTAAGCGCACCCCGCTGCTGGTGGAAGCGTTCGGGATTGAAGTTAATGCGTCCAACCTGAGCCGGCCAGAAGATGGCGCGCGTTTTGAGCCGCTGATTGGTAACCCTGGGGACGGCGCTTCACCGCACTGTGCGATTGTTGACGAGTATCACGAACATCCCACAGATTCGCTCTACACCACTATGCTGACGGGTATGGGGGCGCGGCGACAACCACTAATGTGGGCGATCACGACGGCGGGTTACAACATTGAGGGGCCATGCTACGACAAACGGCGTGAAGTGATTGAGATGCTGAATGGCACAGTACCGAATGAGGAATTGTTCGGCGTGATATACACCGTCGACGAGGGGGATGACTGGACCGATCCTAAAGTGCTGGAAAAAGCTAACCCGAATATGGGCGTGTCGGTCTATCGTGACTTTCTCCTCAGCCAGCAACAGAGAGCTATTAATAACGCCCGTCAGGCTGGTGTATTTAAAACTAAACACCTCAACATCTGGGTTGCAGCCCGTGCTGCTTTCTACAACCTGGTTTCCTGGCAGAACTGTGAGGATAAGACACTTACGCTGGAGCAATTCGAAGGACAGCCATGTGTTCTGTCTTTCGACCTGGCGCGCAAGCTGGATATGAACAGTATGGCGCGGTTGTTCACCAGGGAAATTGACGGCAAGACACATTACTACAGCGTTGCTCCCCGCTTCTGGGTTCCCTACGACGCAGTATTCAGCGTTGAAAAGAACGAAGATCGTCGTACTGCGGAGCGATTTCAGAAATGGGTTGAAATGGGACTGCTTACAGTTACTGATGGCGCTGAAGTTGATTACCGCTACATCCTTGAAGAGGCCAAGGCGGCAAACAAGCTCAACCCAGTCAGTGAGTCACCGATTGACCCGTTCGGCGCGACGGGGCTTTCACATGATCTGGCTGATGAAAGCCTTAACCCGATCACTATCGTACAGAACTACACCAATATGTCTGATCCGACGAAGGAGCTGGAAGCCGCCATTGAGTCAGGCCGCTTTCATCACGACGGGAACCCGATTATGAGCTGGTGTATCAGCAACGTCGTCGGGAAGTATTTGCCCGGTAATGACGATGTGGTTAAACCCATCAAAGAGCAGAACGAAAACAAAATCGATGGCGCGGTTTCGCTGATTATGGCAATCGGACGGGCAATGTTGAATAGCCGGGCAAGTAATTCATCCGTTTACGACGAGGAAGATGTAGCATGCTAATGACGTTTTTAAGTTTTTTTATCGGCCTCGCCGGAGCTGCATTACTGTCTGCCGGTGCCTGGCTTATTTCACCTGCAGCCGGGCTTATTACTGGCGGTTCAATCTGCCTGCTGTGGTCATTTTTAATCGCGAAATCAATGTCTGCCAGCGTAATTAAATCAGGGGGTGAATAATGTTCATTCCCCAGATGTTTCGGGGTAAATCTCAGTCTGGTGGTAGTTTCTGGCAGGCGATGCTGGGTGGTGTGAGTTCCAGCCAGAGCAAGGCGGGGATCATTATCACTTCTGAAACCGCAATGGCGTTATCGGCGGTCCGGGCATGTGTAACGCTTCTGGCGGAATCGGTTGCGCAGCTGCCGTGTGAACTTTACAGGCGAGGCGCTAACGGAGGCCGTGAACGGGCGACTGACCACCCTGTTTATGATCTGATTCATTCCCAGCCCAACAAAAAAGACACTTCATTTGAGTACTTTGAACAGCAGCAGGGCCTGCTTGGTCTGGAGGGGAATTGCTACTCGATCATCGACAGGGACGGGAAAGGTTATCCCCGCGAATTAATCCCGGTTAATCCCCAAAAGGTCATTGTCCTGAAAGGCCCGGATGGGATGCCATATTATGAACTACCCGAAATTGGCGAAACGTTGCCAATGCGCATGATGCATCATGTGAAGGTCTTCTCACTGGATGGCTATATCGGCAGTTCCCCAATCCAGACGAACGCGGATGTTCTTGGGCTAAACCTCGCCGTGGAAGAGCATGCTTCTCAGGTCTTTCGCCGTGGTACAACGATGAGCGGCGTTATTGAGCGTCCAAAAGACGCTCCGACGATCAAAAGCCAGGATGCTATCGACCGCCTGCTGGCAAAGTGGACGGACAGATATTCCGGCGTTAGAAACGCCTTCTCTGTTGCATTGCTTCAGGAAGGGATGAGCTACAAGCAGTTATCTCAGGACAATGAGAAAGCGCAGCTGTTGCAGTCCCGACAATGGGGCGTGGAAGAAGTGTGCCGGCTCTATAAAATCCCGCCTCATATGGTGCAGATGCTGGCGAAAGCCACGAATAACAACATTGAGCACCAGGGGCTGCAGTTTGTGATGTACACGCTGTTGGCCTGGCTGAAGCGTCATGAAGGCGCATTAATGCGCGATCTGCTTTTACCCAGCGAGCGCGGTGATCTGTACATTGAATTCAATGTTTCTGGCCTGCTGCGCGGGGATCAGAAGTCACGCTATGAATCTTATGCACTAGGCCGCCAGTGGGGCTGGTTATCGGTTAACGACATTCGCCGCATGGAGAACCTTCCACCCATCGCCGGAGGGGACAAATACCTGACGCCTCTCAATATGGTCGACAGTAAACAAATCTTACCTGGCGATAACACGCCAACAGCAAAACAACTGGCAGAAATCAACTCTATTCTGTCCAGAAACTGAATATCACCCGCAGCGCGGGCTGACCTGGTAAACATCATGACAAAAAATTTAATTAATCTGCCGCACCTGGCGGCTATGGTCTTTGGTGTTCCACATTACGTGACACGACAGACAATGGATTCTGTAAAAGCTGTGCTGGTTCCCCGTATTCAGGGATTATCAGAAGAGGCTGGAATTCACATGACGCAGGAGCCTGATAACAATCAGGCGCCAGATTTGGTTCAACCAGCTGGTGGAATGGCTGTTATTCCTGTTCACGGCATTCTGGTTCCGCGTCGTGGGCAAATTACTGCAATGTGTTCTGAACTTACCAGCTATGAGCGCATACGTAGCCAGGTGCATGCTGCATTAAATGACCCTTCCATCAGTGAAATTGTGCTGGATATAAATTCTGGTGGTGGTGCGGCGGTTGGATGCAAGGAACTGGCCGATTATATTTTCCAGTCACGTCAAACTAAGCCTATTACTGCAATTGTGAACTATAGCGCCTATTCTGCGGCTTACTTTATCGCTTCGGCCTGCAGCAAAATTGTAGTCAGCCAGACCAGTGGAGTCGGCTCGATTGGAGTGATTATGGAACACCTGGATACTTCCAGGATGGAAGAGCAAATGGGGCTAACATTCACCACGATTTTTCGGGGAGATAACAAAAATAACGGTACACAACATGAGCCACTGAGTGAAGACGCTCGGGGAATGTTCCAGAGGATGATTGACGATATGTACGAGACGTTTATCACCTCTGTAGCGGAATACCGGAATCTTGCCCCTCAGACGGTGATTAACACGCAGGCCGGAATCTATTTCGGCGCTGATTCCATTTCTGCTGGTCTTGCCGATGAAGTTTCGGATCCTCAGTCTGCGATTAATGCCATTGCAGCAAAGTACAAACAACCTCAAGAAACCACTTCCATAAAGTTGCAGGCCGCCGCGATGGACCTGCAAACCAGAATGTGACCCGGCGCTAATGCGTCATTACCAGAAAGCAGCCTGTTGGCTGCTTTTTTTATGCCAAAAAGAGAGAAAACTATGCCACAGATTGAAGAATTACGTCGTCAGCGTGCGGGTATTAATGAACAGGTACAGGCCCTGGCCACGATTGAAACTACCGGTGGAACGCTGACAGCGGAGCAGTTAACCGAATTTGCCAGCCTGCAGCAGCAGTTTACAGATATCAGTGCCAAAATGGAGCGTCTGGAAGCAGCTGAACGTGCTGCAGCGCTTGTTGCCAAACCGGTTAAAGGTACACAACAGGCTCCGGGTATCAGCATTAAGGCTGAGCCAAAGCAATATACCGGCGCAGGCATGACCCGTCTGGTGATGTCGATTGCGGCAGCACAGGGTAACGTCCAGGATGCTGCTAAATTTGCAACTGAAGAACTGAATGACCAGTCTGTCTCGATGGCCATCAACACTGCCGCCGCGTCAGGTGGCGTTCTTATTCCGCAAAACCTGCACAGCGAGGTGATCGAACTGCTGCGCGATCGCACCATCGTCCGTAAGCTGGGCGCGCGCTCCATTCCGCTGCCGAACGGCAATATGGCGCTGCCGCGTCTGGCCGGTGGTGCGACGGCGAGCTACACCGGGGAAGGCAAGGATGCGAAAACATCAGAAGCGCGCTTCGATGATGTGAAACTCACTGCGAAAACCATGATTGCAATGGTGCCTATCTCCAACCAACTGATTGGTCGTGCTGGCTACAACGTGGAGCAGCTGGTCCTGCAGGATATTCTGACCGCGATTTCTGTTCGTGAAGATAAAGCCTTTATGCGCGATGACGGTACCGGTGATACGCCTGTCGGTATGAAAGCGCGGGCAACTGAGTGGAACCGCCTGCTGCCGTGGGAAGCTGCTGCAGAGGTTAATCTGCAGACGATTGATACCTATCTCGACAACATTATCCTGATGGCTATGGACGGGAACAGCAACATGATCAGCTGCGGCTGGGGCATGTCGAACCGTACCTACATGAAACTGTTCGGTCTGCGCGACGGTAACGGTAACAAGGTCTACCCGGAAATGGCCCAGGGGATGTTGAAGGGATTTCAGATTCAGCGTACCAGCGCTATCCCGGCAAACCTCGGTGACGCTGGCAAAGAGTCGGAAATTTACTTCGCTGACTTTAATGATGTGGTTATCGGTGAAGACGGCAACATGAAGGTGTCGTTCTCACAGGAAGCCTCCTACCAGGACGGGGACGGCAATCTGGTTTCCGCGTTCTCCCGTAACCAGTCGTTGATCCGCGTGGTGACGGAGCACGATATCGGCTTCCGTCATCCGGAAGGTCTTGTACTCGGGACAAAAGTGCTGTTTTAACCGGTCCTGCACTCTGTGCGACCACGGTCGCACAGAGTAAAAGCACGTAATTGCCAGGCCCGCAGCAGCGGGTTTTTTCTTTTCAGGAGCAAAAAGATGACAACGAAAGCAGCAAAAGCAGCGGCAGCGGCGGCTGCAGCCGGGGATGTGAAAAAGCCGGATGAACTGACGCCGGAAAATACAGTGGACGGGGATGACGGTCAGAATACTGCAGCGGGTTCAGGTGATGCCGGAGTTGATCTGACCGGAAGTGAAACAAACGGGGCCACGGGCCTGACGGGAGTTGAAGTGGCGCGGAAAGCGGTTTTTTTCCTGGGACCCTATCATCGTTATTCACGCGGTGATACGGCCTGTTTTGATGCTGAGTACGCAGAAAAACTGGTTGAACGCCATATTGCGGTATGGCCAGAAGATGCGGAAAAGGCGCTGAGTCCCCGCAAGGGAGCCGATGACCATGATACTGACATTGGATGATGTGAAAACCCAGCTCCGTCTGGAGCCGGATTTCACAGAGCATGACGGCATGCTCACTAAAATGGTGGCGGCGGCGCAAAAGAGTATTGAACGTGACTACTACTGCAAACTGGTGGGAAGCGATGACGAACTGCAGGCGCTGCCGGAAGGTGTACGCGGTTTTGTGGCGGATGAAGATATCCAACTGGCCATGCAGTACCTGGTCGGGGATGCGTATCTGAATGGTTTCACTGGTCAGTGGCTGGAGACGGCTGCGGTCCGGCATCTTCTTTTCCCGTTGCAGGAGAACACCGTATGAGCCTGAAGCCGGAAGAGATGAGCTGCCGTCTTTCGATTGGGTATATGCAATCCGGCCGGGGGCCGCTGGGTGAACATCTGCCGGAACAACTGGTCGCGACCGGGAAAGCCTGGGCGAAGCGCGAACTGGTGTCGGGCAGAAAGGTCCGCACACTGGATCAACAGCAGGTTGTTGAAACGTGTCTTTTTACCACTCATCCGAACCTGAATATTGATATCGACTGGAAAATAACAACGTCTGACCGGGTTTATACCGTTCGTAACGTCGAACGTCTTGCGGACCGCATCATCATCACAGGGGAGGCAGACGCACGTCATGATCGAGCTGGCATTAAAGACAGCACTTGAACGCCTGACCGGGCTGGATGTTTACCCTTTGCTCCTGCCTGATGAACTGCAGGAGGGGATTACTTACCAGTGTATTTCCGATCCGGAGCTGTACGCCGGACTGCTGCGCACAGGCCTGATTGCGGGGCGCTTCCAGATAGCGATTCATCTGCTTAATGACTACACCCGTCTGTTACAACTGGATAAAAAAATCAGCGCGGAATGGACCGCTATCGTGCATGGCCAGCTGGAGGGTTTTCCCGTGCAGAATGTGGTCCGGGGGGGAATACAGCAGAGTAAAACGGTACTGACCAGCGGCAATATTCAGTACCGGCTCGTGCGGGATTTTACCTTTCACTACCGGGACGTCTCACCATGATCACTATGGACGTAAAAGGGCTGGACGAGCTGGAGCGGCAGCTTACTGCGCTCGGTGAAAAGGTCGGCACGAAGGTGTTACGTGATGCAGGGCGTGAGGCGCTGAAAGTGGTGGAAGAAGACATGAAACAACATGCCGGTTTCGACGATGCGTCCTCTGCAGAGCATATGCGTGATTCCATCAAAATTCGCTCTTCCATCCGGAAAGGTCGCGGAAATACGGTGGTCACCCTTCGGGTTGGCCCCAGCAAAAAGCATTACATGAAAGCGCTGGCCCAGGAGTTCGGGACGGTTAAACAAGTTGCCGATCCGTTCATCCGTCCGGCACTGGATTACAACGTCCAGAAGGTTCTGCGCATTCTGACCGTAGAAATCCGCAATGGCATTCAGAACAGGTAGCAACCGCTGCCCACTATTTAAGAGAGAATCATTATGGCTGATGAAAATAAAACGCCAAAATCATCCCCTGAGTACGCAATGCTTCCTGCCGGGACGGTGGTGAAGTTTGGGGAGGTAGGAGCCGCTGTAGCGGCGTTGAAACCGCTGATTAACTGCAAGGCGCTGGGCGCGACAGGTCAGACGGGAGGATTTGTCGACTGTACCACCCTGCTGGACAAGAGTAAGCAGTCGGTGTCAGACCTGCCGGAAGGGCCGGAGAAATCGCTGGGCTTCATTGACGACCCGGAAAACGAAGATTTCACCGCATTCCTCAATGCAGCGGAACAGCGTAAGACCGTTCAGTTTTATATTGAGCTGCCGAACAAACGAACGGCCTCAATGATCCTTGCGCTTTCAGGCTGGCAGATGAACGAAATCACCGCCCCTGCCAGTGAAGTTATCCAGATTACGGTGCAGGGTAAGCAAAACAACATTAAATGGGGGATCGCCGCCCCGGCGCCAGATGCCGGAGCGTAATCCGTTTCCCGTTACACGCCGCCTCCGGGCGGTTTTTTTTCGTCTGAAAAACAGGATACACCATGTCTGAATTTAGCCTCTCCGCACTGAAAAATGCACTGCTCAAAACGAAATCCACGCCTACTGAAACTGAAATTTTAGGCACAAAGGTTTACCTGCGTCGGCTGACGGCGGCTGAGCTTATTGATCATGAAGATGCACTCATCGAGGCGCAGACCTCTGGCAATGCCCGCCTGGCGTCTGAGCTGAGCGTACAGATTGTTATCGACAGCCTGGTTCAGCCTGACGGCTCGCCGATTAAAGCCAAAGACAAACCCACGGCGAAGGAGCTGCTGGCGGCACACGATAACGTTGTGCTTCTGGATGCCATCGACAAAGTGAAAAAGCACGCCATCGGTAAGCTGGAAACCGCCGAAAAAAACTGAGTGACTCGCCCTGGCTGGAGCTGATTTTCTGGCTGGCCGACCGCTGGGGCGAGCCTGACCCGTCAAAAATTGCGGCGCTTCCGGCTGACACGCTTTTCCACTGGCGTGCTTTCTTCCTCAAACAGGGCATTTTCAAAAAGCCTTCGCCAGAAGGTTCTGACAATAACCCGCACCCTGTTAAATCCACCACCGCCGCCGTGAATCCGAGTCTGGATGCGCAGTGTGCGGCAGTCATGAAGGTATTAATGTAATGGGTGACGTTGCCTCTCTTGCCGTTGGGCTGCATCTGAATGCAGCGAACTTTAAATCGCAGCTGATGAGCGCCTACGGCAGCGCTGAGAGTCAGTCACGCCAGTTTAACCGCAATGCCCGGGCTGATGCGAAAAAGACGGAGGATGCCTATAAGCGTGTTTCTGCTTCGGTATCAGGGCTGGCTGGCAGGCTGGCAGGTTTTGCCGGGGCAGGGTTATCGCTGGGCACCATTATCAGCACCACGCGGCAGTACAGCCAGTCGTTGTCGGATTTGCAGGCCATCACCGGTGCCACCAGTGCGCAGATGAAACTGTACGATCAGGCGGCGCAGGAAATGGGCCGCACAACGGAATACAGCGCATCACAGGCCGCAGAGGCCATTAAACTGATGGCTTCGGCAAAGCCTGAACTGCTGAGTACCTCTGCGGGGCTGACTGCGGCGACCAAAAGCGCGTTAACGCTGGCCCAGGCGGCAGGGACGACGCTTCCGGATGCCACCCGAACGCTGGCCCTGTCATTAAACCAGTTTGGGGCGGGAGCCAGTGAAGCCGACCGGTATATCAACGTGCTGGCTGCTGGCGCGAAATTTGGCTCGTCGGAGATAGCCGATACTGCTGCCGCGATTAAAAATGGCGGGGTGGCAGCGGCACAGGCTGGCGTGGGTTTTGAAACCCTCAATGCCGCCATACAGGTACTGGCAGAGCGCGAAGTGAAAGGCGGCGAAGCCGGGACCGCACTGCGCAACGTGATCCTGAATCTGGAGAAAGGAACGGACAAGACCCTGAAGCCTTCTGTTGCCGGGCTGAGCCAGGCGCTGGAGAATCTGGCCGGGAAAAACCTGTCAACAAAACAGGCCGTAAAGCTGTTCGGGGTGGAAAACCTCAGCGCAGCATCCATCCTGGTGCAGAACCGCGAGAAGGTGGAGTCGCTGACCGCCGCCCTGACCGGTACGCAGACCGCGCATGAGCAGGCCGAAATCAGGGTAAATAACCTGAACGGCGATCTTCTCAGCCTGACTTCGGCTTTTGAAGGTCTGATTATTAAGGTAGGACAGAGCGGAAACGGCCCGCTGCGCAGTGGTGTTCAGACCGTTACCGATGCCATTAATGGCCTGACGGATAATTTTAATACGGTCGCCAACGTTGCGCTGTATACGCTGATTCCTGTTCTGGCGACAAAACTGACGGCAGGTATCAGGGGGAACATCGGTGCCTGGGTTGAGCAGCAGCAGGCAGTCAGGGCCAGCGCGATGGCGCAGGCCGATATGGCGCGAAAAACGCTGGAAAGTACCGCTGCCACGCTGACGCAGAATAATGCAGAATTCGGGCGTTATCGGGAAATGGAGAAAAGCGCCAGGCAATTTGGCCTTAACGTGAGTTACCAGAGCGAGTTTAACCGCTTAATTCGCCAGGAAACCGAGCAGACACTGCTCTCCACCCAGGCAAAGAGCCAGCTGAATGCAGCCAATAAACAGCTTTCCGTTTCAGCCCGCGCAGCCTCTGCAGCGGTAGGTATGGCCAGAGGGGCGCTGGCACTGGTGGGCGGTCCTGTGGGCGCAGCGATGCTGGCCGGTTCGGCGCTGCTCTATTTCCATAATCAGGCGAAGAACGCCCGCCAGTCGGCGATTGACCTGAAAAATGCTGTTGTTGAAACGAATGAAGAACTCAAAAAACTGTCGCTTAACCAGCTCAACGTGAAGCAGCTGGACATTGATGAACAGTTTGAGAATCAGGTTATTCAGCGAAATAAACTGATTAAGCAAATTCAGGATGCAGACAGCCGTATCGATGTTCTTAGTGGCGTTGACATTTTTGGTCAACTTAAAGGCGTACAGAACGATAAAACCCGCTACAAAGGGGATCTGGATGCCGTTGAGCAGGGGTTAAAACTCCTCAAAGAACGGCAAAAAATAGTCAAAGAGGCCATAGAACAGGCTAAATCAGGGAAAACCGATCCCACGCCGAAGCCGGATAAACCAGGGAATGAAACAGGGAGCGATAAACCTGATACCCCCTGGACCGGGGAAGGCGGTGATACTGGTAAGGGGAAAAAGGCGAAGGTTAACCAGTATGAGCAACTGCGGCGTGAAATCGAAGCAGCACATGCCTCGAGTCTCGGACGTATCAACCTGCAGGAGCAGGAAAGCGCCAGAAAACTCCTTAAAGCCGCCCGTGCAGACGGGGCCAGCGAGGCCGATATTCAGAAGACTTTGCTGCTGAATGCTGAAAACTATCAGAAACAGCGCCTCGAACTGGCAGAACAGTATGCGCCAGCCAGAGCAACTCTTACGAAAGAGCGTGAAGCGAGCCAGGAGCTGAAGTCGCTCCTGAATGCCCGTCTTCTGGATGAAAAGGAATACCAGACGGCCAGAATCACGCTGGCACAAAGTACGGCCCGCGAACTGTTACAGGCACAGGCAGCGGCAATGTCTGCCCCTCTGATTGATATCGCCGGCACGGTTGATCCGCTGGCAGAACTGCGCAATCAACTGGCCGAGCGTCAGTCTTTGCTGCAGGCTTTTTATCAGAACGATGTTATCAATAAAGAACAGTACGAACTGCTGAAGCAAAAGGCTGACAAGGATTCCGCTGATGCGCAGTACCAGACGGCGGTGGAGCTTTATAAGTCGCAGGGAAACCTGAACAGCCTCGCCATTGGCCTGATGGAAACCACCCAGGAGCGAACCTCCAACATGCTGACCGGGATGCTGAACGGTACACAGACACTCCGGGACGGGATGATTGGGTTATTTTCCTCCCTGACACAGTCGGTGATTAAAAACCTTGTCGATATGGCAGCGCAGGCGCTGATCACCAACACCATCCTGAAATCCATCATGGGTATCGGCGGCAGTCTTTTTGGCGGTGCAGCCACCGCGAGCACCGGCACGGCCATCAGCAGTTTTGGCAGCAGTTTTAGTTTTAATGCGAAGGGCGGTGTTTATGACTCACCTTCATTAAGTGCCTACAGTAACGGCATCTATGACAGCCCGACCCTGTTTGCTTTTGCAAAGGGGGCAGGTGTGTTTGGTGAAGCTGGTCCGGAAGCCATTATGCCCCTTGCTAAAACGCCTGACGGTACGCTGGGCGTCAGGGCGCTGGGTGACCCGGGTTCCTCTGGTGGTGGTATGAATGGGTGGATTACTTATTCACCTGTGTATCACATTGCCATCCAGAATGACGGACAAAACGGGGAGATAGGGCCGCAGGCATCGCAGATGCTGGTCAGAATGATCGATACGCGCGTCATGAGCATCCTGAGAACTCAGGGCCGCGATGGCGGCATGCTGGCGGGAGGATAAGTGAAAACCTTTCATTGGGCACCCAGGGAGGGGATGCCGTCTTCTGTTTCCCCTTCAGTGACAACCATAAAATTTGGGGATGGCTATGAGCAACGTCGCCCGACCGGACTCAACCATCAGTTAATTAACTTCCAGCCTGTTTTCCGGACAACGTCGGACAATTCCCGCACCGCACTTGAAGCGTTTCTGGTCGAGCACGGGGGATATAAAGCCTTTCTGTGGCGACCGCCAAAATACAACCGCACGATTAAAGTTGTCTGCCGGGAATGGTCTGTTACGGACAACGTCACGTATTCTGATTTCAGCTGTAAATTTGAGCAGGTTATTGCTTAAGGATCCTTATGCAGGATATTCCTCAGAACACCCTCAACGAAACCACGAAAACCGAGCAGTCTGCCCGCATTGACTTGTGGGTAATCGACCTGACGGCCTTTGGTGGCCAGCGTTACTACTTTTCAAATGAACTAAACGAGAAGGGAGAGCCGGTCACCTGGCAGGGCAGGAAGTATGACGTTTACCCGATACAGGGAACCGGATTTGATCTGGTAGGGAAAGGGACGTCTTCCCGACCGACGCTGGCGGTGTCGAACCTGTTTGGCATGGTCACGGGACTCGCGGAGGATGTGCAGAGCCTCGTCGGGGCCACGGTGGTAAGGCGCGTGGTATACGCCCGTTTTCTCGATGCGGTGAACTTTACAGGCGGCAATCCGGAGGCTGATCCGGAACAGGAAGTGGTCAGCCGCTGGGTGATTGAACAACTGTCGGAGCTGAAAGCCACCACGGCGACCTTCGTGCTGGCCACACCGACCGAAACGGACGGTAGCGTGTATCCGTCGCGGATCATGCTGGCTGATGTCTGCAACTGGACCTACCGTTCGCAGGAGTGTGGCTATGTCGGGCCACCTGTGGCGGACGAGTTTGATAAACCCACGACAGACCCTGCAAAAGATGCCTGCAGCAAATGCCGTACCGGCTGCGAGCTGCGTAATAACCTGCCGCGCATCGGCTGTTTCCTCTCCATTAACCGTCTTTCCTGATGGATACACCCATGAAAAAAACACTCCTGGCGCATGCTGCAGCATGCGCGCCGGCTGAATCGTGCGGCTATGTGGTGAACACGTCTGCCGGGGAGCGGTATTTTCCCTGCCAGAATCTTTCCGCTGAACCGACAATGTATTTCCGCATGGATCCGGCAGATTACCTTCAGGTGCAGGCGGCAGGCGATGTGGTGGCCCTGGTCCACAGCCATCCCGATGGACTGCCGTTTCTCAGCGATGTTGATCGCCGCCTGCAGGTTCAGAGTGACCTGCCGTGGTGGCTGGTCTGCGATGACCGGATATACAAATTTCGTTGCATGCCGTTCCTCACCGGGCGGGCATTTGAGCATGGCGTGACGGACTGTTACACCCTGTTCCGCGATGCGTACCATCTGGCCGGTATTGAGATGCCGGATTTTGCGCGGAAGGAGGACTGGTGGAAGCAGGGGGATAATCTGTATCTGGATAATCTGGAGGCGACCGGTTTTTACCGGGTGAATGCCACAGAGGCCCAGCCCGGAGACATTCTGATTTGTTGTTTTGGTTCATCGGTTGCCAACCATGCTGCGATTTACTGCGGCGACGGCGAACTGTTGCACCATATTCCTGACCAGCTCAGTAAACGCGAGAGGTATACCGACAAATGGCAACGCCGCACACACTCGATATGGCGACACCGGGCATGGCACGAGTCTGCCTTCACGGGGATTTACAACGATTTGGCCGCCGCTTCAGCCTCAGTATAAAAACGGGGGCCGAGGCCATTTACGCGCTGGCCATGCAGGTTCCGGGCTTCCGGCAGAAAATGAATGATGGCTGGTATCAGATACGCATTGCGGGCCTGGATGTGAATGAAACCAGCCTGTCAGCCCGTCTGCACGAGCCGCTGCCGGACGGTGCCATTATTCATATTGTCCCACGCATGGCTGGGGCTAAATCCGGTGGTCTGTTCCAGGTGGTGCTGGGAGCAGTAGCAATAGCCGCGTCCTTTTTTACAGCAGGGGCTTCACTGGCCGCCTGGGGAGCAGCGTTATCTGCCGGTGCTATTTCGGCATCCTCGGTTCTGTTTTCTATGGGGGCGGCCATGATGCTGGGTGGTGTGGCGCAGATGCTGACGCCGCAGGCAAAAATCCCCTCGTCCCGGCAGACCGATAACGGCAAACAGAACACTTATTTTTCGTCACTGGACAACATGGTGGCGCAGGGGAATGCCCTGCCGGTGTTGTACGGTGAAATGCTGGTCGGCTCCCGCACGATCTCCCAGGAAATAAGCACACGGGATGAGGGCGGCGGCGGGCAGGTGGTGATCATCGGTCGCTGATTTACTGCAGCATATTTATATTAAAACAGAACCGCCTTCGGGCGGTTTTGTCGTTTCAGAGGGAACAGATTATGGGTAAGGGTGGTGGCAGCAGTAAAACGCCGCATGAGGCTCCTGACGACCTGAAATCCAGCCAGATGCTGACCGTTGTTGATGCCATCTGCGAGGGGCCGATTGAAGGTCCGGTGGACGGGCTGAAAAGTGTCAGAATTAACAAAACGCCGGTCCTCGACAGCGACGGTAATGCGATGGTTCACGGTGTCACCGTGGTTTACCGCGTGGGGGAGGATGAGCAGACCGCGATGGAGGGGTTCGAAGACTCCGGTGCTGAAACCCTGCTGGGTGTGGAGGTGAAGAAGTCAGAGCCGGTGACCCGCACCATTACCGCTAAAACGGTGGACCGTCTGCGTTTTACCTTTGGTGTGCAGTCTCTGGTCAGTACCAGTACCAAAGGCGACCGCAACCCGACCAGCGTACAGATGCTGATCCAGTTTCGCCGGGACGGGCTGTGGCGAACGGAACGGGATATCACCATTACAGGTAAAACAACCACGCAGTTTCTGGCATCTGTGGTGATCGATGATTTGCCGCCCCGGCCGTTTGAAGTCCGCATGCAACGTATCACTGATGACAGTACGACAGACCTGCTGCAGAACAAAACGGTGTGGTCGGGCTATACCGAAATCATTGATGTAAAACAACTCTATCCGAATACCGCCGTTATCGGGGTAAAAGTGGACGCGGAGCAGTTTGGCAGCCAACAGGTCACGCGAAACTATCTCCTGCGCGGGCGTATCGTACAGGTGCCGTCGAATTATGATCCGGTAAAACGGACGTATTCCGGGCTGTGGGACGGGACGTTTAAACCCGCCTGGACAGATAATCCGGCCTGGTGTGTGCTGGATATGCTGACCCACCCGCGCTATGGCATGGGAAGCCGCATCGGTGTTGCCGATGTGGACAAGTGGGCGCTGTATGCCATTGCACAGTACTGCGATCGGCTTGTTCCAGACGGTTTTGGCGGGACAGAGCCGCGTATCACCTGCAATGCGTATCTGACGGACCAGCGTAAAGCGTGGGACGTGCTGGGGGACTTCTGTTCCCTGATGCGCTGCATGCCGGTCTGGAACGGCAATACCCTGACCTTTGTACAGGACCGGCCCGCCGATAAAGTCTGGACCTATACGCAGAGTAATGTGGTGATGCCCGCTGACGGTGCGCCGTTCATCTACAGCTTCAGCGCCCTGAAAGAGCGCCATAATGCCGCCGAGGTCCGTTACACCGACCCGAACAACGGCTGGGAAACGTCCACCGAACTGGTGGAAAACGACGCTGCCATCCGGCGCTACGGTCGCAACGTCCTGAAGATGGACGCGTTCGCCTGTACCAGCCGGGGGCAGGCGCACCGCGCCGGACTGTGGGCCATCACCACCGAATTGCTGGAAACGCAGACGGTGGATTTTTCCGTGGGGGCCGAAGGACTGCGACATGTTCCCGGCGATATCATTGAGGTCTGCGACAGTGATTATGCCGGCGTGACCGTGGGCGGACGCGTTCTGTCGGTCGACAGCCTGTCCCGTACGCTCACCCTGGACCGCGAGGTGGAAATACCGCCAGGCGGCAATGTGGTGCTGAACCTGGTGGGCAGCGATGGCCAGCCTGTTACCGTCGCGGTCACTGCACATCCGGCCCCGGACCGCGTGACCGTCAGCCAGTTATCCGATGGCGTGGCGGCGTACAGCGTGTGGGGGCTGAAACTGCCGGACCTGCGCCAGCGCCTGTTTCGCTGCGTGGCCATACGGGAGAATGATGACGGGACGTATGCCATCACCGCCGTGCAGCATGTTCCGGAGAAAGAGAGCATCGTGGACAACGGTGCGAAGTTTGACCCGTTGCCCGGCACAGGTATCACGAACACACCACCCGCTGTGCAGCATCTCACCACGGAGATTCTGGCAGAGGACGGGCAGTATCAGGCGCGGGCGCGCTGGGACACGCCGCGCGTGGTGAAAGGCGTTAACTTCTTCCTGCGCCTGACGGTGAAAGCGGAAGATAACAGCGACCGCCTGGCCAGCAGCCTGACCCTGACCGAAACGGAGCACTCCTTCCGCAACCTGACGCCGGGGCGCTACACCCTGACGGTGCGGGCGGTGAACAGCCAGGGCCAGCAGGGTGAGCCTGCCAGCACAGATTTCAGTATCGCCGCGCCGGCTGTACCGTCTTATGTTGAGCTGACTCCCGGCTATTTCCAGATAACCGCCACTCCGCGTCAGGCGGTATATGACCCCACGGTGCAGTATGAATTCTGGTTTACGGATACGCAGATACCCGATATCCGCCAGGTGGAAAGCGATGCGCGTTATCTTGGCACGGCGCTGTACTGGATTGCGGCAAACGCGAGTATCAAACCAGGTAAAGACTATTACTTCTATATCCGTGCCGTGAACCAAGTCGGGAAATCGGTGTTCGTGGAGGCTAAAGGCCAGGCCAGCAACGATGCGGCGGGCTATCTGGACTTCTTCAAAGGGGAAATCACCGAAAGCCACCTCGGCAAAGAACTGCTGGAGAAGGTGGAACTGACAGAAGACAACGCCAGCCGGCTGGATCAGTTTTCGGAAGAGTGGCAGGACGCGAACGGCAAGTGGAATGCCATGTGGGGCGTGAAGATAGAACAGACCGAAGACGGGAAGCACTATGTGGCTGGTCTGGGCCTGAGCATGGAGGATACGGAAGAAGGTAAACTGAGCCAGTTCCTGGTGGCGGCTGACCGTATCGCGTTTATCAACCCGGCGAACGGCAATGAAACTCCGATGTTTGTGGCGCAGGGCAACCAGATATTTATGAACGAGGTGTTCCTCAAATATCTGACGGCCCCGAGCATCACCAGTGGCGGGAACCCGCCGACCTTTATGCTGACGCCTGACGGCAGGCTGACTGCCCGTAATGCGGATATCAGCGGTAATATCAGCGCGAATTCCGGCACACTCAATAATGTGACGATAGCGGAAAACTGCACCATTAACGGGACAATGCGGGCAGAGAATATTGTCGGCGATATCGTTAAAGCCGTGGGGCGGGCTTTCCCCGGAAGCGCTAATTACCCGAATGGGACCCTCACGGTTCAGATACAGGATGACCACCATTTTGACAGGCAGATAATCATTCCCCCCATCACCTTTGCAGGAGGAAAGGCAAAATCAGAGACAAGCAACGAGATATGGACAGACTGTGGGCTTTTGGTGAAGCACAACGGCAGAGAGATATACAACGCAGAACCCGCGATTACAGCGAGATCATTCAGCAGGGTTCTTGATATGCCAGCCGGAGGTGGAAATGTGACGCTGAGCTTCACGGTTTCATCCAGGGGGTATGGCGGCGGGGCCTGGGCTGATATCAGCAACCTGCTGGTCATGGTGGTGAAGAAGAACAGCACGGGGATCAGCATTTACTGATACCTGAATCCAGAAACGAGCGCCTGAATGGACGCTTTTTTATTGCTGAAAACAAGAGGTAATGACATATGTCAGTACAAATTTCTGGCGTATTAAAAGACGGGGCGGGGAAGCCGGTACAGGGTTGCACTATTCAGCTGAATGCGAAGAAAACCAGCCCGACCGTTGTTGTGGAGGTGATTTCATCCACTGTTACGGACGCGAACGGCCACTACAGCATTGAGGCTGAACCGGGTTATTACAGTGTGTCACTGATGCGGGAAGGGTTTCCGCCCTCTGTGGCTGGCGACATTTACGTGGCCCCGACCGATGCGCCGGATACCCTGAATGCGTTTCTCGATGCGCCAAAGGACGCGGACCTTCGTCCGGAGGTGATGAAACGTTTTGAGGAAATGGTCAACCGCACTGCAGCGCTGTGCCAGGAGGCAGAAAAGGATCGGGAGCGTGCGGAAAACGCAGCACAGTCAGCGAAACAAAGTAAGGGTTCAGCGGCATTGTCTGCAACGGCCGCGGTAAAGTCACAGCGCCAGGCGGCACTCTCTGCAGATGCTGCTGATGCGTCAGCCAGGTCTGCTGCCGATAATGCCCGACAGACAGCGCAGGATGTTCTGGCCAGTGCTGCGGATGCTGACAGTGCGGCAAAGTCAGCACAGACAGCGACGGAGCAGGCCGGACAGGCAGAAACAGCCGCTGATACGGCACAGAAAGCGCAGGAGGAAGCGGGAGTTTCGGCACAGTCAGCCGCAGGAAGTGCCGGAAGTGCTGCTGCAGCAGCACAAACAGCGGGTGAACATGCCGGTAATGCAGCCGCATCGGAAACCTCTGCGCGTGAAAGCGCCCTCACGGCCACGCAGGCGGCAGAACAGGGTGATAACAGCGCGGCAGCTGCAGTGCTAAGTGAACAGCATGCCAGGGAGTACAGCGAAAAGGCTGCTAAATCAGAGGCTGCGGCATCAGCCAGTGCAGAATCGGCATCTTCCAGTAATGCATCAGCCCTGCAGTCAGCCGAAAAGGCTGAGAAACAGAAAAATGCAGCCGCTGAGAGTGTCACCCGTGCAGAACAGGCCAGAGATGAGGCGCTGACTTCCCGGAACGAGGCAGTGGAGGCCGCTGAAACAGCGGCGACAGACGCTGCGGAGAAAGCCGCAGGCAAGGTTTCGGAGCAACTGAAAGCCGCTGTAGCTGATGATACTCAGCGCGCCGAAGCCGCAATGGCTGGCGCTGAAAGCGCGGCAGTAGCCTCACAGGGATACCGTGATGAAGCGAGGGATATTGCTGAAAGTCTGAAGCCAGGAGACGCCAGCACCACGCAGAAAGGGCTTGTGCAGTTAAGCAGCGATGACGACAGCGACAGTGAAGCCTATGCAGCGACACCGAAAGCCGTTAAAAAAGTCAAAGACCTGGCAAACCAGAAGGCCCCACTGGACAGTCCGGATCTGACAGGGACTCCAACTGCCCCCACGCCGCCATTAAGTGTCAGTAATAAACAGATTGCGAATACCGAGTACGTTCAGGCTGCGGTTGCTGCATTAGTTGGCTCATCCCCTGAAGCTCTGGATACGCTGGCTGAGTTAGCGCAGGCATTAGGAAATGATCCTAACTTTGCAACCACGATGCTCAATGCGTTAGCGGATAAACAGCCGCTAAATGAAATACTGACGTCGCTGTCCGGGCTGTCTACCTCCGGAAGTAAATTGCCATTTTTTAGCAGTAAAAATACGTTGATGTTGACGGATCTGACGACGACCGGGCGTGGGTTGATTGCTAAAAACTCAATAAATGAAATTCTCACATACCTTGGTTTGGTAGAAACGATAAATTTAGCAGCTGGCGCGGTGCCTTCAACGCGCAGAGTAAACGAAAAAGCGCTTACAGATGATATTTACATCACCTCACAGGATATTTTTAACGGGCAAGTCTTGATGATTGGTGCAGACCAAAATCTGGACAATTTCCAGACGCCGGGGCTGTATGCTCAGGATATGAATGTTAATACCAGTACGGCACTAAATTACCCGGAGAATAATGCAGGTTCTCTGATGGTACTGAGAAGCGCCGGAGTGACACAGATTTACCGCGTGTACAATTCATCCCGCAGTTATACACGTAGCAAGCATTCAACGCAGGCATGGACTCCCTGGATGCCTGATGATTCTTTTCCGGTCGGAGCACCTATTCCCTGGCCGTCTGATACAACTCCTCAAGGGTATGCTTTAATGCAGGGGCAACCTTTCGATAAAGCAGCCTATCCATTGCTTGCGATTGCGTATCCATCGGGTGTTATCCCGGATATGCGAGGCCAGACGATTAAGGGTAAACCGAACGGTCGTGCGGCACTTTCGTATGAACAGGATGGTGTTATATCGCATACCCACGGAGCCAGCGCATCCAGTACGGATTTGGGAACTAAAACCACATCATCGTTTGATTACGGCACTAAGACTTCAAACACTACCGGTGACCATAACCACAACAGAGGTACTATGGAAATTACTGGTACTCTCGGTTACTTCAGAAGTGATAATAGTAGCTTCTATACAGCAAGTGGAGCATTTACACTTGGTGGCTCTGCAGCGGCTAAAAGTTTTACAGGTTCTAATTTTACTTATGGTGTTCCTGTAAACTTTAACGCTTCCAGAACCTGGTCTGGCGTCACAAACACTACGGGTAACCATGCGCACTCTGTTGCAATTGGCGCTCATGCACACTCCATTGCTATTGGTTCACACGGACACTCCGTCACTGTTAACGCTACTGGTAACGCGGAAAACACTGTCAAAAATATTGCGTTTAATTATATTGTGAGGCTTGCCTGATGACTTTTGAAATGACAGGAGAAAACCGAACTATTACTCTCTACAACCTTCGTGCAGATACAAATGAATATATTGGGAAATGTGAAGGGTTTATCCCTGCTAATACCGGATTACCTGCTTACAGTACCAATATTTCTCCGCCGCCAGCGAAGGCCGGTTTTGTCGCTGTATTTAATCTTAAGTCAGAAAAATGGTCACTGGTTGAGGACCATCGAGGGAAAATTGTCTACGACATTCAAACCGGGAAAGCTACCACAATTGACCAGTTAGGTAAGTTACCTGACGATGTTGTTTCCGTTGCGCCGGAAGGCCATTTTGTTAAGTGGAACGGAGCACAGTGGGTCCACGATACCGATGCGGAAAATGAACATCTTCTGATGTTGGCGGAACAGGAAAAAATAAATCTTCTGGCGGTTGCAACATCCGCTATAGCTCCCTTACAGGATGCTGTTGATCTCGACATGGCAACGAAGGTTGAAACCGCACTTTTACTGGAGTGGAAGAAATACCGTGTCTTGCTTAACCGGGTAGATACCTCAAATCCTGAATGGCCTACTTCCCCGAATATTCAGGCCAGTTAATATCAGGGGCGGAAGACAAATCGAGGCGGCGTAACTCAGTACGATAGCTTCGCAACGCTGCCAGTTCTGTTTCCTCGCTGGCTGATATATCGCCGTCTTTTGTGCAAGACGACTAAAGTTAACCGCAGAAGAGTGGGCTCAGGCTGGAAGGTTGATAGCTGCAGGTGAGTCAAGAAAACGTGTGGCTATAATTTACGATGTAGGGAGGGCGACGCTATACAAAAAATTTCCTGCGCGGTGTTGAGAAGACACCACCGCCTCGTCGTATGCAAGAACGGGCGACGGCGAACTGGCGAACGTTCGATAGTGCGGGTATTGAATGATTACCAGATTACTACTGTTCACCCCAAACGGAGGATTTTAGCTATGGGGTTCCCTTCAACTGCCAGTGATTACGTTGAAACGAGGATCTCACTCGATCAGCAGCTTATCAACCAGCAACGACTTACTTCATGCGGGTATCACGTTCACATTTCAGGGAAGGGATACTCCAGGGGCGCTGCTTGTGGTAGAGGCATCACTTACTGCCTGCGATGACTCACTGCTGATATGTGCAATCGACGGGGAAGCGATATCGGACTCACCCTCAACCCAACCTGATTAATCTGGAGAGCGGGCGAAAGGAGGCGCTGCCAGTAGATGATGACGGATACGGTTCTGCACCCGCTATATTCTGGGTGATTACTTACATCATCAATGATGCTAGGAATGCAGAGTTTGATGATTGCCCGGCCATGTGAGCACATTATTGCTAAGTGAAGTATGAAGTGGGGTTACGTGGTTGAGGCTAATTATCATTTCTGTCTGGATTGTTAGACAAACCAATCCCTACTTTTACCGCAGCGAACAACATGATGCACAGAGTGGTAATCGCGGCAAATACCAATAAGAGACTAGTAATCATAGAGCTTCTTAATGTCAGATGAATTCAATTGTCAGACAACTGTATAGGGAAAAGGTTCCTGGCAATTATCGTGCTTGCTATTCAAGAGGATATTACAACCCGATAGAACGTAGTTGGCTGGTAATCTGTCGATAGTTTCACCCCAATAATCCCCTGAGTTTCCCCGTACAGAAAACAGGCATAAAAAAACCAGCCGTAAAGTCTGGTTCTTAAAGGAGTTTTGGTCGGCACGAGAGGGTTTGAACCTCCGCCCCCCGAGACCCCATGACGGTGGCTACTGTTTTTAGGATTGCTATGTGCTAAAAGCGGAAATAAATAACAATTGTTCGATAATCACTTTTAGTGATCAGAAGCATGAAATCCCCTGCAGCAATATGCAGGGGCTTATATATGATGCCGGGTGCCTCCCGGTAAGTCTTTGGGTAACCTCCCATGACTCGCTGCTTCAGTCGTGCATGATGAACATTCCAGCATAGAAGTCATCAGGTTAATTAGCCCTGCCGCTCAGAAGGATTCATCATAAAAGGCAAGATAGCATGAAGAGGGTGGGAGAGATATCGGCATTTAATCAGATAACAAAGAATATTTCTCTCATGTCAGTGTAGGTATTAAAATGTTGAATATGAAAAAAAGCCTGCTGTTAGCAGGCCGTAAATATTTTTAACTCATTTTTTGTTCGCTTCTGATAAATATGGTAAGAATGCAATCAAACGTGAAGCAGAGAGCATAAAAAAAAGCTATAAATATTTCCTTGCAGCATCAAGTATCTCCTGTGACGTTAACTCCCTGTCAGAAGCTACGTAAACAATACCATGAACGCCAGTTAAGGAAGGAAAGCCTGCAGACATAATCCGAAGATGCGTTTCTTCACCGTTCGGATATTCCTGCCTGATAGAGGATATACCTTCCAGAACAGTCATGACTTTACAGGATTCAGCATTAAAGAAAACAAGGACTTTTATCATATTCCACTACCCTGTTCTCTCGTGGATGTAAACAGTCAGATGCCATAAGGTAAAAGCAAAGACGTGATGCTTTCGGAGGCAGCCTCGCCTCTTACGCACTTTATTATTTAACAAGCAGTTAGCTTCTGCTTTCAGACTTTTATGCAGCAGTCCTGCACTTCATCACATCGGTCAGCACACTCATAATTGCGAAAAAATATGCTGACCTGATATTAAGAATAAACGACTTTTATCTGATTTAAGTTATGGAACTGTCTACTCAGGAATAATTATTCATCGTTATCGCAGATCCACAAAGATTTATTTATCGCAAAGTATTACGTTTGCAGCAGCAGGGCCTTTGTCACCACTGTGAATGGCGAATTCAACTTTCTGTCCTTCAAATAAGGTCTTAAAGTTTTCGCCGTTAAGCGCAGAAAAATGAACAGAGATGTCTTTACTACCATCAAGAGGAGAGATGAAGCCAAACCCTTTGTCTTCGTTAAACCATTTTACCAAACCTTTAATTCTTATGGTCATACCAACTCCTGCTACACATGATTGTATTGATAGTAAACGTATAGTATTAAACGTATGGACTCAAAAGGGGGGGATATCAGCGATAACACCTGGTAATGAGGACTACACGGAAAATGTTTAACGTTCGTCTGTACATTGAACTGATGGGATTCATTAAGGCACGGTAATTAATAATAAGCAAATTATATTTTAGCCATCCAGAGAATCTGCAAGAGAAATTAAACTGGCAAAGGCCTCAACCTCCCTTCAGGGTGCCTGTGGTTGCGAATATCTACCTCTCCTGAATTTCAGTGCCTCAAAATAAATAGATTAAAACTTAACCACATGTGATACGGTGAAGCTCGTTCATTGAAAGGTTAATGGTTATGTCTATTATCAATTACGCAATGAAACTCTTCACCAGTGCGTCTACCGCCACTGCCGTCTGCCCTGTTTGTGGCTTAAAATCGGCTCAACTTCTGTCAAAAATCCGGCGCAATCAGGCCATGCTTTGCCCTGGATGTAAGGCTCTGTTTATCTCCCGACGCTAGCGCGGCCAAAAAACGCAGACAAAACTCATATTCTATACTTAAGTCAAATCCCGGCAGCTGTTAAATCCCTGATGCCTTACGCCCATCCTCAGAGAACGTTTCTGAACTGATTTTGCAACTGCTCCTGCATGCTAACTCTGCATCAGAGCAATGCTATGAAAATGAACCCCAGGGCGTGGTTTAACCGCTCCCATATTCCGATGAATGCTACCGAAAGCGTAACGTTTTCGGCGAACGATCCTGCCGGTGAAAGCACTCTGCAGTCAGAACTCTTTTCGACCGCCCAGATGGAACGCTATGGTCAGAAGCTCGCCCGGACCCATAAATTATCGCCGGATAAACATCCTTATTATCTTCTAAAAAGACTCGGCGAGAATGAGGCCATCATCACCCAAAGCTGTTATGAGTTTAACGCGGGTAAAAAGACCAGCATCATGCCTGCCGGGGAGTGGTTGCTGGACAATTATTATCTTATTGAGGAACAAATCCGCACGGTCCGCCAGCACTTGCCGAAAAGCTTTGGTAAAGGTCTTCCGTCGCTGATGTCGCCGCTGAATTGCCCACGAATTTATCATATCGCATCTGAGGCAGTTGCTCACGGTGATGGCCGCTGGGATGCCGCGAGCCTGACCAGCTATCTCACTGCCTATCAACAGGTGACACCGCTGACGCTAGGTGAAGTCTGGGCGCTACCGGGAATGCTGCGCCTGGCGCTGATTGAAAATCTTCGTCGTATCAGCATGGAAGTGATAAATGCGCAGCAGGACAGAAACCTTGCCGATACGTGGATAACCAGGATTTTCGAATGTGCAGAGAATGCCCCTGGCGATTTAATCATGGTGGTTGCCGATATGGCACGCTCCCGACCTACGTTAACCAGTGCGTTTGTCGCAGAGCTGGTGCGGCGCCTGCAGGGGCATGGCAATGCGTTGTCGTTACCTCTGACCTGGGTTGATCAGTGCCTTCGGGAACAGGGGATCACCACCGACGTTCTCATACATAATTTCAATCAACAGCTTGCCGCCAGCCAGCTATCTGTCAGTAACAGCATCGCGGGTCTGCGATTACTGAGTGAAACGGATTGGGCTGATTTCGCCGAAACGATAAGTGTCGTCGAACAGGCATTACGCAATGATCCTGCCGGTATCTATCCCCGGATGCACTTCAATACCCGGGATCATTACCGGCACGTTGTTGAGGTCCTGGCCAGGGACAGTGGTCTCAGCGAGCCTGAAGTTGCTGACAGGGTGCTGACGCTTTCAGGGAACAGTGCTCCCGATACACTGGAACATCATGTTGGTTATTATCTCGCAGGCGAAGGTCGGCAGGCGCTGGAAATTCATCTGTTAGCAGACACCTCAAGGCTCATGCGCTTGCGGCACAGTTTCAACAGAATAACCCTGCTGTCATGGCTTGGAAGCCTGGCGTTGTTGACAATCGCAACGACCGCAACGATTTTGCACGAAACAGCCATGCAGGGCGCAGACTGGCTGTTGATCGCGGTGATATTCCCTCTGATTATCGCTGTAACTCAGTTAATGAGCGATTTACTCAGTGACGCAACCACCCGTTTTCGCGTTCCTCGCCCCTTGCCGCGGATGGATTTCTCAACCGGCATTCCCCCTGACAGCGCCACTCTGTTAGTCATCCCCTGCATGCTGACCAGCCACGAAAGTTTCAGCCAGCTCCTCACCAGTCTTGAAGTCTGCTGGCTGGGGAATGAAAACGAAAATCTCAGGTTTGCGCTGCTCACTGATTTCGCTGATTCTGCAAATGAACCCTCGCCGGAAAGCCAGATGCTGCTCAGACAGGCGATCGCCGATACGCAGGCGCTGAATCGCCGCTATCCCTCCAGCCGCCCACGTTTTTATCTGCTACACCGCCAGCCTGAATGGAACCCCGCGGAAGGAACGTGGATGGGCTATGAACGCAAGCGGGGAAAACTGGCGTTACTGAATAGTTGGTTGCGCCATCCGGGGACACAATTCGTCAGCGTTGCAGACATGCCTGCTAACCTTTTACCGGGCCACATTAAATACGTCATTACCCTGGACAGTGATACGGTGCTGCCGCGCGATACGGCGCACAAACTGGTCGCGACGATGGCGCATCCGCTGAATACGCCAGAGTATGATCCGGTACGCCAGAGGGTTGTCAAAGGATTTGGCATTTTACAACCCGGCCTTGCGGAGGAGATACCACGCAACGGTCAGGGACGTTACGCCGCCATGCGCAGCAGCACACCAGGCAATAATCCCTATTCGATGATGTCTTCGGATATCTATCAGGATCTTTTTGGGGAAGGATCGTTCGTGGGCAAAGGGATTTACGATGTCGACATTTTTATGCAAGCCACTGCCAACACCTGCCCGGAAAACCTGGTTCTCAGCCATGATCTACTCGAAGGATGCTATGCACGTTCGGGTCTGCTGAGTGAGGTGTTACTCTATGAACAGTACCCGAATAATTATCTGTCGGATGTTGCACGCCGTTCACGCTGGATCCGGGGTGACTGGCAACTGCTTAACTGGCTGAAACCACGTGTCAGAAGAGCCGATGGAACCCGGACCAGGAATCCGCTGACCGCGCTTTCTTACTGGAAATTACTCGATAATCTGCGTCGCAGTCTGGTCGCCCCTTCATTACTGGTATTGCTGTTCTTCACCCTGCTAGGGGTACCTAATCCGGTTTACTGGCTGGGCGTACTGTCGCTGATATGGCTGTTGCCAACCATCCTCTGCATCACCTATGACCTGCTGCATAAACCTCTGCGTCGCCGCCTGAAGCCGCATCTGTTACTGGTAGGGGCGGGCGCGCTGAAGCGTTTGTCAGGTATCGGCCTTAATTTTGCGATACTGCCGCACGAAGCCGGATATTCGCTAAAAGCGATCGCCGTGACGTTATGGAGATTGGGGATCAGCAGGCGTCACCTCAGCCAGTGGTTCAGCCACAGCCTGGACAGCAATCAGGCCGGACCCACTGTCGCGCGTTTTTATCAGGCGATGTGGCTGAATGTTGCATGTGGTGTGATGCTGATAATACTGACCGGACAATTTGCTCCACAACTGCTGGGGATTGCGTTGCCGATCGGTTTGTTATGGTGTGTGGCA
This sequence comes from Citrobacter sp. Ce119, assembly GCF_030334525.1. Lineage (NCBI taxonomy): Bacteria > Pseudomonadati > Pseudomonadota > Gammaproteobacteria > Enterobacterales > Enterobacteriaceae > Citrobacter > Citrobacter sp. Ce119. The sequence goes on from NZ_JAOWDR010000049.1 coordinate 27,620, forward strand.
CCGCTGCTGATGAGCTGGCTGAGTCGCCAGCCTGCGCGTAAGGTGTTTTCGCCCAATCCGGAACAAAAACAGCTGTTGCGCCAGACAAGCCGTGAAATCTGGGCGTTTTTTGAAACCTTTGCAACAGAAAAAGAGAACTGGCTTCCGCCTGATAACTACCAGGAAATACCGCAGCCGACGGTGGCCCATCGAACCTCTCCTACCAATATTGGCCTTTCCCTCATGGCTAACCTGACGGCATGGGACTTTGGCTACCTGCCCGGCGGGGAAGTGCTACGGCGCGTGTCGCTCACGCTCGACACAATGGATAAAATGGAGCACTACCGGGGCCATCTCTACAACTGGTATGACACTCGTACGCTGGCCCCCCTCAGCCCACGCTATATCTCAAGCGTCGACAGCGGCAACATGGCAGGGCATTTGTTGACACTGCGTGCAGGGCTGTCCGCCATGCGTCATCAGCCAGTTTTAAACCGCCAACAGATACTGGCAGGACTGAACGATACGCTGGATATTCTGGAAAAACAGTGGGGTCAGAACCCGCCTGACAGCTTGCGGTTGCTGCGAAAACACTGCCTGAGCGCGGTGTCGCTCTCTCCGCAGACATTTTTCAGCGAGCTGAAAAATATGCGCACCCAGTGCAATCACCTGAACACGCTATGCCATCAGGGATCTCCTCTTCAGATGCGTTGGGCAGGACATCTGGAGCATCAACTGGTTCAGGTTTGCCATGAGTGGTCGCTGCTGCTTGGCTGGTTACCCGCATCCTGGAACGAACAGACGCTGCCGACTTTGTGCGAGCTTGCCCGCGCAACATTTACTGGTGCAGGAACCCCCCCGGCGTCAGCGACGGAGCAGGCCCGGATGCGACTCAATATTATCACTGAACTTGAACAACGGTTGGATGAGCATGCCCAGATGGATTTCGCCTTTCTGTACAGCGAAGCAACCAGTCTGCTCAGTGTTGGCTATAACTGTGACACGAATATGTCTGACAAGAGCCACTACGATCTTCTGCCGTCTGAAATCCGCCTGACCAGCTTCCTTGCCATTGCCACTAATCAGCTACCTCTTAAAAGCTGGTACGCGCTGGGGCGACTGTTCACCACCATTGACAATGAAACAGCCCTGATGTCATGGAGCGGGTCAATGTTTGAATACCTGATGCCGAATCTGGTAATGCCCACCTGGCCTGGCAGCCTGCTCGATGAAATGAGTCAGTCGGCGGTTATGCGCCAGATTCATTGGGGGAAAGAACGCGGAGTACCGTGGGGCGTTTCAGAGTCTGGTTATCATGCTTTTGATGTTCAGCATAATTATCAATATCAGGCATTTGGTGTGCCGGGTCTCGGCCTGCGCAGGGGGCTTGCTGATGACATGGTTGTCGCCCCTTACGCCACACTGCTGGCGTTGATGGTTTCCCCACAGAAAGCCTGTGAGAACCTGATAAGGCTGCAAAAAAATGGCGCACTTGGTGAATACGGTTTTTATGAAGCGCTGGACTATACTCCCTCACGCCTCGCAACCGGTCAGCTCTATGCGGTGGTTCAGTCCTGGATGGCGCATCACCAGGGGATGGCGTTTCAGGCGCTGGCTCATGTGCTGCTTGACGCCCCGATGACTGAACGCTTCATGTCCAGTACGGTCTTCCGCTCAGCGAGCCTGCTGTTACAGGAACGCGTGCCGGATGCAGTCGATCTGTACAGTCCGCGCCGTCATTTTGAATCTCATGAGGGCAGGGTCAAACCCGTTCGCTATGAACCCCGTATTTTCTATGGCGTGGACACGCCGGCCCCGGATATTCAACTGCTGTCCAACAACCATTATCATCTGATGTTGACCACGGGCGGCGGCGGCTATAGTCGCTGGAATAATATTGCGCTCACGCGCTGGCGCAGTGATACCACCCGCGATAACTGGGGAGCATTCTGCTATATCCGCGATATACAGACGGGGAATGTGTCGAGCAATACCTGGCAACCGACAGCCCACACCAGCGGGCATGACGAGGAAGTGATATTCACCGATGCGAGTGCTGAATTCAGACGCTCTTTCGATGGGCTCAGCATCAAAACTCAGGTTGTGATCTCCCCAGAGGATGATATTGAGTTGCGACGACTCACACTGATTCATCGTGGTCGCCAGCCTCGCTCTCTGGAACTGACAACCTATGCCGAAGTGGTACTGGCGCCTGAAGCCAGCGATCTGGCACACCCGGCATTTAGCAATTTGTTTATTCAGACGGAACTGGATCCTGAGCGTGACGCTATTCTTTGCCACCGGCGCCCGCGTTCTCCGGGTGAAGAGAGTCCCTGCCTGTTTCACATGATGGTGGTGCATGGCGATAACCGTCATAACGTTTCGTTTGAAACAGACAGGGCAAAATTTCTTGGTCGTGGCAGAAACCCTGCGGATGCCCAGGCAATAAAGGCAGGCGGAGCGCTCAGCAACACGTCGGGGTCAGTGCTGGATCCGATCCTGGCAATACGCCACGCCATCACTCTGCAGCCGGGGCAGCCGGTCACGATTGATATCATTTATGGCATCAGCGAGACCCGCCAGCAGAGCCTGGCATTGCTGGAAAAATACCGCGATTACCCTATCGCTGATCGCGTATTTGAACTGGCCTGGTCTCACAGTCTGGTGGTGTTACGCCAGATGAACGCCAGTGAAGATGATGCCACTTTGTTTAATCGTCTTGCCAGCGCGGTGCTTTACCCTGTCCAGGAGCTGCGCGCCGAAGGCCAGGCGATCAGCCGCAACCGGCGTGGTCAGTCCGGTCTGTGGGGCTGGGCAATTTCAGGTGATTTGCCGATAGTGCTGATCAGTATTACCAGCGAGGAAAGTATTGCTTCAGTGACCACACTGATTCAGGCACACCGTTACTGGAGACAGAAAGGACTGGATGTTGATTTGGTTATCCTGAATAACAGTCCCGGCGGCTACCAGCAGGGCTTACAAAATCAGATTATGGACTTAGTTTATGCCGGGTCTGAAGCCAGTCTGCTGGACAAAACGGGCGGTATTTTTGTTCGTAATGGCGAGCATCTCTCTGCTGAGGATAAGTTGCTTTTAATGAGCGTGGCCTGTCTTTATCTTGATGACCGCACAGGTAGTATCAATGAGCAGCTTAATCAGCGTACTCACACCCTTAAACCTCAGGCCAGAGCACTCATTCCACGGGCTGTACGCGAGCGTAATCAACATACGGACTGGAGTCCCGATATCAGTCAGTTATGCCATTTCAATGGGTACGGTGGATTTTCTCAGGATGGTCGGGAATATCAGATTGTTCTGCGGGAAGATGCGCAGACACCGGCGCCCTGGTCAAACGTACTGGCAAATGCCCGTTTTGGCACTGTGATTTCAGAGGCGGGACAGGCCTACTCCTGGTATGAGAATGCACATGAATATCGGTTGACACCGTGGGAGAACGATCCTGTGAGCGATCGCAGCGGCGAGGCGTTTTATCTGCGCGATGAAGAGAGTGGTGAGTGTTGGTCACCGACGGCTTTACCTGTTCGCGGACATGGTGATTACCTGACCCGCCATGGTTTTGGTTACAGCGTGTTTGCCCATCGAGAGAATGGTATAGACAGCGAGCTGACGGTCCTGGTTGCCGAAGAGGCGCCGGTTAAACTGGCGCTCCTGACGCTCAGTAACTCTTCGGGTCGGACACGCAAACTTTCCGTCACCGGCTATGTGGAGTGGACGCTCGGAGGAACACGAACTCGCTCAGCCCATCACATTGTGACACATGCGGCCAGACCACCTGGCGGCTGCGGAGTGCTGGCGAACAACTTTTATGGCGATAACGGTAGCGGTCGTACTGCCTTTTTTGCCGTCAGCGGTATTGACTGTTCGTTGACCGGGGACCGCCGGGAGTTTATCGGTCGTAATGGTTCTCTGCACGCTCCGTCGGTCATGAAGCTACGCAGGCTTTCAGGTAAAACGGGCGCCGGTCTGGATCCCTGCGGGGCAATACAATCGGCGGTAACATTAATTGATGGGGATCAGAGGACGTTTATTTTTATCCTAGGCGCAGAGGAGAATCATATTCGAGCTCAGGAGACGCTTGCCCGTTATATGAATGAGGAGACGGTCCGCGAGGAGCTGAACCGGGTTCACAACCACTGGCACAATGTGCTCGATAAAATTGTGGCTAACACTCCCGACACATCGGTAAATTTACTGGTGAATGGCTGGCTATTGTACCAGACGGTAGCCTGTCGCCTGATGGCTCGCAGCGGTTACTACCAGTCCGGCGGCGCATTTGGTTTTCGCGATCAACTGCAGGATACGCTGGCGCTGAGCCATGCTGATCCGAACCGGATGCGAGAACAGATAATCCTGTGTGCATCACGGCAATTTATTGAGGGTGATGTACAGCACTGGTGGCACCCGCCACACGGCAACGGAGTGCGCACTCGCTGTTCCGATGATTATCTGTGGCTTCCGCTTGCCGTTTGCCACTATGTCGAAACGACGGGGGATATGGATGTACTGGAAACACGTATTCCTTATCTGGAGGGACGTCCGCTTCAGCCTGGTGAAGAGTCTGCCTATGATACGCCGGTGATCAGCGGTACCGAAGAGACACTCTGGTTACACTGCGTCAAAGCCATTAAGTATGGACAACAGTTCGGGGAGCATGGTCTGCCGCTGATGGGGGCTGGTGACTGGAATGACGGCATGAACCGGGTGGGGATTGAAGGCAAAGGTGAAAGCGTCTGGCTGGGCTTCTTCCTGTTCGACATTTTGCAGCAGTTTGCGGCGCTGGCTGATCGCAGGTTGGATGAAAGCGTCGCCTCAATGTGCCGTTCACAGGCTATGCGCCTGCAAAGCAATCTCGAAGCCCACGCCTGGGATGGTGAATGGTACCGGCGTGGATATTTTGACGATGGTACTCCCCTGGGGTCGAAGGCTTCACAGGACTGCCGGATTGATGCGATTGCGCAGAGCTGGTCTGTATTGTCCGGGGCCGCAAGCCCGGGACGGTGCGCAATGGCCATGCAGGCGCTGGATAAGCACCTTGTGGATAACGAGGGGGGACTGATAAAACTATTAACACCTCCTTTCGATGGTCACGGTCCAAATCCTGGTTACATACAGGGTTACCTGCCTGGTGTGAGGGAAAACGGAGGGCAGTATACACATGGCGCTATCTGGGCTGTGATGGCATTTGCCCGAATGGGGAATGCCGAACGCGCTTGGCAACTCTGGTCAATGCTCAACCCGATAAATCATACTCTGAATACAGATTCGGCCGGGATTTATAAAGCTGAACCTTATGTCATGAGTGCTGATGTCTACAGTGTCGCTCCCCATACCGGACGTGCAGGATGGAGCTGGTATACTGGTTCTGCAGGCTGGGCCTGGCGTTTACTTACCGAGGAATTACTGGGGATAAAACGTTCCGGTGCTGACTTTACGGTTCATGCCAGGTTGCCGGATGGGTGGACATCTTTTTCTATGAGCTATCAATATGGCGAAAGCCATTATCAAATTAGTGTCTCACGCGGCGATGCAGAATATCGCGTGACACTGGATGGTGTTCTCCTCCCTGATGACAGAATACCGCTGAAGGATGATGGACAAAACCATATGGTTGAGATCATTCAGAACTGACACTGAGTCCGGAGGCGCATTAACGTCTGCCGTTAATGCGCTGATTATCCCTGAGAACATCAATCGCAGTTTGCATGGCGATTTTGTCATCCCGCCTTTTTTGTTTGTCCTGCATGAACTGAAGGTATTCCAGCAAGGTGCGGGTATTAATCGGTCGGCCCTGTTTACCCACAGCCAGCACGGCTTCGCCAAGAATAATTTTCACTGGCGGTAGTTGTGCCGGATACCAGTCAAGGGTGTCTTCTGATTTCATTATAAATCTCTCACGGAAGGGTAGTGTATCATAAATCAGACGTTCAATTTTCAATATTTGATATCCTGATTCAGACACAACTTAACATAACTTATGCCAGTTATTTTTATATTAAAGCGTATAATAATTACTGTATCCCTCAGAGAATTATTTATGTCTTATACAAAAGGGCTCAGGTATTTTAAAGAAAGACCGGTTCATGTTGCCTGCCCGGTATGCGCACACAAAGCTGATCAGAAAGCAGGTAAACTAAGAAAAGATGCATTTCTTGAGTGCCCTGCCTGCGGACTGTTGTTCAGACCTTCAGAATGCTGGTGTATCGGCGGCTGATCAGCTTCTGCCTTTTAACGTAAGTGATGTCGGGAAATGACAATGTTTATCCTGTTTTGCAGTTGTCGAGGGTATGATAATGAAATCTAAAAAATCTGTTTTTATTGAAGGACATATTCTGTCGAATAGCTGTCACGGGCAGGCCGGTCAACCTTTCTGCATTCACCGGGTCAGGTTTAGTAATGGTAAATATGCGATTATCCGGGTGACATCCGGCATATGTTTCAAACCTGGCGAAATTATTCAACGAAAAGATTGCGAGTGGTTTTATAAACTTACCAAGATTCGCCTTCTTTCTTTTGAGTACCTTGAGGATGATGAATCAAGGAGACAATTTACTGAATATCAATGATAAATCCATGAATTTAATAACAGCCGTTACACGTTTCGGCAGAAACGAATTATGTGTTGAGCTACAGAGTTACATTAATGTGGCCTTTAGAACTAATATGCACAGCTATATTAATACAGATATTAACTCATAGAAAACATGGAATTAATCCGGTTATTCCCTCTGTTGTTGGGCTATCTGGTTAGAGATTTAAGAAATCATTCATCCACATATCAGCCTCTTCAAACATTTCCTGAACACTTCGGCTTATCTGTTCTATTTTATGCTTGCTGGCGTCAACGCATTCAATTTTGGAAGGAAAAACTGTCCGAAACCGGTCCGAATATGTCCGAAATGTTGGCTAACTATATGATTTTTAGTGCCTGAAAACACACCTTTATTTGTGCATTTTTTGTTCTAATGGTTTGTTATTGCATTGAAAATGAAGGATAAAAAATAATTTTGGAAAAAACAGGAATCGTATTCGGTCTCTTTTTATGTGGATTTTTATTTCAATAACTTAGGACATAATGTCTGAAAGTTTCCGAAATTTTTCCGCATATCACTTTTCGGGATTTCTTCGTTATACCATACTGTTTTTAACATTCACACTTCATTTGCACAGAAAAAAATCAGATCGTGATGCCCGTTTTTCCTGAGATCCGGCTGATGTGCCGGCATTTCAGTTGATGCCTGTTCCTCAGAGGCTTGGACACGCCTCTCTCAATAGCGGTATGATTATCCATCAATTGATGAAGTTCTGGTCCCTGATACATGGACTTAGTTTCTCGATAAAGAGACATAAGAAATGGAAAAATTAAAAGAAAGGCTTGTGATGGAGATTGGTAATGCTGATGATCTCTCTGCATCATTAAAACTATATACCAGTTTCTATCCATTAATTCCTGAGTATAAATTTGTCTTTTCATCGCCTAAAGGGCCATATCCGGGTTTTCAAACTAACAAGAAATTCGAGCATGGGGCGTCTATCCGCTCTTTATTCAATGATGAAAATGTTTTCGTGATGGATCCCCAAACCATAGAGGAAATGTTCAGTGAGAAAGGGCACTCTACATTTAAAATAGACTACTCCATATCCCTTGATAGTCAGGCATTAAGCTATCTCAGACCATATATTAATGGCAAAGTTTCTGGTCTGGATGATGATATTGAAGAAATATTTAAATTTATTTCACATAAGAATACGCAAGTAGACTCAGTATTATATGAACTGGAGAATCTTAAAAATCTGGATGAAAAAGATAATCACCATAAAATATTTGACAAGTTGATGGGATACGAATTTATAAAAGATGTTGATCTCGTTAAGTCTGGAAGCAGTGGAATATTGACCTCAAAGATATCTCAAGGTGAGCTTTTTCTCAATACAGACAGACATTTTAGCTCAATGCTCACCAAAAACAGAAACTCTGAGTTCAGGCGTGCGTTAACAGACAGGCACGATAGCGTATACGCTTATGTTCTTATGATGAGTATCATACAAATAAAATCGCCTGCCAGATCGCTTAAGAATAAACTAATCGATCTCTTAAGTTTTGCTCACACCAAAGCTTGCTTTTTGGCGACAAGAGAATTGATCCTGGCGAGTGAGTTTTTTAAGCGAGGGACTGACTTTAGGTTTTTTAACAAAGTACATAAAAAATCGAAAAATCTGTGGCCGGCATTACGGGGTATGGCCTGGGACTTGACTCACTGTAGGTATTTAGAACAGGCGCTCACATTCAATACAGGAAAGGATGAGCGGTATTTTTTTCCTGGAATATTGAGTTGTGACAAAGGCTTTGTTGAGGCGATGGAGCTCACGCCGCTTAAGGCTGTTGCATTTAACACCCAAGGTGGGCCACCGTTACTATTTTATCATGAACATGATGTAATAAAAATTACCGGGAATATCCCTGCGGTTAATGATTTTTATCAGGAGTTGTGTAGTAAACAGAAAAGAGAAGAAAGAGCCTGTGCACGTAATGCACCTGATTATGACCTGCAATTTTTAGTCGCTGAACTGGAAGAAGAACTGGAAGCTGTTGCGATTGTACCTCGTTGACGCGCGGATAGCGTAGGGCCACGACGTCTGGTTCGGTCATTCTGTTTTTTACTGCTAAGGTTTAATTAAGAACAGGGCAATATTTGTGTACAGGAGGTCAAATGGGACTGCCTGACAATGCCTATCAGAGAGTGGAAGCGACGCGCTGGCGTCACGTCTGGGTGGTCGGGGACATCCACGGTTGCTTCTCATTATTGATGGCTAAATTGCGCCACTGTCATTTTGATCCGTGGCAGGACCTGCTGGTTTCAGTGGGAGATGTTATCGATCGCGGGCCTGACAGTTTGCGCTGCCTGAAATTACTGCGTAAAAGCTGGATTGTCGCGGTCAGAGGGAATCATGAACAAATGGGGTTGGATGCGCTGGCAACAGGGGAGCAATCGCTGTGGTATATGAATGGCGGTTCGTGGTTTGCACAGGCGGAGCAGCCAGCGGCAAAATTCGCTCTTGAAGAATGTCAGCAATTACCCTGGATTCTGGAGCTGCGTTGCAGCAATGGCATTCATGTCATTGCCCACGCAGATTACCCTGATGATGATTATCAGTGGCAAAAAGATATCGATTTACAGCGGGTGCTGTGGGATCGCTCAAGGCTAATGAATAAAGGCAACGGCATTCGCGGCGCGGATCACTTTTGGTTTGGTCACACGCCATTGCGCCAACGGTTGGATCACGAGAATCTGCACTATATTGATACCGGAGCGGTATTTGGAGGCGAGTTAACGCTGGTGCAACTGCAATAATCAAAAATCGCTGTACTCCTGGGCCGGACGCCAGAAGCTGTCGATATAGTCATCCGCGGGTAAACATCCGCCGTTACGAATACGCTGATCGTCCATCGATATCAGGCACTGCTGCTCGGTTTTGTAGACATCAACAACGATATCTTCACAACCGCCGCCCAGGTAGCACACAAAAAGAACCAGCGTGAACATTCCATCCTCAAAGGGTAAAGCCATACCTGTAGTGTAGAAGATGTTGATAGATGAGGGAAATTAACCAGGAAATAACCCGTCTGGCGACGGGTTCTTTTTGAATCAGGCAAGGCGCATGATCCAGGCATCTGACTTACGATCGTAGTGCTCGCGAAATAGAACCGAATGTTCTCCGTTAAGAAGGGCCGGGACGCTGGTGTCGGCATCCCAGGCGTCCAGTTGCATACATAAATCCGGATCGGATTTACACGGAATGGTTAACGTTCGATCCCCTGGCGATTCGCCATGTAATTCGGCGTCGTCGATTTCAAAAGCGCCAATGCGCACACTGGTTTTCATCATCGTGCTCTCCGTTTATTTGCTGGTTGTGGTACGACCAGTTAGGGCGTCCATTTTTCAGCGTAGCCAACGTTAGCAAAAGCGCCAGTAAAAACGTGCGTTATCCTGTAAAGAGTTTGCCATCCCGGACAAGATCGCGTGGATAGCTATTCTTTAATCGCGAACCAATACGCTTTGCCAGGCCGAGCGGCTGATGCTGGAACGTAACCAGTACATCATCGGTGGTCGGCGCGGTTTGTGGGTAGATATCCCGGCCACGGTACCACTCTTCGGCTTCGGCAAGGGTCAGTTCAAACGCATGGCTGTGATTTGGGTTGGCAAGAGCAATTACGGCCTCATGCTGCCAGCGGTATCCTTTATTGTGCGTTTCAGCCAGTTTGACACCGAGTCGGGAAAAACGAACTTTGCCAATCAGGGGTTCAATCTCGGTTGGAAACAGCCAAATTTCTTTATCACGCTGCCACAGGCGCAGACTATCTTCCCACTGCAATCCACAGGCGTTAGCAGCCTCAGTGATAAGGGCAGATTCACGTCCTTTTAGCGGAGTGAACGGGAAGTTACCGACTTTGTATTTCGGCGCGGGTAACGCAGGAATGGAGGCCGTTTTGCGCAAACGCGCAACGAAGAAACCTTCACAATCGTAGATCTGCGGGAATACATGCAGGAATCCTTCCGGCGTCAGGGCGCGTTCGGCCTCCGGGAATAAATCGCCCAACGGTAAAAACTCGACGGCATCCGGGTAGGACTCAATCAACCATTGCATGATGTTTTCATTTTCGTCACGATTCAGCGTGCAGGTCGAGTAAACCATCGTGCCACCGGGACGCAGGGCATGAAAGGCGCTGTCGAGCAGTTCGCGCTGGGTCTCGGCGATTTGCAGATTACTTTCTGGCGACCAGTTTTTTAGCGCATCGGGGTCTTTACGCACCACGCCTTCACCGGAACATGGGGCGTCCAGCAAAATGGCATCGAAGGCTTCTGGTAATGCTGCGCCAAATACCCGTCCGTCAAAATGGGTGAGCGCGACATTGGCTATCCCGCAACGGCTGATGTTGGCGTGCAAGACTTTGACACGACTGGCGGAAAACTCATTCGCCAGAATCGTGCCCTGATTATTCATTTTCGCAGCAATTTGTGTGGTTTTGGAGCCGGGGGCAGCCGCAACATCCATTACGCGTTCCGGGGTATTGCCTTCGGCAAACAGCGCGGCGACCGGCAGCATCGAGCTGGCTTCCTGAATATAAAACAGACCGCTCAAATGTTCCGCGGTGCTGCCAAGAGGCACTGACTCCTCATCATCGCGTTCGATCCAGAAGCCTTCTGCACACCAGGGAATTGGAGTGAGTGACCAGTTGTAAGGCGCAGTCAGAGTGAGGAAGTCAACAACGGAGATTTTCAGCGTATTGACGCGGATACTGCGGCGCAGCGGGCGCTGGCAGGCAGCGAGAAAATCATCGAATGAGAGCGTGGAAGGCATTGCTTCACGCATTTGCGTCAGAAAGGCGTCGGGAAAATAAGCCACTTGGTACCACCGGCAAAAAAACAGGTGCGCAGTGTAGCATAACTGCTCCGGCGTACGTACTCGCGCCGGAGCAGTGGATACATTAACGTGGCAGGGCGGTGCCCCATTCACGCCACTCTTTTGGTTCGCTTTCGAGTAGCAGGAAGTGTTTACCGGCCTGCGCTTTCGGGGCCAGTGGCGTACCCGGCGGCGTAGCGAAGGCGATACCACCGCGGATGAACTGATTGAAGGTACCGGTCTTCACAACGCCGCCAGTCAAACCAAAGTCGAGATTGTATCCGGATGCCAGCCAGAACACGGAGTTGTTGCGCACCAGATGCTGATAGCGCTGGCTAATGCGCATGGCAACCATCACGCGGTCAGAAAGCGAGCCCAGCGTCAACCCGGTGACGGTACCCACTTCAATGCCTCTGAACAGGACTGGCGTACCGATATTCAGCGAACCTGCTTCCGGCGCTTCCACCACAATGCTCAAACCATCGAGGTAACGAGAGTCGGTGATAGTGGCTTCCTGCAGCTCAAAATCACGGCGCGGGTTACCGCGTCCTGGTTCAACGTTAATATACGGCTGTAAGATCGTATCCAGATGCTCTACGCCTGCCGCCGAAATTTGCGGTGTGATCACGGAGAAACGGGTACCGCTTCGGGCAAAGTTTTGCACGTATTCCGGATACAGAACCGCTTTTGCCTGAACTTCGTTACGGGCGGTGATCAGCTCAAGCGTCTGGATCTGGCCGATATCGATTCCCAGGTAGCGAATTGGCATGCCGGCAGCGAGTTTACCAGCGTCGAACGCGTGCAGGGTAATCTGGCCGCCCACTGCGCGCGCGGCGGTTTCGGAAGCATACAGAATACGCTTGTCGCCTTTGCGTTGGCTGGCGCTGGCGCCGCTCAGGTTATCGAAGCTAATCGCGCCCTTAAGCGCCCGCGAAAGGGGAGATGCCTGTACGGTCAAACCGCTGCCGTTAAGCTGAACCTTTGCCCCGCCTTCGGCCCAGAATACGCTGTTGCTGGTCAACAGATTGCGATATTCCGGTTTGATATGCAGATCGATATCAAATGCATCGGCGCGTGGACGAACGCTGATCACTTCACCGACTTCGAATTTGCGATAGAGCACCACCGAACCAGCCTGCACATCAGGTAACGTTTCGGCGCTCAGGCTGACCGTGGTGGTCGGCAGATCGCTCAGGCTGTTTTCAATCGCTTTTTCCAGGTTAGCATACAGCGGGTAGCTTTTTTTCATTTCACCTTTGGTACCGGGTAAAATGCGAATGCCGCCGCTGAGCCACTCACTGGCGCTGGCGCCAAGGAATTCAACGCCATCAAGCCCTACTTTGACATCCACACGGCTGTTGACCACGAACTTACTGTCACCTTGCACCAGGGCACGATGCTGTGGTTCAACGGCAACGGTAAATGAGACGCCTTTGCTGGAAAGCGTGCGCTCAATCACCTGACCGACCTGTACGCCGTGGAGAATCAGCGGCTGGCCAGCATCAATACCGTAACTCTCCGGCGCGGTCAGCGTAAACGTCATGACGCCCGGATCGTGCAATAAAGACTTCTCAGCGGGGATCACGGCAAACTGGCTACGCGGCTCTCCCTCGCCGGGTACCAGCTCGAAAGTTTTCCCCGTCAGTAGCGAACTGATATTTGCATCGCTTAACGACAATTTAGGGCTGTGTAATTCAATCCGCGTGTTGTCACGCAGCAGCGTTACGACACTGGGATCAACCGTCATTTCGCCGGTGACTTTACCGCCTGGATTTAAATCCAGTTTGGTCAGTTGACCGACTTCTAATCCTTGATACATCAGCGACGTTGAACCAGCCTTGAGTCCGTCGCCGCTGGGTAAATCAAGTTTGACGATCACCCCGCGCTGGCTATGCGCGAGATCCTGATATAAACCAAACGTGTCATCGGCCACCGCGGGTTTTGAGTCTTCAGGCGAATCAAAAGCAATGGCTCCATTGACCAGCGCCGCCAGACTCTCGAGCTTGATCTTCGCTCCGCTGAGGCTGACATCGGCATTTACGCCGGACACGTTCCAGAAACGGCTGCCTTTTTTCACCAGATTAGTAAAGCGACGTTCGATCAGCACGTCGATGGTTACGCCCTGATGATTTGGGTTGATGGTGTAGTCATACACCCGACCCACCGGAATCTTACGGAAATAAACCAGCGAACCGCTATTGAGCGATCCGAGGTCAGGGGCCCGCAGATGCAGCATCAAATCGCCATTATCCAGGCGATATTTAGGTTGCGTATCGAGGGCGACGAAATGATCTTCCGGCTCGCCGGTTCCGGGCATCATGCCGATATAGTTGCCGCCAACCAACGCATCCAGACCAGAAACCCCGGCCAGTGACGCTTTTGGCGTGACCAGCCAGAACTGGGTATCTTTGCGCAGAGCATCTTTCATGGTCGATTTGATGCTGACGCGGACTTCAATTTTGCGCAGATCTTTGCTGAGGTTGATATCCTGCACCGTGCCCACTTCAACGCCCTGATAACGAACGGGAGTACGGCCCGGAACAATGCCGTCCGCAGACATAAAGTCAATGGTTACGGTATTACCGCGATCTTCATAGCTTCCCCAGATAAGCCATCCTGCAATCATCAGCGCGATGAACGGCAGCAGCCAGAACGGAGAAATACGGCGTTTAGTTTTAATCTGCGCTTCAGTCTGCGAAGCGGGCGTTTCCTGACTCATGTGCATCCCAAAGTAAGCGGCTGTCCAGCCATTCCACAGCAAGAATAGTCAATATTACCGCTGCGCCGAAATAAAACGCAGCCGGTCCCATAGTAAAAGCAAGTATCTGATCGCGATTAATCAGCGACATGGTTAAAGCGATAACAAACAGATCCAGCATCGACCAGCGACCAATCCAGGTCACTATACGCAGCAGTTTGATGCGGGTACGCAATCCTTGCTCACATTTAAAATGGATGCTGATGAGCAACGTAAACATCACAATCACTTTGGTGAATGGCACCAGAATACTGGCGATAAAAACGATCGCCGCCACGGCGATGTTGCTGTTCGCCAGTGACATTATGCCTGACAGGATCGTATCTTCCTGTCGGCCGCCGTTGACATAAATTACCGAGATGGGCAGCAGATTAGCAGGCAAAAGCAGGACTACTGAGGCCAGCAGAGCAGCCCAACACTTTTGGATACTTTGATTTCTGCGCCAGCGCAATGGGATATGGCAGCGAGGGCAGCGACCGCGGGCGTCCGGATAACCTGTAAAATGGCAGCCGAGGCAGACGCGGAGCTTTTCATCGGGCCGACGAGCCGGTCTTTGCGGGTAGAAACGGTCCCAAAGCTGCTCAACGTTAAGATGCGACAGCGTCAAAATGCTCAGGATCACCAGCGCAATAAAAGCAAACAGCCCCACACCAGGTTGCAAAAAAGCATAGTCCTGAACTTTGATTGATGCGACGCCAATACCAACCAGATAGATATCAAGCATCACCCATTCTTTGAGTCTTTCCAGCATCAGCAGCACCGGGCGCAGGTTCATGCCAAGAATATTGCCGAACCATAGATAAGCGATTGAGGTAACCAGAATGATTGGTGCCCCGGCAACGCAAAACAGTACGAAAGATGCGGTGAGTGGGTCACCTTGTCGGGTCATTTGCCAGATACCTTGCAGCACATTGGCGTCAATGCGCACACCTAATAAATAGATGTGCAGGAGTGGTTCTCCCCAGGCAAAGGGCATCAGCAGCAGCATGGTGAAAGCCATTGCCGCCAGCCGTGTTAATGACCAGTCGCGTCCGTCACGAATTTTTGCCTGACAGCGTGGGCAAAATGCACTTTGGTGCGAACGCATTTTAGGCAAGCTAAAGATCAGGTCACATTCAGGGCAGCGATGGTAATGCGCACGAGGAATTGCATCACCAATGGACCTGATGGCTATTTTTTTAGTCGGCGTGATGCGTGGTGTCGTTAAGGCCATGTATCGCGAATCAAATTGTTGAAGTAATGTTATCTTAACTCATGACGGGAATGATCTTGAGCATTAACGCATTTAATGTTTATTTTAGTAGGCTGCAGTTTTAGGTAAGACAACCAAGTGATTAAATAATGAACAAAATAGAGCTATACACGGATCTAAACCGTGATTTTCAGGCATTAATGGCAGGTGAAACCAGTTTTCTGGCAACGCTGGCGAATACCAGCGCGTTGTTGTACGAGCGTCTTGCAGAAGTAAACTGGGCCGGTTTTTATCTACTCGAAAACGATACGCTGGTGCTTGGACCCTTCCAGGGAAAAATCGCCTGTGTGCGGATCCCGGTAGGGCGCGGGGTGTGTGGTACCGCAGTAGCGCAGAACCAGGTGCAGCGCATTGAGGACGTTCATGCTTTTGACGGGCACATCGCATGCGATGCCGCCAGCAATGCAGAAATCGTTCTGCCAATCACCGTCGAAAATCAGATGATCGGCGTGCTTGATATCGATAGCACGGCGTTTGGCCGCTTCAGTGAAGAGGATGAACAGGGGCTGCGAACGCTGGTGGCAGCGCTTGAAACCGTGCTTGCAACGACGGATTACAAAAAATTCTTTGCGCGCGTCGCAGGATAATCAACGGATAACGTAGCAATTACTGATGACGTCATTATAATGTCGCCTGTTCATGCCTGCGCTTGTTGGCTACGTCCGTTGTAATCAGGAAATTTCATGGAAAATCAACCTAAGTTGAATAGCAGTAAAGAAGTCATTGCGTTTCTGGCCGAACGCTTCCCGCAGTGTTTTAGTGCGGAAGGCGAAGCGCGCCCACTGAAAATTGGCATTTTTCAGGATCTGGTAGAGCGTGTTGAGGGCGAAATGAACCTCAGCAAGACGCAGCTCCGCTCTGCCTTACGTCTCTATACTTCAAGCTGGCGCTATCTGTATGGCGTAAAATTGGGCGCAACGCGTGTCGATCTTGACGGCAACCCTTGTGGTGAGCTGGATGAGCAGCACGTTGAACATGCCCGCAAACAGCTCGAAGAAGCTAAAGCCCGCGTTCAGGCGCAACGTGCAGAGCAACAGGCGAAAAAACGCGAAGCGGCCGCTGCTGCCGGTGAAAAAGAAGACGCACCGCGTCGTGAGCGTAAGCCGCGTCCTGCTCCGCGTCGTAAAGAAGGCGCTGAGCGTAAACCTCGCGCTGAAAAACCAGCAGCAAAAGCACCGCGTGCTCCTCGTGAAGAACAGCATACCCCGGTATCTGATATTTCAGTACTGACGGTAGGGCAATCTCTGAAGGTGAAAGCAGGTAATAATGCGATGGATGCCACCGTATTAGAAATCACCAAAGATGGCGTCCGTGTACAGCTGAATTCGGGTATGTCTTTGATTGTACGCGCAGAACACCTGGTGTTCTGAAACGGAGGCCAGGCCTGGCATGAACACTTTTTTTAGGCTTACTGCGTTAGCTGGTCTGCTTGCATTAGCAGGCCAGGCACTTGCTGTAGAAGATATCACGCGTGCCGATCAAATCCCCGTATTAAAGGAAGAAACCCAGCATGCGACGGTAAGCGAACGTGTGACATCGCGTTTTACGCGTTCACACTATCGCCAGTTCGACCTGGATCAGGCGTTTTCGGCAAAAATTTTTGACCGCTATTTGAATCTGCTCGACTACAGCCACAACGTGCTGCTGGCGAGCGATATCGAACAGTATGCAAAAAAGAAAACGGTCCTCGGCGATGAACTGCGTACCGGTAAACTGGATGTCTTTTACGATCTCTATAATCTGGCGCAAAAACGTCGATTTGAGCGTTATCAGTACGCATTAAGCGTACTGGCTCGTCCAATGGATTTCACCGGTACCGACACCTTTAACCTCGACCGGAGCAAAGCCCCATGGCCGAAAAGCGAAGCAGAGCTTAACGCGCTGTGGGACGGCAAGGTTAAATTTGACGAACTCAGCCTGAAGCTGACCGGTAAAACCGATGCGGAAATTCGTGAAACGCTGACGCGTCGCTACAAGTTTGCGATTCGCCGTCTGGCGCAGACCAATAGCGAAGATGTGTTCTCTCTGGCGATGACGGCTTTCGCCCGTGAAATCGACCCGCATACTAACTATCTGTCTCCACGCAATACCGAACAGTTCAATACTGAAATGAGCCTGTCTCTGGAAGGTATTGGCGCGGTTTTGCAAATGGATGATGACTATACCGTCATTAACTCCATGGTAGCGGGTGGCCCGGCAGCCAAGAGCAAAGCGATAAGCGTTGGCGACCGTATTGTCGGCGTGGGCCAGACCGGAAAAGGTATGGTTGACGTGATTGGCTGGCGTCTTGATGACGTCGTGGCGCTGATCAAAGGACCTAAGGGCAGCAAAGTTCGCCTTGAAATCCTGCCCGCTGGTAAAGGTACCAAGACGCGCACCGTAACGTTAACGCGTGAACGTATTCGCCTCGAAGACCGCGCCGTGAAAATGTCCGTGAAAACCGTTGGCAAAGAAAAAGTTGGCGTACTGGATATCCCTGGCTTCTATGTTGGCCTGACGGATGATGTCAAAGTTCAGTTGCAGAAGCTGGAAAAACAGAACGTCAGCAGCATCATTATCGATCTGCGCACCAACGGCGGTGGCGCGCTAACCGAAGCCGTTTCACTTTCCGGTCTGTTCATTCCTTCTGGCCCGGTGGTTCAGGTTCGTGACAATAACGGTAAAGTGCGTGAGGACAGCGATACCGACGGCGTTGTGTACTACAAAGGCCCGCTGGTGGTGTTAGTCGATCGCTTCAGTGCTTCGGCATCAGAGATTTTTGCCGCGGCAATGCAGGATTATGGTCGTGCGCTAATCGTTGGTGAACCAACCTTCGGGAAAGGCACCGTACAGCAGTATCGCTCCCTGAACCGTATTTACGATCAGATGCTGCGTCCGGAATGGCCGGCGCTCGGTTCTGTTCAGTATACGATCCAGAAATTCTACCGTGTAAACGGTGGCAGTACGCAGCGTAAAGGCGTTACGCCGGACATCATCATGCCGACAGGCAATGAAGAAACTGAAACCGGTGAGAAGTTTGAAGACAACGCGCTGCCGTGGGATAGCATTGATGCTGCGACCTACACCAAATCAGATAACCTGACGCCGTTTGGGCCTGAATTGCTGAAAGAGCACAATGCGCGTATTGCCAACGATCCTGAGTTCCAGTACATCATGAAGGACATTGCGCGTTTCAATGCGCTGAAGGATAAACGCAACATCGCATCTCTCAATTACGCTCAGCGTGAGAAAGAGAATAACGAAGATGACGCAATGCGTCTGGCGCGTATCAACGATCGGTTTAAGCGCGAAGGCAAACCGCTGCTGAAGAAACTGGACGATCTGCCGAAGGATTACCAGGAACCCGATCCGTACCTGGATGAAACGGTAAAAATTGCGCTCGACCTGGCGCATCTTGAAAAAGAAAAGCCAGCGGAACAGCCCGCAACCGGTAAATAACCTTAAACAGGCACAAGAAATTGTGCCTGTTTTTTTAACAAACGCATGAAGACGTCAGTCTGATACGATAAAATGTAAAGTTGTGTCTTTCTGGTGACTTAGCACCTATGGATGCTTGAAAATAGCCATAAGACCCATACGATATGGGTAATCGCATAGTGCGTTTTGTTAAATTGAGGTTAAAAGAAAATTATGATGCGAATCGCGCTCTTCCTGCTGACGAACCTGGCTGTGATGGTCGTTTTCGGGCTGGTATTGAGCCTGACAGGGATTCAGTCAAGCAGCGTTCAAGGCTTGTTGATCATGGCACTGCTGTTTGGTTTTGGTGGTTCCTTCATTTCGCTGCTGATGTCCAAGTGGATGGCGTTAAAGTCCGTTGGTGGGGAAGTAATCGAACAGCCCCGCAATGAAAGGGAACGCTGGCTGATGAATACGGTAGCGAATCAGGCTCGTCAGGCCGGGATCGCCATGCCACAGGTCGCAATCTACCATGCGCCAGATATTAACGCGTTTGCTACCGGTGCGCGCCGGGATGCTTCGCTGGTGGCTGTGAGTACTGGCCTGTTGCAAAACATGAGCCCGGATGAAGCCGAAGCCGTCATCGCGCACGAGATCAGCCACATTGCCAATGGCGATATGGTTACCATGACGCTCATTCAAGGGGTGGTGAACACCTTCGTTATCTTTATCTCACGTATTCTGGCGCAAATTGCCGCTGGCTTTATGGGCGGAAACCGCGATGAAGGTGAGAGCAGTAACGGCAACCCGTTGATTTACTTTGCAGTGGCGACGGTGCTGGAGCTGGTATTTGGTATTCTGGCGAGCATTATTACCATGTGGTTCTCACGTCACCGTGAATTCCATGCGGATGCCGGTTCAGCAAAACTGGTGGGGCGTGAGAAAATGATCGCCGCGCTGCAGCGTCTGAAAACCAGCTATGAGCCGCAGGAAGCGACCAGCATGATGGCGTTCTGCATCAACGGTAAATCCAAATCACTGAGTGAGCTGTTTATGACTCACCCTCCGTTGGATAAACGTATTGAAGCGCTGCGCAGCGGTGAATACCTGAAATAACTGGCAGCAAGCTAAAAGTAAAGAGCGCGTCGACAGACGCGCTTTTTTTTATCTATATTATTTGACGGGGAGTTCAAAACAGATTTACCCGTCTCCCTGGTTGCCAGAAGATTCATTTACTTCAGTTCGTGTGCAGTACCATCAGATAGCAAATGGATTCGGCGTAATGAAGATGTGATAGCGGCAATTAGAAAAATGAACTGGGTGAATACACATCTCGTTTAACTACCATTGAAATACATGGATACATAATAGTTTTAACTGGCAGAACTCACTGACGCAGGTTAGTTGAGGCGAATTCATTTTCCTTAGGGTAAGAGTCAAAAACTATTATGAAACAAGAGCTTGTATTGACAGATGAAGACTTGCTGGCAAGAGGTAACGACCGATACGTCTTTCAGCATCCTCAGGATAGCAAGCTGCTGATCAAAATCGTTATTTCAGATATAGCTAACTATAAAAGCAAATTACGTGAAGTCTTCCGCGATCTCAAAGAGTGCAAGCCTAACCATCAAACTGACTCGCTTTATATGCAAAAGATCGAAGGTCTTGTTGAAACAAACAAAGGAGTAGGGCAGATCACTGTGAAGGAGTGCGATGAACATGGCAATATTGCGCAAACTCTTTATCAGCTCGCCGTGAAAAAAGAACTCGATGACAGTAAATTACAGAAGCTGAATGCTTTTTTAGCATGGTTTGTCAGCACCAGAGTCATTATTAACTCTCTGCATTGTAAAAACATTGTTTACGCCTGGGACAGCGAGCGTCAGGAGTATCGCTTCAAAGTCATTGACGGGTTTGGTGACAAAACGTTTTTTCAACTCAGTAAGCTTTCACAGTCAGTTCGCGATAAGAATAAAATCAAATGTCTCAAGCGGATGCTTAACGATTTGAATGGCCTTCAACAAGCTTAACCACACTGGTTAGAAATAGTCTAATCATAATTGTTTGTTGCTGGATATCCAATACAACGAGCTGATTAATAGAGGTTTATACTCAGACGTTCGTTGTATATCAACTTCTTGAAACATATTCTTAATTGCCCGGCTTATGTGCTCATGTTTGCAGCTTAAGTATAGATTGCTGGCAGTTTCATTATCGGCTTAACCCGATATCAGTATCCTCGTAGACCCAGTGAACTTTCTTATCAACCCTCCCGTTATCTATTTTTCATTCCTGTCTTCGATATAGCAAATATCTCTTCCTTTGAAGCAATATTTACTATTTTCCCAATAGTTCGGTCAGGATCTGATCTTAACAACACAGTATGATCTACTGAAACGATGGTGGATTTTTTGTATTTTATATTTTACAGACTGTGCTGCCAGATATCTTTATGGCCAAAACATCTATAAATTAATTTTTTATTAGTATAAATAACTGACATTGTGCATGCCGATTATAATGAAGGTGTCATTTTAAAAGTAAATACATTACAAGATTTCTCATCTACAGTATCGATTCCTGAACGGAAATTCAGGAATTAGAAAACGACAGGAGTTATTGGTTTGCTGCAACAAAAATATATTGTTTTTACTCAGGATACTTACCTTCGTTGTTCTATAGACGCTTTGATGCAAGCGAGTTTTACAGAGAAAATATTGTGTTTCTGCGATGTAGATTCATTTCCTACACTGGATGCGCTTTATCGTGCAATTGAATCAGTCTGTACAGATACTAGAATAATTACTATCTCACGGGGATTATGGCTCTCCCGGTTACTTGGAACACTAGTAGATTTGGAAATGACAGATGATTTCTACAAGTGGCGTTTATGTATCTTCAGGGGACAAAAAAATCACTCCCGTAAGGTAATCGATAAAATACTAAGCATCAGACAACTTAAGACATTAACCCGACGAGAGATATATGTTATTCATTTATTACTGGCTGCAAATAGCGTCAGCGAAGCTGCTAAATTAGCAAGAATTGACGTTAAGTTTTTCCAGGCGATAACAATCGCTATTGCGCGAAAATATAATTTACGTAATTCTAACGAACTGCACTTTTTTGTTCGTAAATTTATGCTGTGGAGTTAGCGTGGTAACAGCTATGTGGAATTTATCTATACAAATCATTAACACCGCCTTGTCTTAGCATTAAACTGAATTGGTGTTAATGACTGTTTTTGTCATATAAGTAAGATAAAGTATCTATAATACGTCAAACTATCGATATAAATGGATGTTTTTGTGAGCCGGGAATAGTATCCGTCCCGTACAGGTGCTCAATGTTTCTGCGGAAAAGACCAGAAAAGAGAGGCTATCTGTTGAGTGTCGTTATATTCATTGCTGTACCGCCATGATAATTAGCCAAAACATAAAGGCTTCGTGGTCTTATTCGGAAGGTGATTATGAACAAGATTTATCGTGTTATATGGAATTCGGCTCAAAATTTATGGGTTGTGGTTTCGGAGTTTGGTAAAGGTAAAACGAAAAGTAAAAGCACTACCCAGTTCTCCCCGAAATCCACCAGTATGCTGTTTAATCTTAAAGCTGTTAGCACGGTTGTTACATTAATACTATCAGGGAACGTTAATGCGTTAGAAATCAATGGATATACTGAATTCAATTCATCAGATAGTATAAATGATGGTTTGCAATGGAACACAACCTCTACTGTGCAGGTAAATAACGGTGCGGATGTTATTATTACAGGTGGCAATCCAACAATAAATATGGCGCCACCTGCCAATGAAAATACATCTATATGGATCAATGGCGGCAGTTTAACAGCGGAAAATAGCGGTGCACTATTAATGGGAAATAATAGTATGCTGCAAATTGGTGGTTCCCAATTAGGAGGGTTGACATCGGAGCAATCCGGGGGGACTGCCGGTGTTATCTCTGCTGGTGATATTAAAACGAATACTGGCGCGACAGATGCGACCATCTGGATGTTTGGTTCAGCGAATGCAATGGCTAGGTTAACTGCAGAAAGCATTAGTCTTACTGCAGATCATAATAGCATATGGCTGGCAAATCCCAGTTCTTCAGAGCAGGGTGCCGAAATTAATGTTACGGGTGACATGACCGTAAAAAACACCAGTGGCGGCACGTTCATGATGGTGGGCAATTCCCAGCTTAACGTGGGCGGCGATCTGTCTCTTGATACTACGAACGGTAGTTTTTTAGCGACTAACAATTCAACTTCGAATGGTATCAACGTTGGTGGCGATCTTACTTTCAGTAATAACGTTGAAATCAATAACATTGATGCTGTTAGTACTGCTGCAGGCATTTATTCAACGGTGGTAAATGTTGGTGGAGATATAAATGTTGTTGGTAAAAACGTAGGGGGTACGGGTCTTCAGATATTGAATGCAACAGGAACGGGCATAACGACGAATGGTGATTTCAATATATCGTCAGCAGTCGCTGACAACGTGACAAAAGTGATCCTGGGGCACGCTTCAAAAGTGACTGCTGAGAATGATATCACATTAAACAGTGTATCCGGCGGCGCTACCCAGCTTTATATTGGTGATGCTAAGTATGGTGCCCCTACCTCTATTGCTGCCAAGAGCATAGCAATGAGTGGCGATGGCCAGAATACGGTTATTTTCAATAACATCAATCAGGCTCAACCTGGTACTGAAGGCTATTTATTCAATATTGCGATTAATGGCGATGGCGCGGTGGAGCAACAATCAGGACATACTACTCTGGCTGCTGTGTCAAATTACACTGGTGGGACGGTAATTAGCGGTGGTTTACTTTCCATTGCGGATAGTAAAGCACTGGGAAGTGGTGTGGTATCTGTTAATACGGCTCCAAACACTAATACTGGACTGGATATTGCTTATGCTGATGGCAGTGCATTCAATAACATATTATCAGGTAGCGGTAATTCAACCGTATCTGGTAATGCCCAGATAACCGGTACTAACCAAAACTATGCGGGTAACTGGAACGTAGCGGGCACTGCTTCAACGGATACCGCGGTGTCCTCTACGCAGAATAATTTCGGTACCGGTGATGTAAATATCAGCAGTGGCGGACGCTTGCTCGCGACAACAAACAATGGGTTCAGCTTTGATAATAAGTTAACCGGAGCCGGATATCTTGTTGCTGATAATAATGGTAATGCGTTTAACTTTAGCAATACCACGGGTTCTGAATTCGCAGGGAATGTGATTCTCAATAATAATCTGTTCGCATTAGAGGCAGACAATACGTCTGCGTTAACGAATGCCACGCTTACCGTGGGTACTGGCAACGCTACATCGGTTGGAACTGGAACACAAAACATTGGTGGTCTGGCCTTTAATGGCGGGACATTAATTTTTGGTGCTGTTTCTCCTGGCGATACGCTTAGCGATCGTTTCATTCAGACGGAAAACGATCTGAATTTAACCGGTAGCGGGCAAATTCAAATTAGTACTGGTGGCGATTTTGAGAACACGCCGCAGCATCCTGACACAACTTTACCTTTGCTCCAGCAGGATGAAGGTGACGTCCTGGTTAAATTGGCTGATAGCTACGGCACGGTTACAGGTAGTGCTGGGAATCTTAGCCTGGTCGATCAGAATGGTAATGTGGTTTCTAATGCCCAGACATCTCACATTACTCAGAATGGTGAGACCGTGGCAAATGGTGTTTACGATTATCGTCTGACAAGTGGTGAAAATGGCGATGGACTTTACATCAATTATGGTCTGACCCAACTCGAATTACTTGCGCAAGGGAATAATGCCCTAACCCTCAATGCCGAAGGGAATACCGGTAATGCCGCAGATCTCAGCGCCCGCGTGACCGGCACTGGCGATCTGGCGTTTGACAGCGCCAGAGGGCAGACGGTATCGCTGTCGAATATGGATAACGATTACACTGGTATCACCGATGTACGCAGCGGCAACCTGCTGATGAAAAACGATAATGTTCTGGGACAGACCAGCGAACTGCGTCTGGCCGCTGATACCGGTTTTGACATGAACGGTTATAGCCAGACTGTCGGTAAGCTGACGGCGGCGGCTGACTCACTGCTGAACATCAATGGCGGTAGCCTGACCCTGCAGCAGGGTGGCACAGCCGACGGGATATTGACCGGAAGCGGCGCGTTAAACATCAATGGCGACACGCTGACCATCACCGGTGAAAACAGCACGCTGACGGCAAAAACGACCATTGCAGAAGGCGCGCGCGTGCTGATGAACACGACGCTGGGCCTTGGCACCGGCGATATTGTGGCGGCGGGAACGCTGACGATGAGCAAGGCCGCAGGCGCGCTTTACAACAGCATCAGCGATGCCGGACGGGTTGAACTCAGCGAAAGCGATGTCGCGCTGGTGGGCAACAACAGCGCCTTTACGGGGCAATTTGCTGTGGATGCGGATTCCCGGCTCACCGTGTTTACTGCAGAAAATCTGGGCAGCGCAGAGGTGAGCAACGGCGGTTCACTGGTGCTGAACAGTAATACCGACTGGCAGCTTAATAACGAGGTTTATGGTAGCGGCGATGTGACCAAGCTGGGAGCCGGCTCCATTACCGTCGGCAATAACGCCGCCTGGACGGGCAAAACGGAGATTGAGCAGGGCGGCCTGGTACTGGGGGACGGCACATCTCCGGTCACGCTGGCCAGTAGCGAAGTCAACATTGCGGCTGCGGGGATGCTCTCGGGCACGGGGGGCGTTGCAGGTCATGTGAATAACGCCGGTGTGCTGCAGGTGGGAACCGGGACCGGCGACAACCTCCTGTTCACGGTGGGGGGCGACCTGGTTAACAGCGGTACCCTCGCAACCGGTGTGAATGGTCAGCAGGCCGGTAACCAGCTGGTGGTCAATGGCAATTATACGGGGAATGGTGGGCATCTTTCCCTGAACACCGCGCTGGGGGATGACAATTCCGTTACGGATAAGCTGGTGGTGAAAGGCGATACCAGTGGCACCACCTCCGTCAGCGTCACCAACGCCGGTGGGAAAGGGGCCGCCACGATTGATGGGATCGAAGTTATTCATGTTGATGGCGCATCGGACGGTGAGTTCACCCAGGCTGGCCGTATTGTGGCAGGGGCATATGACTACAGCCTTGGGCGCGGTCAGGATGAGAACAGCGGCAACTGGTATCTGACCAGCGGCAAAACCAATCCGGATCCCGAACCAAATCCGGATCCGGATCCCGATAAAGATCTGCGCCCGGAAGGCGGCAGCTACACGGCTAACCTGGCGGCAGCCAACAACATGTTCGTCACCCGTTTGTACGATCGCCTGGGCGAAACGCAGTATACCGATGCCCTGACCGGCGAGCAGAAAGTCACCAGTATGTGGATGCGCCACGTTGGCGGGCACAACAACTGGCGTGACGGCAGCGGCCAGCTGAAAACCCAGAGCAACCGTTATGTATTGCAGCTGGGAGGCGACATTGCGCAATGGAGCCAGAACGGACTTGACCGCTGGCACCTGGGCGTGATGGCGGGCTACGGGAACGACCACAGTAACACCCGGTCATCACGCACGGGTTATCGTTCCCGGGGTTCAGTCAATGGCTACAGCACCGGCGTGTATGCCACATGGTATGCCAATGACGCGTCGCATAACGGCGCCTGGCTGGACAGCTGGGCTCAGTACAGCTGGTTTGATAACAATGTTAAAGGCGATGACCTGCAGGGCGAGTCATATAAATCGAAAGGGGTGACCGCTTCGCTGGAAATGGGATATGCCCAGAAAATGGGCGAATTTTCCGGCAGTCAGGGCACGCTGAATGAATGGTACATCCAGCCTCAGGCGCAGGCGGTCTGGATGGGCGTGAAGGCGGACGATCATCAGGAAAGCAACGGCACCCGTATCACCAGCAACGGTAGCGGCAATGTACAGACCCGGCTGGGCCTGAAAACCTGGATTAAGAGCCATCATCAGATGGATAACGGTAAAGAGCGTGAATTCCAGCCGTTTGCCGAACTGAACTGGCTGCACAATTCACGTGATTTCAGTACGACCATGGACGGCGTGAATGTTCGTCAGGATGGGGCGAAAAATATCGCCGAGGTAAAAGTGGGTGTGGAAGGACAGGTGAGTCCGCGTCTTAATCTGTGGGGCAACATCGGGGTCCAGGCTGGCGACAAAGGCTATAACGACAGCGCTGCGATGGTCGGTGTGAAATGGAACTTCTAAGCTGATTCTGCCGGGCAAGTTCAGCCAGACTGGCGTATGTCAGTCTGGTTATTT
>NZ_JAOWDR010000050.1:0-21504 GCF_030334525.1 Citrobacter sp. Ce119
TTGGTGATTGCCGCACACCCTTTGTGTCGGCATGGGCGTTTAGCACGTGCTGGCATCGGCATAGTCCTGTTTGTTGGATACAAATTGTGTAATAGGCGGAAAGTAAAAATGAACCAGTAGTTGATTGAAAGTTCTCATAAATAGCGAGAATCTGCGCGGTTCTTGCCCCGTAACATCAAGGATTATCAGAAAGAAATAAAAATGAGAATTATTATCAAAGCATTCAAGTGAGATCGCTGGAATAACAAACTCTTAATCTCTCAACAAAAATAAGGATTTGTTAAGCTTCATGATTTATGGTCGATGTAATACACCGTTTGAGGCAAGAATAATGGTCAAATTCTCAAAACTTCAGATTCGCTTACACTGGCTAACCCTGATATTAATAGCGATAACCTATGCAGCTATGGAGCTTCGTGGCTGGTTTCCCAAAGGCAGCAACACCTACCTTCTCATGAAAGAAACACATTATAATGTTGGGGTGTTTGTCTGGTTTTTAATGATAATACGATTAATTATTAAACATAAGTATCATGACCCAGCCATCATTCCCCCCCCACCAGCCTGGCAGATGATGGCGGCTAAAATAATGCATATCCTGCTGTACATTTCTTTTTTGGCTCTGCCATTATTAGGTATTGCAATTATGGCTTACGGTGGGAAGGACTGGAGTTTCTTAAGTATTAACATTGCACCTTTCGTTACTCCTGACGGGGAAACAAAATCACTTATTAAAGATATTCACGAAACACTGGCAAACGTCGGATACTTTTTAATCGCAGCGCATGCAGGTGCAGCGTTATTTCATCACTACGTCCAGAAAGATAACACTCTTTTGAGAATAATCCCTGATTGTAACGATAAGAAATAAATACAAATTTTAATGTTTAACATTACAGCAGGCACTCAGTGAATGCCTGCTGTAATGCCTGTAGTATTCGAGTTGCAACACACCGTGCTCAAGTAACTCTGAGTAGGCGATCAGCCCTGTGTATTCGGGGATAGAGCTACCGTCATCAGCATCAAATGCTGGAATGGTTGAGTGAAAAATCAAAAATGCGCCAAATCTCGCGCAGCACGCCGCCCCGTGGCAGAGCCCTCCTCCAGGAGAACCTTCTTCGCTGATGGTTTTCATCCAACCCCATCTGATGATATAAACGCAATCAAACCGTTACATTTCGGTTTGAACATCATTAATTCATAACTAAGGAACAGTATCGTGAAATATTTCGCATTAATTTCAGTTCTTCTACTTTCTGCATGCGCAGGCCCTGCTGGATCTTACTGGGGCGTTACACCAGCAAATTCGGACATCTGCCCTTCCGGGCAATCAGCCTCAGGTGAGTGCCGTTAAATTTTATGTTCTTTCAAGTGCGAGTCTGTCGCACTGTATAACCGCCAGGAGTTAGCGGATTACCCTGGCTCACTACTGAAAGACTTTCTTTGATGTGCACATGCGACGAGAATAAAAAAGCCCCGCATATACGAGGCTCCTGATATTTCTGTTTATTTGATGCAAACAGCTACTCTAGAGTAATAAGTGTGCCATTCACGTCACGTCGCCAGTCCTCTAAAGACTTAGGCTGCCATTCAAGTGCAATAACAGCTTTTAACTTGGGAATGCTAGATGTGATTGCTCTGATGGCCTTTTCTTGCGGCCATAGAAACACTACGACTCCCTGAAATCCCAATCCGATTTCAGCTGCAGATTTTGTCGTCATTAAGTGAACATCAACCGAGCATATCATCACGCGTCGATTTTTATTAAGTGCAGCAAAAGCAGTGACCCCAATTGCGCCTCGTAAACAACTTGAGTCCCTCGCTTGGCTAAATGTGCTCACCACAAGAATCAGCTTTTTATTTTCTTCCTTAGCCAACGCAAGCCCTCTAAGAATTGCTTCTTTCGTGGCCTTCAGATTGTCACCGGATGGTCGAATTAAATAGAATTTCACTGGTAACCTCACTTCGATTTACCCTGACATTATCACAGACACTCAGTGAATGCCTGCTGGAATGCTCTATGAGTTGGGTTCGTTAAATGATATGTTTCCAAATATAACCATAAGGAGATGAAATGTTTAATTTTCTCGAAACACTCAACAGGCTCATCAATCAAAAAACCACCCAAGAGGTACCACAGGAATATTCAACCGAGCAGCTTCTGCAGTGGGCTACTGGGTGCATGTTAGAAGGTTTGCCGGACAAGTTTTACGAAGCGAGAATTTCCTGTTTCCGCAACATTGACAATGAAGGACGTACCGCAATCGCTTCAATACATGACGTCAAGTTGACCATAGAAAGCGAATACACTCCTTTCTATCCGCCCGATGATCTTTACGCCACACATTGCATAGAGAAAATTCTTGCTGGAAATAACTGGAGCCAAGCAACTATAACTTTCAACCCAGAAACGACAGCCTTCACATGGGAATAACTTTCTCTTCTATGGCGAGGCTCTGGTATTTTCTATTTCACGTATTCCGGCAAGCTGATTGTTTGCCTTCTCAATGGTGGCCAGTAGCGGGTTAATCCACAGCACTGCCTGGCAGTACGTTATTGAGCTGGCGGCAGCGGCGCTATCACTGACTGTGTCAGCCTCCCCGGTATCGGGGTGCATTGCATTGGCACGTAAACGGTGCGCGTATTCGAGCAGCCCACCAGCGACATCAGCAGGAACAGGCAAATCACAGGTTTTTTCACGT
Organism: Citrobacter sp. Ce119; assembly: GCF_030334525.1. Lineage (NCBI taxonomy): Bacteria > Pseudomonadati > Pseudomonadota > Gammaproteobacteria > Enterobacterales > Enterobacteriaceae > Citrobacter > Citrobacter sp. Ce119. Next base: position 2,703 of record NZ_JAOWDR010000050.1, read on the forward strand.
CGTAAAATCTCCCGGTATTCAATGATGGTTTTCTCTGTTCCGGCATCTATTAGCGAATTAAGGCGGTTGGTATTCTCTGCTATCTGGTTAAACCGGTTGAAGTTGAAGGCCTGAGTAGTTATCACCGCCGTCTGTAGCGCGTTGTCGCTACGCAAAACCCGGTTGTCGCTCTCTGACGTGGCCAGCGCGGCATTACTGCGGGCCAGCAGCACACAGAGCACCGAGATGAGGATGATAGCTGCCATCCCAACAAAAACGAGACTTCTGTTCACTGGTCTATCCCCCAGCACGTCAGCGCGCTTTCCTGGTCTCGCCGTTCTACCTGCCCATAACAGCCATTTTTCTGGCCTTTAGTCAGGCGACAATCACGGCCACCGTCTTTAATCCACCAGCGGATCGCTTCACAGGCTCCTTTACGGTCACCAGCGTTAATGCGCTTGTAAAACGTAGATGGGAAGCATTTTGCGGGACCGATGTTATAAGGGCAAAAAGATGCGATACCCGCTTTCTGCGGCTCACTCAGCGGAATTTTGATATTTCGCTCAACCCACGCCAGCGCTTTGTCGCGTTCGATGGCGTTTACCTGGGCACATTTCTCAGCAGAAAGCCTCATGTCCTGAACTACTGGCTTACCATCAACCATCGTGGCACCACGGCAAATAGTCCAGATTCCGCCACCGTCGCGATATGCTGTCAGGCTGTTACCCTCTTTCTCATCCAGAAACTGATCGAGAATCACGGGGGCGGAAGCCCCGGCAAGAATCAAACCAACGACCGCTGCGCTCAGTTTATTCTTCAGCTTTGGTGACATTACCATTAAGCCGGTCCTCCCTTTCCTTTTTCCTGTAATACCAGTTCACTGCACAGGTAATAACAGTGCATGCGATACCGACAATAATTGCCCAGTCGCTCAGGCTTAACCCTGCAATTCTGTCGGCCAACATCCAGGACACCTCTTTTGCTGTTTTAGCTGTTTCGGCATATGCCTTCGCTGATACACCGCAGCCGGTCAGCGTGGTTCCTGTTCCATATGAAAGTCTGCTGTAAATGGTGCTCATTCTGGTCATAGCCTCACCTCCGATTCTTCGGATGGCGCTGTGTGTGATTAAAGGGTCAGGCTTCACAGGCTGGATTTATCAACAAAGCACGTAGCGGATGATTCCCGTGAGCCTGAAATGAAAAAGGCCGCCAGTTGGCAGCCTAAAAATGATGTTTGATAATTTTTCCATCGAGCAAGGTTAGACTAGCCAATTACAGTAGCTTGCTCTCCAATTCAATTCCTGATCTACTACTTGGTTCTAGCAACCAATGAAAAAGGATAGATCGTGAATAATGGGAAAAATGAACGATTCAGAGTGTACTTATCCAGTTTTGATGCGGATATTGCAGCACTAACAGAAGCCTGTAAAAGTATCAGCAACAGTCTTAACTCTGTTTTGGAGAGCACAAAAAGAGAGGGGTTTATAAACCCGATTCAAGTTTTCATAGATTCTTTAACACTGAATCAGCCCGAAACACATTCTAATATCTGGGTAGCCGTTAATTCATCATGGCAGATTGCAGAAGAAGCCAGGCTAAAACTTGAGAAATTTGGTTATAAGACTGGTGAAATTATTTAAATATCCTCCGGCATAGCCGGAGGTTTTTCTGATACGCCTATAAGGCTCTGTTTCCAGTTGCGTCCTAACAGGCGCATACGATCTTACATATACATCACACTTCGTTACTTATGACCCGTGAACGGGCTACCCGGATAAATGCGCCAAACACCACACCGTAATCGGTTCCGGTTAACAGTTCATAGACACTGGCCCCCGTCAGGACACCACCAGCCAGCCCAGTACCGGAAATCGGATCGGGCATTTAGCCCCCTCTAAATTGCTGTGAGTCCTCTCAGGAATGAGGGGAATAAAAAAAAGGCCGCCATGCGGCAGCCTCGAAGTAAGTACGGTTGTTTACAATGGTGGAGAGAGAGGACCTTCTAACACCTCTGCTTCACCGTTATGGCAAATGTCATCGCCTCTGGTCAGATGCCAAACACCTGTGATTATTTTCCCCGTTTCCAAGTCATCAACAGTGTCATTCGTGTAGTACGCTACCTGTACAACACCGACATGCTGAATCCAGTAATACCCTTCTTTCATAAGCTCCTCCGCGATACTCAGCAGATAGTATAGAGCAGTACAAATAATGCTGTGGTGCAGGAAGCCACAACTTAATCTTTGCTAATAAAGTAATTTCGAAAGATGACGATAATGGGTAATAAATGTAAGGCCGGAGGAACCACCATGAGCATGACAGTTAGCACTTTGGGTCAGGACATACTGCAAAGCACAGTAAAACAAGCACCTTCAAGTACTGGCAACTCTGTTTCACAACAAATTCAAAACCTGAAAAAACAAATTGGTGAGTTGACAAAAGAACTCAGCGCCATGGGTTCAAAAATAAATGAAGTAACCTCCGAAGATGAGGCAAAACTGCTTAAACAGCAGATGGAGATGATTCAAAGGCAAATCGAGTCTATGTACGCAAAAATTGCTCAATTACAAAAACAAGAAGCAGAAAAAAACCAAATGGCATCGGGTGCATTACCTACGGTAAGTGACAAATCAAGTTCGAACGTTGCAGGGAATAATACTAAAAATATTGATGTCTACGTTTAGCAGTGACCCCCTATCATTTTTCCTCTGAGTTAGAAACGAAAAAGGATTGTGAGAACTTGTTTTCGAGTTAACGATTTCAGATCGGCGATATGACAGGGGTACTGGTGCTATGCACCTCGCGAATACCCCTGTCGTATCGCCGGAAACCAAAAACCCCGCTGTGGCGGGGTTCTCGTTATGTTCAAATTGTTCGCTTTTTGTCGCTGCCATAGTGGCGCAGCTCTGCCAAGCATGAATAAATTATCTGATTTTCTGGCCCGTTTTCAACACCATTATCAAAAAATAGCATCAATAGCTAAAAAATGATTTCAGTGAGTCTATTCAGATAACAGTTTGCGTGCTTCCAAAAAGACCTTTGCTCTGAATATTTCCAGGCACCAGCGCACGCGCTTTCTCGCCTCCCCATCAGTTAACCATGGCGCAATCGCCTGCAACTCCCGGGTTATGTCTGAGATTTTTTTTCGGGTGGTGTAATACTGAAGACCGACCACATAAACCGGATCATTAATATCCAGCGCCTGCAGTACGCATTGCTCAACAAAATCGACATCATCATTATGCAGGGCTTCATCAATCACACTAGCGGATGACTGCGGCCAGAGAATGCTATGTGCCCTGTTCATTGCCTGCTGTCCACGGAATCCCTCTTCTCTCGCCTGATTTAACGCAACAGTGAATCGCTCTAACGCCTTATCTGACCAAATCCGTCCTTTAATAACATTCCAGCATGCATGACTTCGCAGCAAACGGGGTGCAGTTTTTCCTCCCACACCCTCGCCCCATATAGTGAGCAGGGATTTAATCCATCCGGACTGGATCCCTGTAAGGAGAATACATTTACCCAGCCAGCTTTTGCGTGGAGCAGAAGCCGCTTTACCCAGCGCTTCCAGATGATTGCGGCGTTGACGTGGTGTCATCCTGTTCTTCTCCTTACGCCAGAACGCCGAGCCCATAAGCCCGGTCCAGCACTCTGATAATCATTACCGGCTGAGGCACATGCTTTCGCTCAAACTTCACCGGGTCGTTATGTAGTTCTGTATGGCACTGACGACACAAGGGGATCGCGAAAATATCATGCGCCTTCGTTGCCATCCCTCCCTGCCCCCAGCCGATTAAATGGTGTGGGTCATCTGATGGTTTGCCGCAGCATTCGCAGGGCTGTGTTTTAATCCATGCAAGATATCTGGGGTTCGCCCAACGGATCCTCTTCGGACGTTTCATATAGGTTTGCGGGGACTCGGGATCTACCAGGACACCGACTACGGGTTTAATCGCTGGAACTTGCGCTGGTGGCATGTTCACGGTTACTGCGTTGGCTCTGGCTGTAATGATGCTGGTGGCGGTTACACCCGGTTCGATATCGCATTCACGCATGACTGAATGATGCTCTTTCGAAGGAATACGTAGCGACCGACTGGCTGCTGATTCGGGAATTGCGTCGGTAACTCCCATTCGAACCGCCCACCAGCAAAGCTCAGCCAGCGACAACTCTCTGGAAGAATCCATATTTAGCGCCACCATGATGCTGTTAATAATCCAGTTAATAACATTACGTCTCGCCAGCTCTGCAAGTTGTTCGCTGTAGTGGTCACGCAGATGGTTATCACAATGTCCACACAGGAGAACCGATCCGGGTTCATGACGCAGAGTGGTTAACTCGTGATAATGGTAATTGCTGTGTGGCCACTGGCAGCAGCTACCGCCATAACGCAGAAGCCAGTAATCAAGACCACTAAAACCACCAGCAGCCTTTATAACTTTTTCATCCAGGAAGAACGGCCACAGGGATTCGTCACTGGCCAGCGGCTGGCGAACGTCAGGAACAGGGCCTGCAGGCAACCTTTCCATGCTTGCAGGCTGACTTTCCACCAACACACGTTCACAACTGAATAATGACATCAGCTCGCTGCCCGGCTTGAGCAGCACAATTCCAAGCTCACGTGCAACCACGGGTTTAAGCAGCGCCCTCATTCTGCTATCTCCCCGATAATTATTTGTCCCTTCTCTCCCCATAATTTAGTGACACGTGAATCCCAGATGTGAGCGTCATCTTCGTAAATAGCATCCATCAGGGCTTTCATCATATTGTCGAAATCAGGTTTAGTCTGGTGTGGTTTACCGTTGAACTCAGCCCGTTTCTTTTTGCCCCAGCTCGCCGGCATCGGAAGAATGAAGGTGACGTGTGAACCGCTTTCCGGCAGCTCAACACCCTGCAGACGAACTTCATCACAGAAAGCCCGGTAACGCAGAACCTCGGGACGCTTTTTCCATTTGTCAGCGCGCGTCATTCTGGGCTTGCCCATTGGGGTGATATCGTAGACTTTCACATTCACCTCCAGATCCGTTGTTGCCAGGTTCTCTCCTGACGCGGAGGCTTAGATGCTTCTGGCAAGAACGCGCTGATCGTCCAGTGAATGAAGTCATTATCCAGACTACGCTCTGTCTTAATCTGCTTTGCGCGATAGCGGGCTTCCAGTTCATCAGCCTGCTCAGTGGTGAGTTGAGTATGTTGAAACCAGCTTTTCTTCATAACGCACCTCTGGATGCGGCAAAAAGAAAATCGCTGGCGTTAGTTAACGTCAGTATGTGGGATTGCTTGAATTGATCTTGCGCCATGGGCTTTTCTCCTGTGGCGCAGCAGGTATAGGTTGTTCAGGCCTATGACGGGAGTGTAACAGATTTTTGGGTAACGCGATAACCAGCCCTTTCCAGCATCTGAGTAAACAACGTAGGTGTACCAATAATTTCATTATCCTGAAGAGGCAAAAATGACACCATGCTATCGCGTCGGTACATCAGGGCGCGCTCACACTCAGGAAATGATTGCAGCCTGGCAACGATGACTCCATCGTGACATCTGATGACTGCGTAGCCTTTTTTGGGCAATCCTAATTTTTCTTTCACTTAAACTCCCCCATGCAAACGGGATAAAAGTAACACCCAAAATAATTAATAAAACCAGTCGTCAGCACTTTCCCAGGTTTCCTGGAGGATAGTCTCTATTTTCTTTTTATCTTCCTTGTCACCACCAAGAACACTTAAGCCATCAGAGCCTGTACGACGTATGCTCAGGCTGCAGTTCTCATACTGATTACCCAACCTTTTAAGTAACTCTTTCTCCAGCGCCGGCACTGCTCCCTTTGGAAGTTCTTTAGTACGATCAATGGTGAGTTCAACTTTCATATTAGCCTCCACTGCATATACTGTATATTTGTACAGTACACCGATACATTGAAATGATCAATGACTTAAGAGCACAAATTGTTAACCTTAGCCTATAAATGAGATGCAAAAAAAACCCGCCGAAGCGGGTTCAATCCAATGCGGACTTGTTGTTTTGACACCATTGTAAGTATTGAGATATCAACGTCCTTAAATTTGGATAACTGCTTTGATTGGGATTGATTGCGCAACTTTCATATGCTCGTCTCCCCCTGCAACTTTTTCAGGTTCTGTCTAACATACCCAATCAAAATAACAACTGTGTCAGGTATCCCATAATAATCGCCATGCCCAAAATAACGGTCAGAAATGCAGCAATCAAGGGTGTTTTGAACATTGATTTAAGCAGTATTACTTCCGTCAGACTAGCTCCTGCGCTACCAATAATCAGAGCCATTACTGCTCCCGTTCCCATGCCTTTATCCATCAAGACTGATGCCAACGGAATTACTGCCTCAGCACGTATATACAACGGTATTCCAATAATTGCACTTAGTGGAATCGCAAACGGATTATCATTCCCAGCATGAGCAGCAATCCACTCTGCAGGTATAAAACCGTAGATAAACGACCCTATAACAATACCTAACATCAGATAAGGTAATACATCTTTAAATTGAGTCCAGGCATCCTGAAATGCCAGACGTATCGCACCAGGATCTCTTACTACACTTTTCGGGAAGAATTGTTTATTTGTTTGACCTGTCTCGCAGGTCAATTCACAATTTGTGCCCTGAAATGCTGAGAAACTCTTAAACGTTTCTTGTGGTTTAGAACAACTATTAGCCCCTATGTCCTGTTGATTTGATACAGAACAGCAAGCTGAAACACTCCGTAGTTTAGTTTCAAGAGTTTTTCCACTGCTAACACCACAACAGCTAGCCAGCGGTTTTGATTTTTCGACAATATGTCGGTCAAAACCAAGCACATCTAACAAAATACTTGCCAGTACGGAAACTGTTGCAGCTATAACAGCGTATAGCAGGGTAACTTTCCAACCAAAAGTAACCCACATCAGACCAATGATTATCGGGTTAAGCAGAGGTGAAACAAACAAGAATGTAAGTGTTGGACCGAAGCCTGCTTTTGCTGATAACAGTCCGCGTAACATGGGAATTGTAGAGCAGCTGCAAAACGGTGTTACAGCTCCTAACAGCGATGCAAGTATGTAACCTCTCCCCTTTCTCGCCCCTAACATTCTTTTAATCTTTTGGTCCGGAATTTTTTGCCTGATAAGGCTAACACCCGCACTAATCAGAAAAAAAAGCGCAGACAACTCGACAGCAAGAAACAAGAACATCTCTGCCGCGTTAGTAAACATAGAAATCCAGCTATTCATGAAACCCCCTATAAACTATATTTCTAGAATAATCGAATTATTGAGGTTAGATCAACATATTTCTGGTATTATCGAAATATCACTAGACGAGGAAGGCACCATGCAACTAGAAGAAGTAGCTAAAGCTATGAAAGAATTAGGACATCCGACACGTTTGTTTATTTTCAAACACCTTGTTAAAGCCGGTGAACAAGGTTTACCTGTAGGTGATCTACAAAAACAACTTGCGATTCCATCTTCAACACTGAGTCATCATATATCCGCTCTTGTTTCCGTAGGTCTGGTCAAACAAAATCGCGAAAGCCGCTCCTTAATCTGCGTTTCTCAATATGACAAGTTAGAGTCGATTATTGATTTTCTACGCGAAGAATGTTGCATCAACAGTCCAAAGATTTAAATCGAGGCAATCCATTGTTTTTATTTGATAAAGGAGCCGCCTAAATAACAGGCGGCTCTCCTGTCGCTTATTTCAATTTTTTGCCTGCATCATCAACGACTTTCTCGCCATCTTCCTTGGCGAAAGCCCCTTTCTGAGCATCAGGAAGGATATCCAGAACAACTTCAGAAGGACGGCACAGTTTGGTTCCCAGCGGTGTTACAACGATGGGGCGATTAATCAGGATCGGATGCTGCAACATAAAGTTAATTAACTGGTCGTCAGTAAATTTATCTTCGGCAAGACCCAGTTCCTCATATGGCTCGACGTTCTTACGTAGTAACGCCCGGACGGAAATGCCCATATCAGCAATGAGTTTGACCAGCTCATCGCGTGAAGGTGGAGTCTCAAGGTAAAGAATAACGGTCGGCTCATTACCGCTGTTGCGGATCATCTCCAGCGTGTTACGCGATGTGCCGCAGGCTGGGTTGTGATAAATGGTGATGTTGCTCATATCAGTATCTCATTACAAAGTGAAAGAGAGACGTAGCGCCAGCGCGGCCAGCGTTACAAACAGCACAGGCAGAGTCATGACGATCCCGGTGCGGAAATAGTATCCCCAGGTGATGGTCATATTCTTCTGTGAAAGTACGTGTAGCCAGAGCAGCGTTGCCAGGCTACCAATAGGGGTAATTTTCGGCCCCAGATCGCAGCCAATGACGTTGGCATAAATCATTGCTTCTTTGATAACGCCCGACGCGGTACTGCCATCAATCGACAATGCGCCAATCAATACGGTAGGCATGTTATTCATGATAGAAGAGAGGAATGCGGTCAGGAATCCCGTTCCCAGCGTGGCTGCCCACAGGCCTTTATCTGCGAGTAAGTTCAGCACGTCAGACAAATATTCTGTCAGCCCTGCGTTACGCAGCCCATAGACCACCAGATACATTCCCAGCGAGAAGATCACGATCTGCCATGGTGCCCCACGCAACACTTTACCGGTGTTAATGCCGTGACCTTTTTTTGCCACAGCAAACAGGATTGCTGCCCCTACTGCTGCAATGGCACTGACCGGAATACCCAGTGGTTCGAGTACAAAAAAGCCCACTAATAAAAGAATTAATACAATCCAACCTGTTCTGAATGTTGCCAGATCTTTGATGGCTTTTGCGGGCTCTTTCAGTCGTGCAATATCATAAGTGGGCGGGATATCTTTGCGGAAAAATAGATGCAGCATCACCAGAGTGGCGACGATGGCGGCGATATCCACCGGCACCATTACCGAGGCATATTCCGTGAATCCCAGTTTGAAGAAATCAGCCGAAACGATATTGACCAGGTTCGATACGATAAGCGGCAAGCTGGCGGTATCGGCAATAAACCCTGCGGCCATCACGAAAGCAAGTGTGGTGCTTTTACTGAAGCCAAGCGCCAGGAGCATAGCGATAACAATCGGCGTCAGAATAAGTGCCGCGCCATCGTTGGCAAACAGTGCCGCGACTGCCGCGCCAAGCAGAACGATATACGTAAACAGAAGGCGGCCACGACCGTTCCCCCAGCGAGAAACGTGCAGCGCTGCCCATTCGAAAAAGCCTGACTCATCAAGCAACAGACTGATGATAATAACGGCGATAAATGTTGCCGTCGCGTTCCAGACGATATTCCACACCACCGGAATATCAGCAATGTGAATCACACCCGATGCCAGAGCCAGTACGGCCCCCAGCGTGGCGCTCCAGCCAATCCCTAATCCCTTTGGCTGCCAGATAACCAATATGATGGTCAGGATAAAAATGGCTCCTGCCAGTAACATATAACCTCCTGAAAGGGCAGCAATGCTGCCCCGAATGATGGTAATAACTAACCCGCGAGTTGTTTGAGTTTATCGATGCCGGTTGGTTCTGACGCCAGTACGGGTACAAGTGCTACACGGCTGGCATGTAGATTTTTAACGCTCTCGATCTGCGGACGTTCCTGCTGCGCTCGCAAGCGGAGCAGCGGTGAACGGGTATCCGCGATGGAAAGGCTGTTATTGATAATCCAGCCCCAGGGGTGAATTCCTGCACGTTCAAGGTCGGCCTGTAAATTTGCCGCCTCAAGTACCGGCGTGGTTTCCGGTAGCGTGACCAGTAACACTTTGGTTCGCTCCGGGTCCTGCAGTTGCATCATCGGTGTGGTGAAATGGCCTTTTTCCCCCATTTTTCTGGCAATCTCGCGGTGATATGCCCCGGTGGCATCAAGCAGCAAGAGCGTGTGTCCGGTCGGTGCCGTATCCATCACCACGAAGCGCTTACCCGCCTCGCGAATCACCCGTGAAAAGGCCTGGAATACCGCAATTTCCTCGGTGCAGGGTGAGCGTAAGTCCTCTTCCAGCAGGCGTTTTCCCGCATCGTCCAGTTCTTTTCCCTTCGTCTCAAGAACATGCTGACGATAGCGTTCAGTTTCCTCGAGAGGATCGATCCTGCTGACCTGCAGATTGTTGAGGCTGCCGTTGAGGGTTGTGCTGAGATGCGCTGCAGGATCAGATGTTGTCAGATGGACATCAAATCCCATTTCGGCCAGTCTGACAGCAATGGCAGCCGCCATCGTGGTTTTCCCTACACCACCTTTACCCATCAGCATGATCAGGCCATGCTCATTACGGGCAATATCATCGACCAACGCAGAAAGTGACGGAATGTCAGGGCGCTGTTGAATGTATTCTTCAGAGAATGACGCCTCTATAGGCTGAGTGGAGAGAAGTCCGCTGAGTGCAGACACGCCGACCATATTGACCGGCTGGAGGAATAACGTGTCAGTTGGCAGACCGGAAAGATCAGAGGGAAGATTGGACAGCGCCTCCTGTTCACGGTCCCATATTGCCGCAGCCAGTGTATCGTTTGCTGCTTCAGTTTTGGGCAGAACGCCGTTGATGACCAGGTACTGATTTTTAAGACCGATGGCGGCAAGCTCCAGATGAGTCCGGGCAACTTCCTGCAACGTGGATTTTTGCAGACGAGCAACCAGAACCAGTCGGGTACGTGCTGGATCAGATAATGCTTCAACAGCCTGGGCATACTGTTCACGCTGTTTTTCCAGACCGGCCATCGGGCCGAGGCAGGACGCACCCTCGGGATTGCTATCAATAAAGCTACTCCAGGCACCTGGCAACTGGAGAAGGCGAATGGTATGACCCGTCGGTGCGGTATCAAAAATGATATGGTCAAACCGGGTCAGTAGAGAAGCATCTGTCAGTAATCCGGTAAATTCATCAAAAGCCGCAATCTCTGTTGTGCATGCCCCCGACAGTTGTTCGTTGATGCTGGAAACGACGTCATCAGGCAGGATGCCTTTAATGGGGTCAACGATTCTGGCCCGGTACTGTTGTGCAGCGGCCTGAGGATCAATCTCAAGAGCCGATAATCCTGGAACAGAAGCTACTGGCTGAATGGTATTGCCAATCGTCTGTCCAAACACCTGACCTACGTTTGAGGCCGGATCGGTACTGACCAGCAGCACCCGTTTCCCCTGTTCTGCCAGACGGATCGCCGTGGCGCATGAAATAGAGGTTTTACCAACGCCTCCTTTACCAGTAAAAAACAGATAAGGGGGGATATTCTGTAAGAAGTTCATATGTCCTCCTGACATACTTAACAACAAGAAGTATTACCACCACAGCAGATTGTTGGCGCTAATCCCACTTTCTCCAGTGGAATGCCAAACCAGCGAGCCAGCTCAGCGCGTTTCGGATAACGCCCAGCCATCACTGTTTCGCCATCCAGTAACAACAATGGCAAACCTTCTGCCCCGGAAGCCTCTATAAACGCTTTGACCTTCTCGTTCTGTACAAAGCTCATCGGTTGTTGTGCGAGATTGAAACGCTCAATTTGTACACCACGTTGTTTGAGCCATTGTACATCCGCAGAAAAATCGACCAGAGCCTGATCAACATCTGTACCGCAGACTCCGGTGCTGCAACACATCGCTGGGTCAAATACCGTTAACGTTTTCATTTCAATACCTCACATTTGAAAAAACATATATGTTCAGGCAAATTTTTTAGATGCAGACAGCCTTCCCGCTACCAGAGCAGTTGGCTGAAGCCAGCTTACGGGCGATGGCCTGAACGTCGTCCTGTTGGCTTAACCAGGCCTGCTCAATAATCTGAGCAGCCCAGGAAGGAATATGCGGGGATAAGCGGTAATGAACCCATTTCCCCTGCTTGCGATCCAGCAATAATCCACTTTCCCGAAGCATCGCCAGATGGCGGGAGATCTTGGGCTGAGATTGTTCCAGCGCAGTGCAGAGATCGCACACGCACAACTCTCCCATCTCTCTAAGCAATAACACGATACCCAACCGGGTTTCATCTGAGAGATTTTTGAAAAGTTGTAGAGAAGTTAGTTCAACCATTTTAATCTCCTGAATTCTCTCCGTAGTTTCCTGCAATAGTTGAGTGCCGTCAACTATCATATTCGAAAATTCAAATATGATAGTTACGTGAATTTCATTTCGTGTTTACAATTTGTTTATTCTTCAATTCGTTAACCCTGCCGCTTTTCGACGCCTGTATTCATCCATCAGTAGTTGCGCTGGCGTTGGTCCCGCCGGATGGTGCGGCGCCGCCAGTTGACGTCGAATTGGTGGCACACTTAGTCCGTTACCAACATGCTTCGACCACTTCGTAAGTAACTTTTCCGCCAGTCGTTTCAGTTCCCCCTCTGTCATTTGTCGTTCAACGCCCGTTCTGCGCATTTCGATGCAGATGTGATACAGCACGGGCTGAGGCCATGGATATTTATCGCTTCCTGAATACCGATATGACTCATTGCGCCAGCGCCGGTATTCCGTCATAACCTGCTCCGATGTCAGTCCGAATGGATTCGCCCCACTCTCTGAAACCAGAGAAACAAACTCAGCCAAGTCAGGCGGCCATGTATTTCCCATCGCGCAGCGCTCCATGCACTGCTGACAGACCAGCCGAATTTGAGGTTCAGTCATCGAACCTATCTGGGCTATCCAGATAGGCGAAGGCTCCGCCCCGTTTTTCTGGGTCCATCGGTTCGAATACACCTCCCCCATGACCTGCCACAGTCGCCAGGCTGTTTCCGTCGCCATCAAGTCCATTCCTGCGGCGCCACTCTGCGTGTGCTGACTGAATTTGCTGAACTGCCCGGGATGCTGTTGGTTCGGATCCTGCTCCCACATGACTGTTACCTCCGGTTTCTGGTTTTACCTGCGTTCTAACCCGGGCTACATGTCGGGCAAATTTTTGTTCCCACTGGATTTGTGTAAAAACTTTCCCTTCCGACTCCCAATACGCGGTGAATTCTGCGAGTTCAGTCAGAAGGTAATCTGGTTCAGGCAGGGAGATACCCCACGATGCAGCGCGCTGTCGGAAGTCTCTGGAGGGAAGCCAGCTATCTGTCATGCTGAATTTCCCGATCGGTTCATCAACACCGTCCAGGTATCGGGGCATGGCCGGGGATGGCAGTACATCCCCATTCGGATTTTTCATCGCGCCCGCGTTAAGAGAGGGGTTTAAGATCTGTTTACTGCTTACTGCTTTCTGGATACCTGATGGCAAAGGTTTAGCCAAAGACTTAGCCTTATCCTTAGGCAAGGCGAAAGCCTTATCAAAAGCCGTCCCCATAGCGTCAGAAACCCCGTAGCAGGCGGCTTTGAGAGCTTCATATGCTTTATCTTTCAGTGAACATTCAGGCAGTAATTCAAACGATCTTGCCCATGATTTGATCACGTTCACTGATGCTGGCGGGTTATGTTTCACCGCGTTAGGCAACCAAAAAACTCTGGCTTTAAGGTCGGCTTCCACCATACCTAACGCTATGGCTTCGCCTAAGGCTAAGTCGAAGGCTTCGACATCCCAGTTTAATTCTTCGGCCATAGCCGCCCTTCCCGCCTTATACAGCCCGGGAATAATCCCTGTGAATGGACCCGTAAGCAGGTAAATAAACAGACTCTGCCCACTTGGCGGGAGTGGTGATAAGGCTCGAAACTTAGGATCATCCCACATGGTGATCTTCACCTTACGGTAAGGCTCGTTACTAGCCTTACTCTTAGGCATGGCCTTAGCCAAAGGATTAGGCATACTTCACCCCGCGAGTTGCAGTAATAATGGTCATTGGTCAAAACTCGATTAAAACAATTGCGGCGCTACGGCGCTTATGCTCGCCAGTAGTGGTCCCGCCGCATCAGCAGGTAACATGTTGAATAATGCGATTGCCGCCTCACGAATTTCCTTCTCGAGCTTTTGTAATGGCGCGCCAATTAATTTCGCATGGTGTGCCTCACTGCATTCTTTGATAGCGTTCGCCACCAGCTCTGCTTCTGTGCTCGCATTACTTAATCCGTGCTTTCTGGCAATCTGAACTGGCATAGCAGCAATAATTGAACCTGACAGTTGCATAACGTAAGCCGTGTACTTTTCCGAACCGCCCTCGTTTTTCAGATATCGGAATAAATTCTGTTTATTAACAGCAATTCCACGGCCATCTACTTTGGCCCACTCTTCAGCCACCAGCTGAGCGATCCGTTCCTGTGCCTGTCCTGGTAATGTCGATTCCCATTCACGAACGGCGACCCAGATTTTTTTGCACTTCATCCAATCCCGGCGACAAACAGAAAACTGATTTTTTGTTTTCTGAGTTCTCACCATCGTCGGGGTATGGTTTTTAAAAGAGATGGTTTGCATGGTCACTCCTTAGGTAATCCATCCGTTGGATTTGGGTATAAGTCGGGTCTAAGTTCGTGGGGGGTAACCCCTGTAGCGCTAAAGACTTGAAGTACCCGTGACGAAGGAACAGTACCTTTTGCTTTCCACTGACTTACTGCCATTCCGCTTACACCAATCGTGCAAGCTAATTTATTGGCCGAGCCAGCTAGTCGAATTGCGTTATCAATGGCTGTCATAACTATCTCCTTTTTAAATTGGGAGTAATAAACCATAGGTTTACATCAATTGCAAACTTTAAATTTATTGTGACTATAAACCAAACATTTACAATGGGTGTATGAAAAACACTGACGATCTCAATAACCAACTGGTAGCCCGCTTAGAAGAAATTACTCAAAGAGGGATCAGCAAAGCTGATATGGCTCGCATTGCAGGAGTTACGCCTCAAGCTGTGAATGGGTGGTTTAAGAAGGGAGTTATCAGTAAGAAGTCCGCCATAGCAATTGCGGAAGCCGCCAACGTGTCCGTTACTTGGTTGTTAGGTGAGAAAGTATCAGAAGATTCAGGTCTCAAGCCTAACGAGAGCAAAATGCTTAACTTGTTTAGGCAGCTACCAGAGGCAGAGCAAGAGCGAATGATCGATACCTTTGCACTGCGGTTAAAGGAAATTGATGATTACGTGGAGAAATATCTTCGTGGTCGTTTTAAGGCTAACGATGTGAACTAAGAGTTTATTCCCATCCATTGAAACCGGCGTTTGCCGGTTTTTTTTCGCCCTTTTGTCAGAACCTCCCTCCCCTTAGTTTTTCACGACTGATAAAGCAAATGTTTGCCTCTACATCAATTGATGATTGACACAAACATTAAACCAATGATTTAATCATTCTATCGAAAACGTCATCGAGGCAGGACGCCCACGAAGTAGCTGCCGGCGGCATACGAATCACCGGATGAGATGACAGGCATTAACACGCAGCAGGTTCAACGTTCCGCCAGCCTGGCGACAAGGGCAACACAAGAGGATAAATCCATGATCGATTTCGCACGTAAACCAGTGCGGTGTCAGGCCGTACATCTAAATCGCATTGAAGTAATCATTCGACTGATTTGCTACACGCTTGCCCAGAAGGGCGACCCGTCTGCCGACCAACAGACTGCTGTTCGTTCATAACGAGTTTGACCAATGGCTGTTGCCAGCCTCATGCCCGGTGCACAGGGCATTGTGATGGTATTACCACCATCGTAACCAAACAGGAGACGAAGACCTGTTCTGGTTAAATTGGAAAAGTGTTCTTTGCCCGTCCCGTGGCGGGCTTTTTTCCGGAGGTTTTTATGTCAGCTAACGATCTGGCATTGCGCTTCAGCAGCGCACCAGCCGAGGCATTAATCGGGGTTTTGCCTGTTCTGGAAGTAAAAGAAGCATTACGTGAAGAAGTTGAAAGTGATGTGATGGATGAAATCTGGACTGAGCACAACTTTGAAATGGAAGCGATGGGTGAACAAGTTGATGAAACAGCCAGGCTCGCTCGTAAGTTTGAATGTGCGGCTGAAGCTCTTGGAACGGCGATCAAACTTGCTCTGACTCTCCCACATAATGAGGCAATGCAGGTTCTGAATGACGCCTTAAACGATAACCCGGGATACGGTCGCGAACCGGCAAAGGATGCATGATGGAGTTTGGAATGAAACGCGTGGTGGCTTCTGTTCAGGTCGTTGCCATCCTCAACAGGATTTACAACGGCAGTCCGGTTTCCATCGCATCTATCAGTAAAGAATCAAAGCTGTCTGTGTCTTACCTCGAGCAGATTTTCTCGAAGCTGCGCAGCAGTGAAATCGTCACCAGCCAGCGTGGCGCTGGTGGCGGGTACCACCTTAGCAAAGCAAACCCCAGCGTGGCTGACGTCGTTCGCGCCGTTACTCACACGCCTGATTCATTTGAGCCCGTGCTGAATGCTCTGGAGTGGGTCCCCGTCGCACAGCTGGCGCAGGGAAAATCTCCTACCCCATAAAGCACAAAACCCGCGCAAGGCGGGTTAAGTACCCGGTCAGCCGACCAAAGCTTTCCGGAACGAGTTTTGACCAATAACCACTACCTTAGGCGGCGATCATCAGCTGCCGGGTATCTTACAATCCTATGGAGCCCGAACGCAATGTTAACGTATGCGTATCTTATTAAAGCCAAAGCGAAAGCAACTGAGGCAAAAAACCTGTTTTGCTGGTTCTCTGCGAAATCAGATTCCCGTGCAGAACGCGAAATCCTCAATATTCTCGAAGACAATGATATTGCCGTCGGTCGTGGCGCCGACTATCAATTACCTGTCCGCACCAACTGGTTTGTTGTTGACGATCTTCCTGAGGAAAGCAAACTTGATGACACATGGTGCGATCGTTACGAACTGGCAGAAGACCAGCAAACGTGGCAACTGAAACAGAAGCCTGATAATGAGAATCAGGAGACTTCCTGTCAGCAAAAACCTGAAACTTCCAGCGACAATGTACCCAACAGCGATGCGCCAGCATTGCTCCGCCCCATATCTCGCCTGCGCCTGTCTCAGCGACTGATTGCGCACCTGGTCAATGACACTGAAGAGAAGGAAATCAGTGAAGCGCAGCACATCCAGATCGGGCAAATGGTACTGAACGAAAATGATCTCTATGTACAAAACCTGTTACAGGCCGTTTCGAATGTGCCAGCGGTGAAAGAGCTTTCTGCTCATGTCGAGTGGAAGCTGACAAGCGCTGTAAAAGAAGTCTTCGACCGTGAGCAGGTCTATACCGTTGCTTCATTTGAGCAATTTATTACCGAATGGATTGAAGAACCAGAAAAGCGAGCTCTTACCGTTCAGGAGTGGGTTAATCAAAAGAAAGCAGGAGTTGCGGGTGATGAACATGCCACTCCACCTGTAACGCCAGAGCTTATTACCGTTGCGACTCTGCCGCTACGCCAGCGCCTCTTAGCTCAGTTTATTTCTGAAGAATATGCTTACCATATTGATACTGAGCAGAAGAAAACCATTCAAGAACTCGAGCTGGATGTGGATAACAGCTATGTGCAGAACCTGCTGCTTGCCGCCGAGAATGTAGAACCATTCAGGAAGGCGCCAGAGATCGATATCTGGAAGATTGTCAGCGCGCTGAAAACCGTTTTTCCGGTTGATGGAAAACGAGTTGAACTGGTCACCGTCATTCAGTTCTTTAAGGCCTGGTTCAATACTGAGCACATTGACCGTGGGCTGCTGGTTAAAGAGTGGTGTAAGGGCAATCGTGTGTCGCAGATTCAGCGCACTGACTCCGGAACCAACGCTGGTGGAGGCAATAAGACCGATCGCAACCCGGAACTTGTCCACACGCTGGATACTCTGGACATTGATATTGCGCTGGCCACACTTCCAATGGATTTCAACATCTACGATATTCCTGGTGGCGTTTTCCGTCGTGCAAAAGAGATCATTTCTAAAAACGAAAGCCCTTTCAAAGAGTGGTCCGCCGCCCTGCGCAAACGCGCTGGTATCCTGGATTATTCCCGCGCCGCTATTTTCGCGCTTATACGTAGTGCAGAAGAAAACACTCACCATTTCCCGGAACTGCTGAGCCGTTACATCAACAAAAACCTGACTGAAACCGACCACCAGCACCCAACTGAAGAAACTCTGGCGGCAGCCGGTCACGTACCAGAAAAAAGCTGGGAAAACGAGATTAAAGAGAAGTCCACAGCTGAACAGAAGGCAATAACCGAGCAACCAGAAATCGCCAACATGGGCAACGGTGTTTTCTCCATTGATGGCCTGATGGGTAACCAGCCGGCGCCAGCGCTTTCTGTCGTAGACCAGGTACGCCAGCGCGCGGTCGAAGAAAAATTACATCAAGCCAATACCGAGGAAACCACCAGCGATGTGCAGATGGAAAAAACTGACAACAGCGAAATCAAAGCCAATCCTGATGTGCCTCAGGGCGAAGCAGCAGCTTTGCCAGTTGAAAGCACTGATGCAACTGGTGAGCCTCCAGCTTCCCTGAATAATGAACCCGTTCACCATATAGATACGGATCACCTGAACGCTTTTTATACTCACCTGATGGTTGATTTGGAAACTATGGGCAGCGGTCCTGATGCACCAATAGTCTCTATCGGCGCCGTATATTTTGATCCTTCAACTGGTAACACTGGTGCCGAATTTTACCAGGTTGTCAGTCTTGAATCATCGATGTCGTTTGGCATGAAACCGGATGCGTCAACAATTCAGTGGTGGTTGAAACAATCATCTGAAGCCCGCTCTGCAATTCTGGTTGATGAGGCCATGGGGCTGCGTGAAACCCTTGAACTACTGGCTGACTTCATTGCTGAAAATGCTGCTAACGGTAGTCACACTGTTCAGCTGTGGGGTAATGGATGCTCGTTTGATAACGTCATTCTCCGCCGCGCATATGCATTAGCAGAGACTCCCTTCGCTGTTCCGTTCTGGAATGACAGGGACGTAAGGACCATGGTTGAACTGGGTAAATCTGTCGGTATCAACCCGCGCTTCGAC
>NZ_JAOWDR010000051.1:0-337056 GCF_030334525.1 Citrobacter sp. Ce119
CATTACTGCCCGTACGTTATGCGGTGGTTCCTGAATATATTCAGGAAGCGCTGCCGGCGTGGGCAAAACCAGGAGCGTCGTCTTATCCGGCAGAAAGTGAAAATTATCACTATGCGCTGCGTGCGATGCGCAGGGGCTATATCTATATCTACTATCCATACCTGACGGACTGGGAAGCATGGTCGGTGTGTGATGACGGCAGTTTATGGAAGCAACTGTCGGCGAAAAATGTTCTGGAGAAATCAGAGCCTGACTGTAGGCAGGGAACCTACAGTAACGGCGGAAAGGATTTTCTGACACTGCCATATGAAGTGCTGGAGAATGATATCTGGATAGCATTCACACAGTGTCGCTGGACGGAAAAAACGATGGAGCGTTACGCGGGCGATGACGGGCAACGGCAGAGCAGAATGCAGCGCCTGAGTGCATCAAACTGGACGTCACCACAGACTTCAGAGCAAACGACAGAAGCCACGACAGGCAATCTTGCAGGGGTTCTGGATTACATCGCGCCGCAGGGAAACCAGCTGAGTCCGGCAATGCTGTTACCGTATGGCACCCAGACTAAAATCCGCGTCAGCCAGTGTGCGAGTGAACGCTATGCAATAGTCAAAGAGCCAGCGCCGCAGGAGACATTGTATCCGTGGAAGAGCGGAGTGGCCGGAAACACAATCCGGCAGATGAAGGAACGGGGAGTGAAGGCAGATGGTTCCCCTGTCACGCCGTTGCTGATGGCGCTGCATGATGCAACAGGGATAACGCATGAGCTGACGGGATGGACGAATGATGTCCTGGCGATGGCGAAGATATTTGGTGAAGAACGCGCTCTGGAGTTCTGCACCCAGAGTCTGATAAACGGAGTTAAGGAGATTGTTAACAAAAGCTCGGAACAGAATGTTGCAGCTCAACTTTCTGTATTACCCCAGGAAACATATATTTCCCCTCCTGCAATGGATTATTCTTATGATATGTATGTCCAGAATGAGAAATCTAGAGGTACAGATTCGAAGGATATACTAACTCGTGAAGAATTCGAAAAGCAGGTAAAAGGAAAACAAAACGAAGTTTATAAAAAAAGCCAGGTAGCTAATGATTGGTCTAAATATGCCCGAATGATCAATCAGAATAAATGGGAGTCTTTTAATAAATGTTGTGCTGATCTAACACAAAAAATTGATGAACAGCTCGCTAAACTGATTAGCTATCGTTGTGAATGGTTACAGACTTCTTTATTTATAACAATGCTACAGGATTTTTTCTCTAACGATCCTGTTGATAACGCGTACTATCGTGAAATAGCTGCCTTCGCGATGGCTGGTCTTGGTGAGTCGTCATCAGGTGTAAAATTGCTGGATGACTGGATAGACGCATATACTACGACAAGTGAAAAGAATCTTGTCTGGAGAACACATTTTTATAATAATCCAGAGATCATGGCAGATGCGGAGTCATTATTGGCTAGCTTGCGTCAGTGTAGCATAGCGCCGGTTTCTGAAAATGATGTGCTCTACTTTTTTGAGAAGAATGGCGCTAAACTTAATAAAATATTTAAAGGTTTTGAAAAAGCAACGAGTGAAATTTCAAAACCTCTGGCTGGCAATGCCGTATTCTCGAAAAGAGTTCTGTATCAAATGGACCAGCACATGGCAACCGTAGGGGCCAGGTTTTTTTCCGTATCACGGATTGGACCTGTTCTCAACACCATGAATGACCTCATTGTTCGAACCCTTTTCTCGCTGTCTGCTGGAAAGTCAGAGTTAGAAACCAAAATATTGTTCAGTAAATATTTTGGCTGGGCCACGGAACGCAGGGCTTACATTACCGGCACTGTTTTTTACAGCCCGCAAAGAGCAATTCGGGCTGATCTTCTCCGGGGGGCGGGTAAGAAATATGCCGCACTTGAAAAATCTTATGCAGATTATCTAAGCCAGCCAGCGGGACATTCTGGTTATGCGGTGACAAGTATTAGAATTTTTGTTTTATTTTTCAATGTTACTGAGTTGTATAACCAACTCGATAATTTTAAAAATGAACCTGCTAACTACGCGAAGGTAGTCAGCGCAATATCGGCAACGGCGAGCGGGATGATTGATATTGCAACCCCTGCAATGGAGGTCATTCTTAAAGATAAAAATAGTCTCCACTATATGAAAATGTTTGGTGCAGGATGTTCGCTGATAAGTGCAGGTATTTCGCTGGGATTAGATTTTGCCACATTATTGAATAAAGTTAGTTTACCGAATTCCAGTAAAAAATGGGCATTTACGGGATTATATTTAGTCAAGACCCTTAGCGATGTTGCCATTATTGCTAAAGCGGAAGGGAAATTAATGTCAGTGCTGATTGAACGCTTTGGCTGGAAGACTCCTGAAGGGGAATTAGCCGTATGGCTGGGGAGGGCAGCTGCGCCTCAATTCACAAAGCTAGGCGTCGAATGGGTGGGGCTGTTGGCTTCCTGGGAGGTAGCCCTGTTATTGATGGTCGCTGAAAATATTCTGACGGAATATTATTCACGTGATGCCTTACAGTCGTGGATTGAGAATAGCTTGTTTGGTGATGATTGTTCGATTGATATCGATAGTTGTACACCGGAAAAAATCAATATATTTATTGATGAGACCAGAAATTCACTGCAAGAAAGCTTACGTCAATTATCTTCAGGTAAAGAGCAACAACGTGGAAAACCAATAATTTACTGGCCATTTATTATCTATGATGAGCCGGAAGTTCCTGTTGTGGTTTAATTTTGGAGCAACGAAATACTATGACAGAAGATGACGAACTGTTCGCCGAGATGCCCAAGGCCTATATCCGGGGTCTGGAGAAGGGTAAGGGGTATATTGAAGAAAACTATCTCCGGGAGCGCAGGGAATGGATAAAATTAAGACAAACCATTGCGCACTATGAATCGGAAGGCAAGAAGGAGTATAAAAAACGGCTGGGGGAACTGTATCGTGAAGAAAAGCAGCTGGCAAAAGCGCTGGCCGATATGCCACCGGACCCGGTACTGCCCCCGCCAGCCCCGCTGATAAAGGTCAGTGGCGTGGTGACAAACTACCACCAGCGCTGCCTGACGCACTATTTTGACACCAAAGCCTATCCGCAGACGTGGGAATATTTCAGCAGGCAGGATGAGAACATGGCGTCTGCCGCGATGGTGCTGGCCTCGACGGGGTCAGCGGCAACAGCACAGGGCATGGTGGTGAGCAATGAAGACAGGGTTCCTTCTTCGGCATGGTACGTTACGGGCGAAATCAATGGCCGGCAGTTTTCAGGGTGGCTGGGCGCCCCCTATTGCCGGGAAGGTGAGGAAGTGGAACTGATTGCCGCGCCGGTGGGAGAGGAGTACCTGGTATATGCCATTGTCCGGCCGCATGCGCGCTCGCTGACCATGCCGCCGTGGTGCTACCAGGGAATACGACGGGCACGAATAGACGCGATGAAAGTCCCCATTTCGATCGTTATTTTGTTAATTATTACGATGTTGGTAGTGTTTATTTACCAGGATGGCTGGGTTGTTACTGAAAAAATAGTGAGCGGGGTTACGATGTTTCTGACCATGGGAACCTTTCTGTATATCCTGCCCGCAATATGGACGATCTGGCGACGACATCCTTTCCCGAAAGAACAGCTGACGGAAGAGATATTGACTGTTGCTGGCTGGGATAATGTGACCAATATTGATTTGCGAAGATTAAAACGCAGAAGAATAAAAGAATTCAAAAAAAATGGAAAATCTGTGCGGGTAATGACATCAGGATGGTGGTTTTATTACTATTAGACGAATTTTATTTGTGGGTTTAATTTTAAAGCTAATATTTATTACCAGGTAGTATGTTATTATCTGATCTTTATCTGATTATATAAATGTGTTAGATAATCTTTTGTTTTTTCAAAGGATTATATCTGAGTGGTTATATTTTTTATAGTGAGGATTTATGTTTCTAGGCTTAGTCAGACTCAATGATCCATTAAGTAGTGGTGGTAAAGTAATTTCAGTTTCGTCAACGATAATTGTCGATGGTTTAGGTGTCGCATTGCTTGATGATACTGTTATATGTCCAATTCCATTTCATGGAGTAAATAAAATAATCCAGGGGTCTACAGAGTGGATCTCAGATGGAAAACCAGTAGCTGTGCATAAATGCATGTGTCAATGCGGTTGTTATGTCATCTCAACTCTTCCCTGTAGCGGGATTTGGTAAGTTAAAATGAGTTGGAATATTCCAGGTAAAAAGAAAATACAACCCGTACCTTCTATAAGGTGGGGGCGTGATAGTGGTGTTTTTTTCTCATTGTTAATAACTATTATTCTGCTATTCACTTTTTTTTATTATATTACTCATAATAGTGATTATTTTTATTATGCTTTTGCAATATCGCTAAGTGTTTTTTTAGTATTCATTATATACTTAGGACTTAGGTTATTTCAACTCGGTGTATCCCTTGAAAAAAATGAAATGATATCAACGGAAAATTCTAATATTGATTATGAGTGGTCTGAATGGGCGTCTGATTATATAAGTATTGTAGATTACAGTTATCTCTTTCCAGAAGAATCGCAGATACCTCATTTACTTGAAGTCAATGAGTTCAATGCCATTGGAGCCAGGGCGTTACATTTTCCAGAATCGATTAATTCTACTGTTTTATTCCATGAGTTATTGGCTCCCATGAGAGCTAGATTAATTGATATTACTTCTGAAAAAGGTCTGGTTATTAGCTTTATTGTTGGTCAGATGTCAGGGAATTCAGCATGGCAGTCTTTTTTATTGGCATGGAAACGACTTGGGCTCTCTGATGATATAATTAAAAATAGTGAATTTATCTTGCATGATTATGTATTAAATATTAATGAATGGCTAAGTGTTACAGAGGATAAATTCAGATTAATTATTGTAGGGGAAAAATCAACGGAAATCAAAGATAATCACCATAGAACGGGTGATGGGATGTGTGCTTTTCTTTTTGCTCCGCCGATGTTAGTTAATCAGAATAATATTTTCGAGAAAGCAAGATTGTATAGGTCTATCTCTACGAATGAAGATGAATTGCTCAAAGACCTTAACGATCTTATTTTTTATCAGGCCAAGGCTGGGATAATTGACAATTTATTGATAGGCAAACATAACAATAAAAAAGATGTGGCTAAGGTGGCAGTTCTTCTTAATGAATATAATAACAACCTTGAGCAATATTATGCAGAGTTATATATCGGCATTCACGGAGAGTTTGATATATGGATGATGTTAATGTTCTCTTTGTTAAATGGACAAAATGTGAGTGCTGTTGATCTAATATTATCGGAATCGGATGGAAGAATTATATTGTCGAGGGTTAAACAAATTAGAAATCAGGAATAGATATATGAAGAAGTCCACCTTGTTGCTGCTATTTGGTCGGTTATGTATTTTAGTTGTCGTTGGTTTGATATGCTATGTAGTTCTTTTTTACTACGGAGAGTATTTGGAGGTGAGGGCCCAATCAACAAGGATAATAGTCGTTACAACTGTTTTAATAGCACTATGTTATATTTTTAAATTATGGCAGTTGAATGCGCTGAAATCAGTGTTGATATCGTATGTTCCATTTTTAAAATATAAATCAATTGTTTATTCTTTTTTGCCATGGAAATCAGCTGATAAGACAAATGTTGGAGATAATATAACCACCACATTGGATAGTAATATATTCATTAACTTCCATACTACACTTAAAGATAATTATGGCCGCCTCTGGCGCGCCAAAACGCGTATCCTGCTGGTGATGGGAGATGCCTCTCAGGTTGAGCAACTGGTGTCAAAACTCACCACTCAGCGCTGGGTTGAAGGGGATGGCGTGGTGTTAATCTGGGGAGGTACGCTCACTGAAACGCCAGATGCCTCGTTGTTTGATGCGATACGCAAGCTGCATCGGCGTCCGCTGGATGGGATTGTATGGGTAACCCCCACTTTTCAGCACCAGGATACACTGGTTCAATCGGCACCTGTTGTCTCTTTAACCGCAGAACAAATAGATAATGCCGCCCGCCATCTTCAGGCTGTTTTTACCACGCTCCGCTGGCGAGTACCGTTATACCTTTGGTCGCTGTATGGCGCTCAATTCGTCCGGGATGACGTAACCTTGCACTCTGCGACATGTTTGTTCCCTGCAGGATGCACCACGGCTTTATGTCGTTCGCAGTTGACCTCGCTGGCAATGCAGATGGCGGAGCAGGGTACGCAGCAGGTTACGCGCAATATCCGCGATAATTTCTTACTGAAAATGGCTAATTTGCTGATGCCTGGCGCAGAAGCCATCAGCGAATCGTTGTCCACTTTTTTCAGCCCGCATCGGCCTCTGCCGCTGGCGGCGGTAATCATGAGCCAGTATGCGGAAGATACTTCATCGCTCATCGCGCATGCCTGGATGCGTGATGAGCGCTGGCGTGCGCTGCTTGATTCACTCCCTGCGTTACCTGCTGAACTAAAGGCACAGCGTACAGGCCGTTCAGGGATGCGCGTGTTGGCCGTCTGTACAGCCGGTTTGATGCTGCTATGGGGGGCGGGAATGGTGGTATCTTTTCTGGCTAATCGCAATCTGATTGGCGAAAGTCTGGACCAGGCGAGCCTGGCAGGCGGTGCGGATAAACCGCTCGCCGAGCGTCTTACGGCGCTGTCTGCTCTGCAGCAAACGCCAGGCATGCTTCGCTGGCGTCAGCAGAATGGGACGCCGTGGTACTACCGTTTCGGCTTAAGCCAAAATGATGCTCTGCTGGATGCACTATGGCCGCGCTATACGCGTATCGCTATTCCGCTCCTGCGTGATGAAGCCGCCCAACATCTTACCCAGGAATTAACGGCTTTAACCCGACTGGCTCCAGACAGCCCGCAGTTTGCCGCCCAGGCAAAGATCGCCTACAACCAGTTGAAAATGTATCTGATGCTTTCGCGGCCTGAGCAGATGGAGGCGTCATTTTTTAGTCAGGCGCTGATGCAAGACTGGCCGGAGCGAGCGGGTATTTCGCGCGCATCATGGCAGGGCGTTGGCCCTGGGCTCTGGCAATTCTGGGGAGAGAACCTTCAGGCGCATCCTGAATGGAAGATAGCAGCCGATAAAAATCTTATTAGCCAGGTGCGAACGCTGTTAATTCGTCAGATGGGGATCCGCAATGGCGAAGCTGCCCTGTATCAGAAAATCATTGAACAGGTAACGCCGCATTACACAGATCTTCGTCTGGAAGACATGACCGGCGATACCCGGGCAGAGCACGTATTTTATACCCGCAGTTCGGTTGCTGGCGTGTATACCCGCAAAGCCTGGGAAGAGGAGGTTTTGCCCGCCATTGAGAAAATCGTCAACAACCGTCGGGAAGAAATGGATCAGGTGCTGGGAGATGATACGCATTCTGCAAGTGACCCTCTCTCTCCACAGGCCTTAAAGGTGCGTCTTAGCGAGCGTTACTTCACAGATTTTGCCGACAACTGGCTGGATTTTCTCAACAGTATTCGCTGGAAGCGCACCCAGACGCTAAGTGATGCTATCGATCAACTCACGTTGATTGCAGATATCCGTCAGTCTCCTCTGGTTGCGTTAATGAATACGCTCGCCGTTCAGGGACGCACAGGGTTAACCGGAGAAGCGCTGTCGGATTCGCTGGTGAAGTCGGCAAAGGATCTATTTAACACCAAAGAAAATCAAATCATTGACCAACATGCGCGGGAAGAAGGCCCTATGGCGAGTACCTTCTCGCCAATCCTGGCATTGATGGATGAACAATCGGCTGGGCAGGATATCAGTCATCTGAGTCTGCAAACCTACCTGACCCGGGTAACGCAGGTCAGGCTGAAACTCCAGCAGATTACTAACGCTGCCGATCCGCAAGGCATGAGCCAGGCCCTGGCGCAAACGGTGTTTCAGGGTAAAACCATCGATCTCACCACCACGCGTGACTATGGCAATCTGGTGGCTGCCAGTCTGGGGCAAGCATGGAGTGGATTTGGTCAAACTATGTTTGTTCAGCCACTGGAGCAGTCATGGCAGCAGGTGTTGCAACCCACCGCGGCGGGCCTGAATGCGCAATGGAAGGCGCTGATTGTGAATGACTGGAACACCGCGTTCGGCGGACGTTATCCGTTTCGCGATGTTGGCAGCGAGGCTTCTCTGCCGCTGCTGGCGCAATATCTGCGAAGCGATAACGGGCGAATCCCGCATTTTCTCGAAAGTCATTTAAGCGGTGTGCTGCATAAACAGGGAAGTCACTGGGTTGCCGACACGGTGAATGCTCAGGGGCTGGAGTTTAATCCGGCGTTTCTCGAGGCGATGGACCAACTCAGTCAAATTGCGGATGTCGCATTTATTCGTGGAGAAGCCGGGATGCGTTTTGAACTGCGTCCCGGAACGGCGCGGGACGTGATGCAGACTGACCTCGTGCTGGATGGGCAGAAACTCACTTACGTTAATCAGATGCCAGCGTGGAAAAACGTTGTCTGGCCTGCTGATACGCAAGCGTCAGGGGCAACCCTAAGCTGGGTGAGCACCAATTCGGGAACCCGAATCTACTCAGATAACCCCGGTACCTGGGGGTGGATCCGACTGCTTGAGAAAGCGGAGATAACCGATAACGCTGGCGTGAGTAGCGGTTTTAACCTGCGCTGGACTGCGCAGGATGGATTGCCGCTGAACTACACCCTGCGAACTGAAGCCGGTGAAGGTCCGCTCGCATTACTCAAACTCCGCGACTTTGAACTACCAGAAGCAATTTTTGTTGTTAGCGGCAAGATTTCCTCAGAGGAAGAAGAATGAGCGCTCTGAAACGTCTATTGGCTGCCAGCACGGCTTCGCCAGATGAACAACAGCAACTAATGGAACAGGCGCAAACGCAGACTGCGCTATGGCAAAACTGGCTATTGCCCATTTCAGCAGCCAACCCCGGTGGTGAAGATCCAGGCTATGACGATGATTTTCAGCATATGCGAGAGGAGGTGAATAAACTTTCTGGCGCACAAACGGATCTCATCATTGAGCTTGCGGAAAAAATCCTGACCCACACCTGTAAGGATGTCCGTGTTGTCACGTACTACACATGGGCGCGTTTGCATCAGGATGGTGAGTCCGGCCTGGCGGATGGTCTGATTTTGCTGGCTGGCCTGATGCAGCAATATGGCGATTCTCTCCATCCTTTAAGAGCCAACAGCTATAAGGCCGCCCTTGAATGGCTGGCAGGCGGGAGGATGCTGGATAGTCTGGCGCGTTTTCCCGAAGTTTCACGACCTGACGCGCAACGGATCGCCGGTGCGCTGATGCTGCTTGAGCAGCAGTTTAGCCAGCGAGAGGAGAGTATTCGTCCTGGGCTTGGGGCGCTCTATAGCGCGCTGGAGAACCGTCTGGCCCAATCTGGCGGGGCTCAGGCATTGGTACCGCAAAATATCAGTGCTCAACCCAGTCGGCACAGCGCAGAAACCCCCGTCCTCAAAGGTATTGCCTCTGGTCGTGAGCTGCTGGAACAGGCACGGGTGTTGGCAAAATACTTAAGCGATCAGCCGGATGGCTGGCTGGCGGCGCATCATTTGATGAAAAGCGTGCGGCTCGATACGGTCAGCCAGCTTCCTCCGCCAGATGGCGCCGGACGTACGCGCCTGGTGCCGCCCAAGAGTGATTATCGCGCGCAGCTCAAACGTCTGTATTTGCAGCAAAGTTGGACTGAACTGATTGAGTTAACGGACAGCTTATTTGTTGAGGGAGTGAATCATTTCTGGCTGGACGTGCAGTGGTACCTTCATCAGGCATTAATGAGGGCGGGATCGCCTTGGGATAAAAATGCCGCGATTATCATCAGCGATCTGAAAATGCTGCTACATCGGATGCCGGGTCTGGAAACGCTGGCTTTTAACGATGGAACCCCCTTTGCTGACGATGTCACCCGTGAGTGGATAGCCCGTGATGTGCAACAGCAAAGTGACTGGCAGACTGAAAAAGTCGCCGCGGCTAGTGCAGGAGCGGACGACGATATTCTGCTACTTGAAAGTGAGGCCCTGGTGCTGGCGGATAGCGAAGGCGTTGAAGCCGCGCTCGCCTGGGTTCAGGCACGTCCTGGCATTGTTTCAGGTCGACAGCGTTGGTTACGCCAACTGTTGATGGCCCGTCTGACGGAACAATGTGGGTGCAACGATCTCGCGCTGCATTTGCTTGGGGAATTGAATACCACAGCACACTCCCTCACTCTCAAACAATGGGAGCCTGAGCTACTGTTTGAAGTTAAAGCGCGACGGCTGAAACTTCTGCGTTTAAAAGCCAACCGCAGTGAAAGCGACAAAGCGCGTCTGGCGCCAGAGATGGACTCACTTTTGTCCGGCTTGGTCGCCATTGATCCTGCCAGAGCCGCCGTTTTGTGCGGCTAAAACAAAATAAGCGAACTATAAAATGGAAGATTTAACTCTGCGTTATTATGACGCGGAAATGCGTTATTTAAGGGAAGCGGCAAAAGAGTTTGCGCAGGCGCATCCGGATCGTGCAGCGATGCTGGATCTGGATAAAGCCGGCATACCCGATCCTTATGTGGAACGGTTATTTGAAGGTTTTGCATTTTCGATGGGGCGATTGCGCGCTAAAATTGACGATCATCTCCCTGAATTTACCGAAGGCTTGATGAGTCTGCTGTGGCCGCATTATTTACGTACCATTCCCTCCTTAAGTGTTGTCGAGCTTTTACCAGATATTGATGTGCTAAAAATGAGCGAGCAGATTAACGCGAGATTTGGCGTATTGTCACAGCCCGTTGGCCCTAAAAAAACGGTATGTCAGTATCGTACTACTCAGCCCGTCACACTTAATCCGCTGTCTGTCACGGCGGTGAATATCGATGCCGAACCTGACGGACGCTCGGTCATCCGTATGCGAATAAAGTGCAATCCACAGATGGACTGGTCGCAAACCGATCTGACGCACCTCAGCCTTTACCTCAGCGGTGACGCGCCGGTGACCCACGCGCTGCACCTTGCTTTGACAAAGCGTCTGGCTTCTCTTTATTTGAGACTCCCCAACAGCGTAGAACGTATTCGACTGGAGGGTTACTTTTCCCCGGGCGGATTTGCCGATGAAGACAGTTTGTGGCCAAAAGGCGATACGGCGTTTGGCGGCTGGCAATTGTTGCTTGAGTATTTTACGTTCCGCGAAAAATTTATGTTTGTCCATCTTAACGGTCTGGAAAAGATATCGTTTCCTGCGGGTATAGACTGCTTTGAAATAGAAGCGGTACTGACTCAACAGTGGAGTTCTGAGCTTCCTGTGGGGAGTGAAAACATCCGTCTTCATTGCGTTCCGGTTATTAATCTTTTCACGATTGAGGCCGATCCGCTGGTAGTTAATGGTCTGGAAAGCGAATATTTGCTGCGTCCGCGAAGGTTGCAGGATGGCCACACGGAAATATATGCAGTCGATGCAGTTTCAGGTTCACAGCGAACGCGTAATGCTGTTTATGCTCCTTTTACCAGCTTTCGCCATAAGGGAGGCATGATGCGCCGGAACGCGCCCGAGCGTTATTACCATACTCGCGTCAGACGCGGCGTATCCGGATTATATGATACATGGCTGATCCTCGGAGGAGATGCCTGGGAACGGGATCGTCTTGCTGAGTATGAAACCTTGTCTTTGAAAGTGACCGGCACAAACGGTCAGCTACCGCGGCGAGCTTTGCAAAGTACATTGCTCAATCGTTGTGAGCAGATCCTCCAGACGCCCCTTGCCGTGCGCAATCTGTGTAAACCGACGCTACCTGCTTACCCTCCCGCTGAGGATCGTTTTCACTGGCGAGTGTTGAGCCACCTGGGATCCAGCTTTCTGAATATGATGGCCAGCGCTGAAGTGCTCAAAGGAACGTTGTCTCTCTATAACTGGCAGGATGATGAGCTTAATTATCGTCGCCTGGATGCGATCATGAATGTTCAACAACATGAAATACAGCGCTTTGAAAAAGGATTTCTACTTCGTGGGGTGGACATCGAAATAACGCTTGATGAGAACGGATTTACAGGTGAAGGCGATATTCATCTGTTTGGTGAAATGCTTAATCGCTTTTTTGCATTGTATGCGGATATTCATTTGTTTAATCAGCTTACTTTAATCATACAGCCGGCAGGGAAAAGCTTGCGATGGAAAGAGAATCACAATCAGCGGCTACCCGGCTGCTAAATAGCCTTGGCGAAAACCTGCCACGTACCAATTTTTATCGTTTCTGTCAGTTGTTGGAACAAGGGAACCCGCAAGCGCCAGGTCCTGGGAGCCAACAAAGTCCGCGCTTCGATGCCATTCGTTTTCGCCCTCATCCGGGGATGGGGTTTCCGGCGGGTGAGCTTAAAAGTGCAGAATATGATCCGCAGCAACCCACACTGCCGCCAACGGTTCGTGTCACTTTTATGGGGTTGTATGGCGTGGAGTCGCCGCTGCCGACGACCTATCAGGATGATATTGCCCAGCGCCAGGAAGGTTCGGACGTTGCCGCTGAGTTTCTGGATATTTTTAACCATCGCTTAATTACGCAGTTTTACCGAATCTGGCGAAAATACAGCTATCCAGCGACCTTTCGACCAGGCGGAACAGATGAAACATCACAATATTTACTGGGGTTGACCGGATTGGGGATTCCGGGATGCGGCAAACAAACCGAGACCCCGTTATCGCGTTTTTTGGCGCTGCTGGGAATAATGAGAATGCCAACGCGTACGGCGGAAGGTATATCCGCGCTGGTTTCTTTATTATCGCCAACAACAAATACTACCGTGACTCCTCATGATAAACGCTTAATCCTGCTGGATAAGGCGTTAAAAATGAGCACGCGGCAACCTGTTAGCCTCCACTCTCGTCCGGTGATGGGACGCAGCGCCGTAGATATTAACAGTCAGGTACTCATTACGCTTACAACGAGCGTTACCGATGAGGTTCGTGACTGGTTACCGGGCGGCCAGCTTTATCATGATTTTCTCGCGCTGATGCACGTTTATTTAGGTGCCAGAGTGAATGCCAGGTTGCAACTACGTATTCCTCGCTCGGCGCTTCCGCATGCTCAACTTACCAGTAATAAAAGCGAACGTGCAGTTCAGCTTGGCCGTACGGCCGTTATGCGTCTGGATAACCCGGAAACGAAGAATCAACATATAACAATTAAACTTGGGCTTTGGCAGAGCCTTAGTCAACATGATCAGCGGAGGGAAGCCGATGAGACTGGCGATTATCGCTATTAATTTTGCCGTAATAACCGGAATGACCAGTCTGGTCACCGGATGTGGTCTGACGCAAAAAGTATCTGAAGGTACCGTGTCATTAACAAAGTCGATCTTTTATAAGGAAATTAAAACGCTGCATTTGGATCTTTCCGCCAGAGAAGCTGCTAATAAAAATGCACAGGGCATCGCGCTTTCGACGGTCGTACGTATTTACCAACTCAAAGATCGTAAAGCATTTGACTCGGCTAATTATCAGTCTTTATTTGCACAAGACAGCACGGTGGTTAAAGCAGATTTATTGGCTCAGAGAGATGTTCGGGTACGACCAGGTGAAAGCGTAGCTGTCGATATTCCATTCGAAAACGAAGCGCAATATGTTGCCGTGGCGGGAATGTTTATTTCTCCCGATCTGTCTGAAGATTCTTGGCGCGTGGTATTACGTCGTGAAGATCTCGATCCTGATAATGCGCGAGTGATCGAATTAAATACCCAGACTCTGGCACTCATGGCGCAGGAGGGCGAGTAATGGTCAAGCAGCCTTCACTTTATGACATCTTGCTGGGTAATTTTTCCGGTGGTTTTCCTTTGCACGCAGTCAGCGAAAACACGCAGGTCATCTTATCCGTCCTCGATAATATGCAGCGCATTTTGAATACTCGTGCAGGTAGTCTCAAACATATACCCGATTATGGTTTGCCTGATATGACCAAAATCCTCCAGGGTATGCCAGGTACGGCACATCAGCTTATTAGCACGCTTTCTCAGGTTTTGTTGAAGTATGAACCGCGGCTAAAAGGAATTCAGGTAACGATGCAGCAGCAGGAAACACCGGGACATTTGCGTTATTCCATTGATGCTGAACTGCAAGACCTAGGCATTGTTCGCTATGGCACTGATTTTACCCCTGAGGGGCGGGTTCTGATTCGGCACCTCAAGAGGCAGGGTTGGCTTGAGACTGGAGTGTACTGACATGGAAAAGAATCGCATCAGCACCGGGGGAGATCCACGTGCTTTCATGGAGTTTGGGCAATTACGCGATGAAATTAGCAAGCTGACTCACCCTGCGCGTCCGGACGTTGACTGGCAAAAGGTTGAACAGTTAAGCCTGGCGCTGTTTCGTCATAACGGAGTCGAACTGCAAACACTTGCCTGGTACACCGTCGCCAGAATACGTAATGCGGGACTGGAGGGACTTGCCGAAAGCACGGAACTTCTGGAAGCATTACTGACGCATCACTGGAGTGCAATATGGCCACAGCAAACCCATGCCCGCGTTGAGATCCTGGCATGGTTGTCTGTCCGCTTACAGCAAGAATTGCGTACCCTAACGCTGTCATATGCTGATTTATCAAAAGTGTATCGGGTTGAACAAAGTTTAAAACATGCCTGCGCAGTGCTGCAACGGCTTGAATTGAAAGCGCTTAGTAAAATGGAGGCTGTTGTTACCTGGATGCACAATGCCGCTTTGCGTCTGGAGAAGTCTGAAGCGGATTCGGGATCGGCCGTTGTGATAATACCGGCTTCAGGTACGACTAATAATGTTGAGACGTCTTCGCCACAGTTGGTATTTGTGGTCAATGAACCCGCATCACCCGGGCAATCAAGCGCAGCGGTTTTTACTACTCAAATCGAGGGGGGAACCAGACGGATGTGGCTGGGGTTTGCTATCGGTTTTATCGTTGCTGCGGCAGCGAGCGCAGGCGCTTTTCTTGGCACCAGTCATATGCGGGCTGACGGATATGATCTGATCAAGCCATTGCCTCAGGTGCTGACGCCTGAACAATTATCCGCGTTGAAGCAGTCCTCAGATTTGAAGGATCAGAAGCAGGAAATAATCGCTGCAACGCAAGGGCAATTGGATATTTTATATCGCCTGTCACCTTTGTGGTCGCGAGAATATGCCGCATCATTAGCGCAGCAGGTAGTTACCCTGTGGCCTGAAGAATCGCAGACTACAGTATTTGAAAGCGGGTTACAAAAACAGTTAGCTACCGAAGCGTTGCCGGAAAGCGCTCTGCAAAACTGGCATAATGCTCAGCAGGGGCTGGAAGCGTTAACCGCCCAGCTAAATGCGCTTGATGAACGTAAAGGTAAATATCTGACAGGGTCGGAGCTGAAATCAGCCATTTTCACTATCCGCCGCCAGCTTGACGAAACGCCGCCGACAGAAGAGTTGTTACGTCAAATAGATGAAGAGTTCAAAGTGCAGGGGAGTGTATCACCCGCTTTGTATCAGCAGCTTGATATGCGGATTAATCAGCTTCTTAATCGTTATGCGCTGTTGAAACAAAATTCGGTGAGGAGAGAATAGTCACTATTCTCCAAAAGCAAAAACCCGCCTTTTGGGCGGGTTCTTTAAATAGTGGTGCCCGGACTCGGACTAACGCCGTAGGCGTTGAACAGCGCGCTTGTCGCGCTGGCCCCGCAGGGGTGAGCCGCTGGCGGCGAATAATCGAACGAAGTTCGATGGAGAGTCCGTTTCTCCAAAAGCAAAAACCCAGCCATAGGCTGGGTTCTTTAAATAGTGGTGCCCGGACTCGGAATCGAACCAAGGACACGGGGATTTTCAATCCCCTGCTCTACCGACTGAGCTATCCGGGCAACGAGGCGCATTAAACCCGATTCGCTTCGCTTCGTCAACGAAATTTCTTCAATTCAATGCAGACTGCACAATCTATCACCACATTGCTGCAATTGCACGCATTCTCAGGCAAAAAATGCCGTCCACGCGGCGGAAAGCGGCATTGCCAGCAGCAGAGCAGGAAGCATATTCACAACCGCAAACATCTTGATGCCGCAAATACGTAAACCGGTTGCCAGCAGCAATAGCCCGCCTACGGCGCTGAAATCGGCCATCATAGCTGGCGTTGTCAGGGGTAAAATCAGTGCTGCACAGGTAGCAAGCGTTAACTGGATTGTCAGCATCGGTACGCAAATGGCGGATACCGCAATTCCCAGCGAACAGGCAAAGATGATAGCCGTGAAGAAATCGAGAAACGACTTTGCGATTAAAATATTAGGATCGCCGGTCATCCCTTCATGTATCGCACCGAAGATCCCGGTACCGCTGGCGCAAAACAGCACGATGATAGCTACATAGCTTTGAATAAAAGATTCGTGCGTTGCATTGGCATCCGAACGGGTGAAAACCTGCTGCGCTTTGGCGACCGCAGCATTGATCCCTTTCTCCAGATGACAGAATTCGCCAATTAAGGCGCCTACCAGCGTTGCCAGAACCATCACCGGTAGGTTGGCGCATTTGATAACCAGCAAGATACCAATCCCTAGCGAAGCCAGTCCGAAAATAGAGGTCATGGAGACCCGAATGCGTTCTGGTATATGCTGGCTAAGCAGCGCGCCGAGAACGCCACCACATAAAATGGCGCTGGCATTAATAAAGGGTCCGATTACCACATTTGCTCCTGCATACCCATTATCGTCTTGATGCTAAAGGCAATTAGCTGGGTAAAATTATGTTTCAGATTGCATTATTATGCCGCTATTTTCAGACGAAATGCTTGTTTATCTGTGAGGTTTTGGCACCGGATTTTATCTTGCGCCTGTAAGTGAAAGGTGCCATGATTGCGCGAATTTTCTCCTGTCTGAATGGGGCTGCCTGGGATGATATTACTCCCCCTACATCGCCTTCAATATCGCCTTTTTGCGCGACGTTTACCCCTTCCTGCGACTTATCTTTATGCACTCACCATGCGGTGAGGGCAGCGCACGCTCACTGCAGGATAACAGTAAAATCAGAGGCTATCTGCTTTTACTGATGTCTGGCGGTCGGGGCTGGTAACCAGTTTGACCTGTCATTTCGTGGGCAAAGCAATGCGGCTTTGTCCGGGACTTTTGTTTTTCCCGAAACGGGTTATTGCGCTTATGAAATCAATGAAAATTGCCGCCAGTGGTGAACTGGTTTCTCGTCTGTCCAGTCATCGTCAGGTGGTGTCGCTGGATGGTACCGATTTTACTGACGTTGCGGCAGTCGTCATTACCGTTGCGGACAGCCGCAGTGGGATCCTGGCTTTGTTGAAACGCACCGGTTTTCATATACCGGTGTTTTTGTTCGCAGAATCTGATGTCGATGTGCCTGCGGGTATAAATGCGGTCATTTGCGGTCAGGCTCAGGACTGGCTGGAGCTGGAGTCTGCTGCCTGCCAGTATGAGGAAGAGCTGCTGCCGCCGTTCTATGACACGCTCACCCAGTATGTCGAAATGGGGAACAGCACGTTTGCCTGCCCGGGGCACCAACACGGTGAGTTTTTTAAGAAGCATCCGGCGGGCCGGCATTTCTACGAGTTCTTTGGCGAGAATCTGTTTCGCGCGGATATGTGCAACGCCGACGTTAAGCTTGGCGATCTGCTGATTCATGAAGGATCAGCGAAACATGCACAGAAATTTGCTGCGAAAGTTTTCCACGCGGATAAAACCTACTTTGTGCTGAACGGGACCTCGGCGGCCAATAAAGTGGTGACCAATGCGCTGCTGACGCGCGGCGATCTGGTGCTGTTTGACCGCAACAACCATAAGTCGAACCATCACGGCGCGCTGATCCAGGCGGGCGCCACGCCGGTTTATCTGGAGGCGGCGCGTAATCCGTTTGGCTTTATCGGCGGCATTGATGAGCACTGCTTTGATGAGCAGTACCTGCGTCAGCAGATCCGTGAAGTTGCGCCACAAAAGGCTGACCAGCCGCGTCCGTTCCGTCTGGCGATCATTCAGCTCGGCACTTATGACGGGACGATCTACAACGCCCGGCAGGTGATCGACAAGATCGGTCAACTGTGCGATTACATCCTGTTTGATTCTGCATGGGTTGGATACGAGCAATTTATCCCGATGATGGCCGATGGCTCACCACTGCTGTTGGAGCTTAATGCTAACGATCCGGGGATCTTTGTCACTCAGTCAGTACACAAACAACAGGCCGGGTTCTCGCAAACCTCGCAGATCCACAAAAAGGATAACCATATTCGCGGCCAGGCGCGATTCTGCCCGCATAAGCGTCTGAACAATGCGTTTATGCTGCATGCTTCCACCAGTCCGTTTTACCCGCTGTTTGCGGCGCTGGACGTTAACGCCAAAATCCACGAAGGGGAGAGTGGCCGTCGGCTATGGGCGGAGTGTGTGGCACTGGGGATTGAGGCCCGTAAAGCGATTCTTACCCGCTGCAAGATGATTCAGCCGTTTATTCCTCCGGTAGTTGATGGCAAACCGTGGGAAAGCTATCCGACGCAGGTGATTGCCAGCGAGCGTCGTTTCTTTAGCTTTGAACCTGGCGCTAAATGGCATGGTTTTTCCGGCTACGCGCGCGACCAGTATTTTGTCGACCCCTGCAAGCTGCTGTTAACCACTCCGGGTATTGATGCGCAAACCGGGCAATATACCGACTTTGGTATTCCGGCGACGATTCTGGCGCATTACCTGCGGGAAAACGGCATAGTGCCGGAGAAATGCGATCTTAACTCGATTCTGTTCCTGCTGACCCCGGCAGAAAGCGCGGAGAAACTGGCACAACTGGTGGCGATGCTGGCGCAGTTTGAGCAGCATATTGAAGACGATACGCCGCTGGCAGATGTGCTACCCACCATCTTCAATAAGTATCCGGTACGTTACCGGGATTACACGCTGCGTGAACTGTGTCAGGAGATGCACTCACTGTACGTTAGCTTTGATGTGAAAGATCTGCAAAAAGCGATGTTCCGTCAGGAGAGTTTACCTGCCGTGGCGATGAACCCGCAGGATGCCAACAGCGCTTTTATCCGCGGTGATGTTGAACTGGTGCGTATTTGTGATGCCGCTGGGCGCATTGCGGCGGAAGGTGCGCTGCCTTATCCTCCGGGCGTGCTCTGTGTGGTACCAGGTGAAGTCTGGGGCGGGGCGGTGCAACGTTACTTCCTGGCGCTGGAAGAGGGCGTAAACTTGCTGCCGGGCTTCTCGCCGGAGCTGCAAGGGGTTTACAGTGAGACAGATGCAGACGGCATTAAACGTCTGTATGGATATGTTTTGAAGTAAGCGCCATCTGGACAAAAAGAAGGTCACCATCTGGTGACCTTCTTTCATCAATAAAGATTAGTGCGCGATAGTCTGGGTGCCAGCCGGAACGCGTACGTGTTTGTATTTAAACAGCGCAACGAAGGCAAAAGCCAGAACCAGCGAGTAACCTGCGAAGATTAGCCACACGGTCTGCCAGTCGGTAATACCGTTCAGCGTATAGTATTCAACGACTTTGCCGCTCACCAGACCGCCCAGAATACAACCGAAGCCGTTGGTCATCATCAGGAACATACCCTGTGCGCTGGCGCGGATTTCAGGGCGAACTTCTTTCTCTACGAATACAGAGCCAGAGATGTTGAAGAAGTCGAAGGCGCAGCCGTAAACAATCATCGACAGCACCAGCAGCACGGTACCGAACGGTGTCGGATCGCCGTAGGCAAACAGGCCGAAGCGCAGCATCCACGCCACAATACTGATAAGCATCACGTTCTTAATGCCGTAACGGCTTAAGAAGAACGGGATGGTCAGGATAAACAGGGTCTCGGAAATCTGCGAAATCGACATCATCACCGATGCGTGTTCAACGATGAAGCTGCCGGAGAACAGCGGGTTGTTATCGAAGCTGTGCAGGAAGGTATTACCGAACATATTGGTAATTTGCAGCTCTGCGCCCAGCATCATCGAGAAGATAAAGAAAATCGCCATACGCTTGTTTTTAAACAGCGCGAAGGCATCCAGGCCGAGCATAGACGTCCAGCTCTGGTTTTTCTGCTGGTTAGCGACCGGAATATGCGGCAGCGTCAGGGTGAACAGCGCCAGTACCACGGACAGCGTCGCACCGATATACAGCTGCATATGGCTCAGTTCAAAGCCGGAGAAGCTTACGGCCCACATTGCCATAATAAAACCGATGGTGCCCCAGATACGGATTGGCGGGAAGTCCGTAACGATATCCATCCCGGCTGACTGCAGGCGGTAGTAAGAGATAGTGTTGATTAACCCCAACGTTGGCATATAGGCCAGGGAGTTAAGCAAGATCACAAAGAACATGGCGCCTGGCGTGGTGACCTCGGCTGCGGCGAACAGCGTTGCAGCGCCGACCAGGTGGCAAATAGTATAAACCCATTTCGCACTGATCCATTTGTCAGCCACGATCCCTAACAGTGTAGGCATAAACACGGCGGCGATCCCCAGCGAGCTATATACTGCGCCAATGGATGCACCATCGAATTTAAGGGTGACAAACATATAGGAGCCGAGGGTAGTGAGCCAACTACCCCATAAGCAGAACTGCAGAAACGAGAGAACTTTCAGCTGCAGCTTAAGATTCATGTTAATTTCCTCACACCGTAATGCGGATGAATGTTTTAAAAGGCACATTTGCCGTGGCT
This sequence comes from Citrobacter sp. Ce119, assembly GCF_030334525.1. NCBI lineage: Bacteria > Pseudomonadati > Pseudomonadota > Gammaproteobacteria > Enterobacterales > Enterobacteriaceae > Citrobacter > Citrobacter sp. Ce119. The sequence goes on from NZ_JAOWDR010000051.1 coordinate 20,591, forward strand.
ATATGATGTGATTCTATCAACGAGAGGCACTCTTTTTTTGTTACCTGTGACAAATATTTGCAAACAATTTCTGATTGCAAAGCAAAAGAGTGATGGGGTTAACGTTTTTGGCTCTTCTGGCCCCCGTTTCAGGGGGCAGAAGAGGGATACATTAGTGGCGTCGATATGATTTTTGTGCGGAATTGACCTTGTAAAGGTATCGACGTGATTCAGCAGAAGGGTGTCGGGTGGTCAGCGTTTGATAAACGTCTCCCGGGGACATGCTGTTAATAATATTCGCGGCCTGAATTTTATCGTTCGAGAATACGCGCAGCACGCTGCCCGCGCCGCCGTTATACGCGGTGATCACCGCATAGCGACGCGAGGTTGGATTATCGATGCCGCCCAAATAGACATTGTTGAGCATTGCCAGATAGGCGGTACCGGTATCAATGTTGCTGGCTGGGTCAAACAGGAAACTACGGCTTGGCGTGCCTGAGCGACCTTGCGAGCGGAACACATCTTTCCCGGCGCTGTGCTGTACCACCTGCATCAGCCCCAGCGCATCGGCATGGCTGACCGCATAGGGGTTAAACGAGGATTCGGTTTGCATGATGGCCAGAATCAGCGACTCGTCGACGCCATACTTACGAGAAGCCTGGCGCACCATGCCGACGTACTTATGCGCGCGCTTATCAAGGTGGTTCGGCACCAGATTGATCGTTACGCTATAGATGATACGCAGGCCATTGCTGCGGCTTTTAAGTCGCGTTTGCAGCAGATAGTTGGCAAAGTTGGTAGCTCGTCCCTCCCAACGAATGGGCTGGCCGGTATTATCAACCACCTGTCCGTACAGGAACGGCTCTTTGGAAATCTTAATGTCATCGACATCGGAATAGAGGTCGATAGAACCCGGATCATCGCCCATCAGCAACGTCTTGATAATCGCCCGGCGCAGGTGTCCGGCGGGATCTGTCCCGGCAATGGTCTCGACGGTTATCGTACCGTCATCAAAGTTGATATGGCTGCGGGTTTGGTACTGATCGGTATACTTGACGTAGTCCTTCGGACCCGCAATCAGCACTTCCTTAAATCCCCACAGGTTCTCAATGTTATGGGCAAATTGCCCCATCAGAATATCAAAACCGTTGGTATCCTTGACCCAGGCTTCGTTATAGGAATCGCCTTTTTTGGTCGAACTGGAACAGGAGATGAGCAACGGCGCAATAACGGTAAGCGCGAGAAATTTTTTCATCATTCCGGGAGTGCGTGTTGTGTTTGTTATTTGCAAGGACCAGATTAAATCGTAGGCCGGATCAGCGCAGCGCCATCCGGCAACGGTTCTTATGACTCTGGCGTATAGCCTTCAATATGCACATCCTTACCTTCAAACAGGAAGTTAATCATTTCCTGTTCCAGTAACTTACGGTGTTCGACGTTCATCATATTGAGTTTTTTCTCGTTAATCAGCATGGTTTGCTTATGCTGCCATTGCGCCCATGCTTCTTTAGAAATTTCGTTATAGATACGTTTTCCCAGATCGCCCGGGTACAGCTGAAAATCCTGTCCTTCTGCTTCGCGTTGCAGGAAAGTGCAAAAAATCGTTCTGCTCATAAAAAATCCTCTCTATCGACCGGTACGTTAAACCTGGGTGCCGGCACGTAATTGCTGTAACAAACGCTCCACGGGGGCCGCCAGTCCGACCGACGGCGGTTGCGCTAAGTTATACCAGAGCGCGTTGCCTTCATCCATGCATGAGCTGAATGAAGACACGGGAAGCCACATAGGCACAATATCTAAGTGGAAATGGCTAAAGGTATGGCGAAACGCATTAAGTTGGGTCAGATTATCTGCGTTAATTTGTCGTTGCGCCAGCCAGTTGCGTAGCCCATCTTCATCGTCAAACTGCGGAAAACAGTATAAACCACCCCATAAGCCGCTGGGTGGCCGCTGCGCGAGCAACACCTCTTCATCATGCTGCATCAGTAAAAAATAGCCCGTCCGTTCCGGTAGCGTCTGTTTGGGTTTTTTACCTGGGTACTGCGCCCAGCTTGCATTGGCGCTTGCCACACAGCCATTTTCCAACGGACACAGGGAACATTTAGGTTTTGAGCGCGTACAGACCATGGCGCCTAAATCCATCATCGCCTGATTAAATCGCTCAACGCCGTGGGCAGGCGTAACCCGCTCGCTCAACTCCCACAGTTTCTTTTCAACCTCTTTTTTACCCGGCCAACCGCTTACAGCATAACAGCGAGCCAGCACACGTTTGACGTTACCGTCGAGAATCGGAAAATGCTGACCCAGAGAGAGAGAAAGGATCGCGCCTGCGGTTGAACGCCCGACGCCAGGCAGGGCGGCCACCTCTTCAAAGGTTTGCGGGAATATGCCGCCATGCAGCGTCACAACCTGCTGCGCCGCTTTATGCAGATTTCGCGCACGGGCGTAATAGCCCAGCCCGGTCCATAAATGCAGGACTTCATCCAGCGGCGCATGGGCTAAATCCGTTACCGTTGGGAAGCGCGCCATAAAGCGCTCAAAATAGGGGATGACGGTGGCAACCTGAGTTTGTTGCAGCATCACCTCAGAGAGCCATACTTTGTAAGGCGTCTTGTCAATTTGCCAGGGCAGCGTTTTCCGCCCGTATTTGTCGTACCAGCTCAAAACCTGAGCCGAGAATTGAGACGCTTGCATGATTACCGTTTCATTATTGCCGGGGGCAAGATTGCAGCACAGCGGCAACGGGGTGTAAACCGGAACTTTCCGCTGCTCACTTTCTTCCTTTACTTGCATCCGGCAACTAACTTTGGATAATGCCCGTTTTCAGAACTCAATCACAGCAGACTAAACTTTTATGAAGAACGACGTCATTTCACCGGAATTTGATGAAAACGGCCGCCCGCTGCGCCGGATTCGTAGTTTTGTTCGTCGCCAGGGGCGACTGACGAAAGGGCAGGAACACGCGCTGGAAAACTACTGGCCGGTGATGGGCGTTGAGTTCAGCGAAGAGCCTGTGGATTTCGCAGTATTGTTTGGTCGCGACGCGCCAGTCACGCTGGAAATCGGTTTTGGTATGGGGGCTTCGCTGGTGGCGATGGCGAAAGCGTGCCCGGAACAAAATTTCCTCGGCATTGAGGTTCACTCGCCGGGTGTTGGCGCGTGTCTGGCTTCAGCCCATGAAGAGGGCGTCGAGAATCTGCGCGTCATGTGCCATGATGCCGTTGAAGTCCTGCATAAAATGATTCCTGACAATTCTTTATCTATGGTTCAGCTGTTTTTCCCTGACCCGTGGCATAAAGCACGTCATAATAAACGCCGTATCGTTCAGGTACCGTTTGCTGAGCATATCTTAAGCAAGCTGAAGCTGGGCGGCGTGTTCCACATGGCAACCGACTGGGAAGCCTACGCGGAGCACATGCTGGAAGTAATGTCCTCAATTGACGGGTATAAAAACCAGTCAGAGAGTAACGATTATGTACCGCGCCCACAATCGCGCCCGGTAACCAAATTTGAACAACGTGGTCATCGTCTTGGCCACGGCGTATGGGACTTAATGTTCGAGAGGGTGAAATAATGGCAAAGAACCGTAGCCGTCGTCTGCGTAAAAAGATGCACATCGACGAATTCCAGGAAATAGGATTTTCGGTTGCATGGCGTTTTCCGGAAGGTACATCCGGAGAGCAGGTCGATCAAATCGTTGATGACTTTATCAATGAAGTTATCGAACCGAACAAACTGGCCTTTGACGGCAGCGGCTATCTGGCCTGGGAAGGTCTGATCTGTCTGCAGGAAATCGGCAAATGCACCGAAGAACATCAGGCTATCGTGCGTAAGTGGCTGGAAGAACACAAACTTGAAGAAGTGCGTACCAGCGAACTTTTCGATATTTGGTGGGACTAAGTAGCACAGGGTCGGCAAATGCCGGCCCGATTTGTATTGAGGGAAAGATATGATGCGCAAAACGCTGCTGGCGGCAGTCCTAACGTTCACGGCGATGGCCGCACATGCCGATTATCAGTGCAGCGTCACCCCGCGTGACGATGTGATTTTGAGCCCACAAACTGTGCAGGTGAAGGGGGAGAACGGCGACCTGGTTATTACCCAGTCCGGTGATGTTACCTTTAACGGTAAACAGTACAACCTGAACGCCGCACAGCGTGAGCAGGCCAAAGATTATCAGGCGGCGTTGCGTAGTAGCCTGCCATGGATTGATGAAGGTGCCAGAGCGCGCGTGGAGAAAGGTCGCGTGGCGCTGGACAAAATCATCGCCAAAGAGGTCGGCGAAAGCAGCAACATGCGTGGCCGCTTAACCAAGCTGGATGCGCAGTTGAAAGCGCAGATGAACCGCATCATTGAGCATCGTACTGACGGCCTGACCTTCCATTATAAGGCGATTGATCAGGTTCGCGCGGACGGACAACAGTTGGTGAATCAGGCGATGGGCGGTATTTTACAGGACAGCATCAACGAGATGGGGGCGAAAGCCGTGCTCAAAGGCGGTGGTAATCCGCTGCAGGGCGTACTCGGAAGCCTCGGCGGTTTGCAGACCTCAATTCAGAACGAATGGAAGAATCAGGAACAAGACTTCCAGCAGTTTGGTAAAGATGTTTGCGCCCGCGTCGTGACGCTGGAAAACGATCGTAAAACGCTGGTTAGCGCTCTGAAATAATCTTCACCTCTTTTTAACGGCACAGAAACATTCTGTGCCGTTTTATTTTGTACTTTTCTGTTTTTTTGATATCCATCTCTAAGAATGACAATTTGATGGAGATATAAATCTGGTTAATTGGATGGCGTCACATTATTCATCTGTAAGATAGACATAATGCTGCAAATTCAAGTAACTGGAGAAATAACATGGAGTTTTTCAAGAGAACGGCACTTGCCGCACTGGTTATGGGTTTCAGCGGCGCGGCGCTGGCATTGCCAAACATCACCATTTTAGCTACTGGCGGAACGATTGCCGGCGGCGGTGATTCCGCGACAAAATCTAACTACACGGCAGGCAAGGTCGGCGTAGAAAATCTGGTTGATGCCGTACCTCAGTTGAAAGATATCGCCGTTGTGAAAGGCGAGCAGGTGGTGAACATCGGCTCCCAGGATATGAATGACGAAGTCTGGTTAACACTGGCGAAAAAGATTAATACCGAGTGTGATAAAACCGACGGCTTCGTGGTAACTCATGGTACGGATACCATGGAAGAAACCGCCTATTTCCTCGACCTGACCGTCAAGTGCAACAAGCCGGTGGTGCTGGTCGGCGCAATGCGTCCGTCTACAGGTATGAGCGCTGATGGCCCGTTCAATCTGTATAACGCAGTGGTTACCGCAGCAGACAAAGCCTCTGCCAACCGCGGTGTGCTGGTGGTGATGAACGACACCGTTATGGATGGCCGCGACGTGACCAAAACCAACACTACCGATGTCGCCACCTTCAAATCCGTTAACTATGGCCCGCTGGGCTACATCCATAACGGTAAGATTGACTACCAGCGTACGCCTGCGCGTAAGCACACCACGTCTACGCCGTTCGATGTGTCTAAGCTGACCGAACTGCCGAAAGTTGGGATTGTTTACAACTACGCTAACGCATCCGATCTGCCGGCAAAAGCGCTGGTGGACGCGGGTTACGCTGGGATCGTCAGTGCGGGTGTAGGTAACGGTAACCTGTATAAAACCATTTTCGATACGCTGGCAACTGCCGCGCACAAAGGTACCGTTGTGGTGCGTTCATCCCGTGTACCAACCGGCTCCACCACGCAGGATGCTGAAATTGATGATGCGAAATACGGGTTTGTGGCTTCAGGCTCTCTGAACCCGCAAAAAGCGCGTGTTCTGCTGCAGCTTGCGCTGACCCAAACCAAGGATCCTAAGCAGATCCAGGAAATGTTTAATCAGTATTAATCGATGAAGGTGGCTGCGCTTATCGCCCTAACCCTGTAGGTCTGATAAGCGCAGCGCCATCAGGCAATTTGTCGGATGGCGGCTCAAGGCCTTATCCGGCCTACATCGTTACCGTATTACTCCGCCAGAAACAGCTCCAGCAGCGAATTCAAAAACAACTTACCGTGTTGGGTGATCTGCCAGTACTCATCGCATTCAATCAGGTAGCCCTGGGCGATAGCCTCATCGATCTGCCGGCGAATAACGTCTTCGGTAAGCCCGGTATATTGCGTGAACTCTGCACGCGGCGCGGCTTCCAGTAACCGGAAACGGTTCATAAAGAACTCGAACGGCTTGTCGGCTTCGGCAACATCACGCTGGCTTTCCAGGTAACGCCCTTGCATGTATCCGCGTGGGTGCCGCGTTTTGGTGGTGCGCAGGATGCGTCCGTCCGGGAACGTGATTTTGCCATGCGCGCCGCAGCCAATACCGAGATAGTCGCCAAAACGCCAGTAATTAAGGTTGTGCTGACACTGATAGCCTGGTTTCGCATAGGCTGAGGTTTCGTACTGCTGATACCCTGCGGCGGTCAGCAACTGGTGGCCTTGCTCAAAAATATCCCACAGCGCATCATCGTCCGGTAACACCGGCGGTCGGGAACCGAACAGCGTGTTGGGTTCGATGGTCAACTGATACCAGGAAAGATGCGGCGGGTTGAGCGCGATGGCCTGCTGTAAATCGCCCAAAGCTTCTTCCAGCGTCTGATCCGGTAAACCATGCATCAGGTCGAGGTTAAAGCTGCGTAGCTCCAGACCGCTCGCCAGGTTTGCCGCTCGTTTGGCTTCTTCCGGCCCGTGAATACGTCCCAGACGCTCGAGTTTGGCGGAGCTAAAGCTCTGTACGCCAATCGAGATGCGGTTGACACCAGCGCGTTGATAATCAACAAAGCGATCGGCTTCCACCGTCCCGGGATTCGCCTCCATCGTGATTTCTGCATCTGCGGCCAGATTCAGCCGTGCGCGTACGCCGTCGAGCAGCGTTTGCATTGCCGGGCCAGAAAGCAGGCTCGGCGTACCACCCCCGATAAAAATCGTCTTTACTTCACGTCCCTGGGCGTGAGCCACCTCAGTATCCAGATCGCTCAGCAGATGCTGCACATAGTCGTCATGAGGGACTTCGCCTTTTAGCGCATGCGAGTTGAAGTCGCAGTACGGGCATTTCTGCACGCACCACGGGATGTGAATATAAAGACTTAGCGGCGGAAGCTTAACCATTACGCAGGGCATCCAGCAGCAGCTTCAGCGCCTGTCCACGGTGAGAAATCGCACTTTTTTCTTCACGGGTCAGCTCGGCGGCGGTTTTCCCTTCAGACGGTACAAAGAAGATGGGGTCGTAGCCAAAGCCACCGTTTCCGGCAGGTTCGCGGGTAATCACGCCCGGCCAGCTTCCGTGACAAACTAAAGGAGTAGGATCGTCTGCATGGCGCATATACACCAGCACGCAATGGAATTGTGCCTGACGCTTGTCATCAGGAACATCCTGCAGGGTGTGAAGCAGTTTTTCCAGGTTCTGCCGATCGGTCGCATCTTCGCCGGAGTAGCGGGCTGAATAGATGCCTGGCGCGCCGCCAAGGGCATTTACCGCCAAACCTGAGTCATCAGCAATGGCCGGTAAGCCGGTAATTTGCGCGGCATGACGCGCCTTCAGAATGGCGTTCTCAATAAACGTCAGTCCGGTCTCTTCTGCAGAATCAACACCCAGATCCGTTTGGGCAACAACATCAAGACCGAAATCACTCAGAAGAGAGGCGAGTTCACGCACTTTACCGGCATTGCCGGTCGCGAGGACAACTTTTTGCATGGGATACCTAATCAGTTAGCGCCGCAATTTCGGGCGGGATCTGTTGCGGATGAATGATTTTAACCTGTTTGTGACGACCAAGCTCGCCCTTCTCAATGACGACCTGGCTTTTTGCTACGCGGAACTGTTTACCGAGAAACTTCACCAGATGGCTATTGGCTTGTCCATCAACCGGTGGGGCGGTAATGGCGACTTTTAGCTCGTCGCCATGTAAACCCACAATACTGTCACGGCTGGCTTTAGGCTGAATGTAGAGCCGTAAAACCAGACCGTCGTCGCAGGGTGTAACGGCACTCATAGCGCCATCCACAGCCCCGGCAGCAGCATGTTGCCTGTCGCCTGTAACACTTCTGCGATGCCCATATTAATGACATAGAGCAGCAGAACCAGAATCATTGGCGAGAAATCGATCCCGCCCATGCCTGGAAGTATGCGACGGATAGGGCGCAGCAGCGGATCTGCCAGTTGAATCAGCACGTACTCCACGGGGCTGCGGCCCTGGCTGACCCAGCTCATAATCGCCATCACCAACAGTACCCAGAAAATCAGCAATCCGATGGTCTTCAGGACAATCAGCACGGCGGCGATCCAGATGATCGGCTGGAACGTGACCACCTTAAACAGCACGATTGCTTTGATAAAGCTGAGAATCAGCGCCACTAATGCCGATGCGCTGTCGATCGGTCCCATCGGGGGAATAATGCGGCGTAACGGCCCAATAATAGGTTGAGTGATTTTCACTATAAACTGCGAGAACGGGTTGTAAAAATCGCAGCGAGACCATTGCATCCACACGCGCAGCAGCAGCGCCATGGTATACAGCTCAATTACCGTTGAGAGCAGGAAGGTCAACGTATTCATGGTGTTCCTTAGTTTTCCTTATTTTTTAGTGTAATCACGAGCACCAAAAATGGCAGTGCCGATGCGCACCATCGTGCTACCCGCCGCGATTGCGGCATCCATATCATCAGACATCCCCAGTGAGAGCGTGTCGATACTTGGGTAACGTGTTTTCAACCCAGCAAATGCTACCGCCATTTGCTGTGCAACTTCAAACTGCCTTACATAATCTGACTCTGGCGCCGGGATTGCCATCAAACCACGTAGGGTAATGCGCGGCAGTGCAGCGACGTCAGCGGCCAGTGCCTCAAGCTCTGCCAGCGGAATTCCTGACTTACTGTTCTCATCGCTGATATTAATTTGAATCAGTACATTGAGCGGTGGCAGTTGTGCCGGGCGCTGTTCGCTCAAACGGGCAGCGATACGCAGACGGTCGATCGTATGGCACCAGTCAAAATGTTCCGCGACCAGACGACTTTTGTTGGACTGCAGTGGGCCAATAAAGTGCCACTGCAGATCGTTGACGCCTTTTTCCTGGAAGTAGCGGATTTTATCCACCCCTTCCTGCACATAGTTTTCACCGAAGGCACGCTGCCCTGCGGTAATGGCTTCTTCGATGGCGCTCGCAGGTTTGGTTTTGCTAACTGCAAGCAACATAACTTCTTCTGAAGACCGCCCGCAACGCGTCGCGGCGGCTGAGATTTTGTCCCGGACATGTGCCAGGTTATGCGCGATATCGTTCATTTTCCGAGGATGTTCATATGAATATGGAAGAAATAGTGGCCCTTAGTGTAAAGCATAACGTGTCGGATCTACACCTGTGCAATGCATGGCCTGCGCGCTGGCGCATACGTGGAAAAGTCGAAATCGCGCCATTTACTATGCCTGGTGAGGCTGCAGATAGGCTGAGTATAAAATGTGAGTCTGTAGGAGGACGTAAACAGATTTAACTGACAGAATTTTCATTTCATTTTATTCAGCTCCAGTTTGCTGTAGTGTGAATATCCTGCAGTTATAAAATTATTTATGAGGTTTGTTTATAATAAAACAAAAATATTAGATGATTGGTAAGGTGAATATTATAGCTTCATTTGTTATCAAGCGATAATATACATTGCAAATATAAAATGTGGGGGTATTTGTGATGTCAATGAATAGAATTTGAAGCATTTAATGTTCAAGGTGATGGTTCGCTTTGTGATATTTCATACTCTTCGTCTATAAATGAGGTGTTACAAATGTGGAATAAAGAAGCCGCTATAAATTTTGTTAGGCACAATGCTCATGCGCACGCTACTGGTTATTGTGCCAGGGCAGTAACAGCAGCTATCGAACATGGCGGCGTATCCTTGCATCATGATAATGCTAAAAATATGGGGAAATATTTAGTATTAGCTGGTTTTCGTGAAGTATATGGCGATCCTATTAAAGGTGATGTTGCTATAATTCAACCATATACTGGAGGAAATACAGCAGGGCACATGGCGATTTTTGATGGGCATTACTGGTGGTCGGATTTTAAACAGGAACATGGCGTGTATCCCGGACCGGGTTATCGTAAAAGTCAGCCTTCATATAAAATCTATAGGCATAACTGATGAAGCGATTAATATTATTTACTTTTCTAGTCTCATCGTTTGCTATGGCAGGAATAATACCTGCTGGTACTCAGGCATTAAAGTTCAATACCTGGTATATCAAGCTGGTTACTCATAATATCATCCCAGTTGCAGATAATCCGACGGCATTAGAACCTTATGTTATTATCGATACATTGAATAAATTAAAGCAGGCATATATAAGCGATAATCTTGAAGAGGATTATTTCCTAAAAGTTCAGGATGTTGCAGATGAAGACTGGAGTAATCATATTAGTATTGATCTAATTATAACTGATCCTATTTGTACCAATGTCTATTTGACATTTGGAACGGGTGAGTCATCTCAAAAAGTTATTGACTGCATGGTAGAAGAAAAAGGTGTATGGAAAATCAAGAGTGTCGCTACTCGCCATTAGTCGTTGTTTTCACCAATTGAAAATAATCCTGCGACGATGGCTTCTTCGATGGCGCTCGCAGGTTTGGTTTTGCTGAATGCAAGCAACATAACTTCTTCTGAAGACCGCCCGCAACGCGTCGCGGCGGCTGAGATTTTGTCCCGGACATATGCCAGGTTATGCGCGATATCGTTCATTTTCCGAGGATGTTCATATGAATATGGAAGAAATAGTGGCCCTTAGTGTAAAGCATAACGTGTCGGATCTACACCTGTGCAATGCATGGCCTGCGCGCTGGCGCATACGTGGAAAAGTCGAAATCGCGCCATTTACTCCGCCTTGCGTGGAGGATCTGCTGATGTGCTGGCTCAGCGAGCAACAACAGGTACAGTGGCGGAAACAGGGGCAGATTGATTTTGCTATTGCGCTGGCAGATTCCCGACGTCTGCGCGCCAGCGCTTTTGTTCATCAACAGGGAACGTCGCTGGCGCTAAGATTGCTCCCGCTTGATTGTCCACGTTTAGACGATCTCCAGACTCCCGAGGCCATACCTGAGCTGCTGCACAGTGAACATGGATTGATTCTGGTCACGGGAGCCACCGGCAGCGGTAAATCAACGACCCTGGCAGCGATGGTGGAGTACCTTAATCAGCATATTGCGGGGCATATTCTGACGCTGGAAGACCCGATTGAATATCGCTACACCAGCCAGCGCTGTCTTATTCAACAACGGGAGGTGGGCGTACACTGTGCTTCTTTTGCCGCTGGCTTGCGCGGCGCGCTGCGTGAAGATCCTGACGTCATTTTGCTGGGCGAACTGCGCGACGTGGAAACCATTCGTCTGGCATTAACGGCAGCGGAAACCGGGCACCTGGTGCTGGCAACGTTACATACGCGAGGGGCTGCGCAGGCTATCGCACGGCTGGTGGATACCTTTCCCGCGCAGGAGAAGGATCCGGTGCGTAATCAACTGGCAGACAGCCTGCGGGCAGTGCTTTCGCAAAAGCTGGAGGAAGATAAGCTGGGAGGACGCGTGGCGCTATTCGAGCTGCTCGTCAACACGCCCGCCGTGGGCAATTTGATTCGTGAAGGGAAAACGCATCAGCTACCCGGCGTAATTCAAACCGGGCAGCAGACAGGCATGCAGACGTTTGCACAAAGTCTGCAGCAGCGACAGGCGCAGGGGCGGCTTTAGTAGCCCTGCTCGAAATAGCTTTCGAGGATGACCACGGCAGAAGCGGAGTCTACTTTGCCTTTATTCAATGCCCGGTATCCGCCTTGCTCAAACAGGCCAGAGCGGGCTTCGACGGTGCTCAAGCGTTCATCGTGCAGCGTTACGGTAACGCCAAAGCGACCGTGAATGCGGTTAGCGAACTTGCGCGCGCGCGCAGTAAGGGGTTGTTCGGTGCCATCCATGTTGAGCGGCAGACCTACGATAATTTCGTCCGGCTGCCACTCTTTGAGCAGACGTTCAATCAAACTCCAGTCCGGCGTACCGTCCTGCGCTTTGATGGCGGGCAAGGGTCTTGCCGTACCGGTAATGCGTTGGCCAACCGCGACGCCGATACTTTTTGTACCAAAATCAAAAGAGAGTAATGTTCCGCTCATCAGGCATGTCCCGCCACGCCAGGCATGGTCTGAATATCAATCCCGATAAGCTTCGCCGCATCGCGCCAGCGATCGGAAATCGGCGTTTTGAATAAGATGTTGAGGTCTGCGGGGGCCGTGAGCCAGGCGTTATCCAGTAGCTCTTGCTCCAGTTGACCTTTTTCCCATGATGAATAACCCAGCGCAACCAGCACTTCGGACGGTTGCTCTTGCGTACCCAGGGTTTCTAATACATCGCGGGAGGTGGTGATGATGGTGTTATCTGAGATGCGGATACTGGATGCAAAGCGTGACGGCGGGGTATGCAGAATAAACCCACGGTCTTCCGCCAGCGGTCCGCCGAGCATCACCGGTTTATCCAGACGAATGGCCGGATCGCGTTCTTCTGGCGTAATCTTCAGCTTTTCCAGAATTCCTTCAATCTGTAAGTTTTCCAGAGGCTTATTAACGATAATCCCCATTGCTCCGTTCTCATTATGTTCACAGATGTACACCACGGAACGGCGGAAAATCGGATCCTGGAGAGCAGGCATGGCAATCAGAAAGTGATGCTGTAAATTCATTGTCAGAGGTTCTGTTTCCTGGTTCAAAAAAGCAACAGAGCCCAGTATGTGGGCAAAGCTCGAAGATGTCACCCTCTGAAGATAGCTTTGCCGGATGGCGGCTTCGCCTAATCCGGCCTACGGGGTGTAATTCCAGGCCGAATAAGACGCGATGGCGTCGCTATCCGGCAACATATTTATTTCTGCAAACGCGCTTCAATGGCATCCATCAGCATACCGGTAATCGAAACCGGGAACTCCGCTTCAATTTCACGAATACAGGTTGGGCTGGTGACGTTAATTTCTGTCAGGCGATCGCCAATGATATCCAGACCGACAAAAATCAAACCTTTCGCTTTCAGCGTTGGCCCAATGCGGCGTGCGATTTCCCAGTCGCTGTCGGTTAATGGACGCGGCTCGCCACGGCCACCGGCGGCCAGGTTGCCACGGGTTTCACCGCCCTGTGGAATACGCGCCAGGCAGTACGGAACGGGTTCGCCATCGACCACCAGCACGCGTTTATCGCCATCTTTAATTGCTGGCAGATAGTTCTGCGCCATGCAGTAGCGGGTACCATGCTCGGTCAGCGTTTCAGCAATCACGCCGAGGTTCGGATCGCCTTCCTTCACGCGGAAAATAGATGCGCCGCCCATGCCGTCCAGCGGTTTGAGAATGATGTCGCTGTGTTTTTGCCAGAAGGCTTTCAGCTGCGCTTTGTTACGCGTGACCAGCGTTTCCGGCGTCAGGTCGGCAAACCATGCGGTGAACAGCTTTTCGTTGCAATCGCGCAGGCTCTGCGGTTTGTTGACGATTAGCGTTCCTTTCTCTTCTGCACGTTCCAGAATATAGGTCGCGTAGATGAACTCGGTATCAAACGGCGGATCCTTACGCATCAGAATGACGTCCAGGTCTGCCAGCGGGAGATCCTGCTCGCTCTTAAACTCATACCACTTGTCGTAGTTCTGCTCTACGCTCAGGGTACGCGTGCGGGCGCGGGCTTCACCGTTTTCCAGATAAAGATCGGCCATCTCCATATAATGAATTTCGTAACCGCGACGTTGCGCTTCCAGCAGCATAGCGAAGCTGGAATCTTTCTTGATGTTGATGCTTGCGATGGGATCCATCACGATGCCGAGCTTAATCATGTTCTTCTCCGTTTATGCCTTAGCCCAGATCGCCAAAACGCACTTGTAACGCGGTAATGGCGGTGAGCGCAGTTGTCTCAGTACGCAGAACGCGAGGTCCTAACAGAATATCAGTAAACTGATAGCGTGCGGTCATGGCAATTTCATCAGCCGACAACCCGCCTTCCGGGCCAATCAGCAAGCGGATGCGTTCCACCGGCAGCGGCAGCGTATTGATGCTGGCGCTGGCGCGCGGATGCAGGTTCAGTTTCAGACCTTCGTCCTGTTCCGCGCACCACGCTTCCAAATCCATTGCCGGGCGAATTTCAGGCACCCGGTTACGACCGCACTGTTCGCAGGCGGCAATAGCGATTTTCTGCCACTGCTGGAGCTTCTTGTTCAGGCGTTCGCTGTCCAGTTTAACGCCGCAGCGCTCAGAAAAAAGTGGCGTAATGAGGCTTACACCCAGTTCGATCGATTTCTGGATAGTAAATTCCATTTTTTCTCCGCGCGACATCACCTGACCCAGGTGGATGTGCAACGGCGATTCACGATCGTCGAGTTCGGCGTTAAGCACCTTCACATCCACGCTTTTTTTACTGGCGTGGGTGATTTCAGCGTCGAATACCTGATTGCTGCCATCAAACAGCTGTAGCGCCTGGCCCGGTCCCATACGTAGCACGCGGCCAATATGGTTGGCTGCATCTTCACACAGTGATATTTGGCTGCCGGAAGTGAGTGGCTCAGGGTGATAAATGCGAGGAATGCGCATAGTTTAACATCCGCGTCTTAGCCCTGGGCTACGAAAGGCCAGGGCATGGTTAAAAATATTGACGCTAGTGTAGGTTAGCTCTTTTGCGCCTGGCAAGCGCGTTGCACATATGGGTTATGGTTACCCTGTACCTTCGCGATGCGTTCGTCGCGCTCACACTCCCAGTCGGTGACCGGATATTGCTTATTCCAGGCATTAAAAAGCTGAGTTTGCTGGCGGGAGAGCGTCAGGTCGTACTGGTCACGCATGTAAAAATAGGTGCGTGCGATGGCGCCGCGGGCGCGGGCTGGCGGTTCGGCAACTTTCTCTTTGAAATCAACCTTCATAGTGCATTGCCCATACTGACCTTCGCCACCGTTCCACTGGCTGTACATAAAGTTTGCACGATCGCCATTTACTTCACCGACCGCAGGCTGCAGGTTATGCATATCGCTTTCCATTTTGCGATAGACCGGATCTTTGGCGCAGTTTTTGCGCCCTCCATCCTGCCAGCACTGGCGCTGATGACCAAATTGCCAGGCGGGGACAACGTGCTCCCATTCAATTCGGCTGGCGCGGTTTTCATTTTTTCGTACTTTATAGCCACATGATTCGAGGTCAACGACCCCTTTTTTGCCTTGCCAGTTAATTTTACAGCCACAATAGAAATCGCCCGGCGCATCGGCGTTAACTTTGACGCCTGCCGCTTTTGCCTGAGAAAAGCTGTTGATGCCTTCGGCTAAAACCGGACCTGAAAACGCTGCGGCTAACAGGGCCGCAGCAAAAGAAAGATTACGGTACATCACGAACTCCGTGTCAAAACGAGCCCGCAACGTAGCGAAAGTTATTCCTGTATGCAATCAGTTAGATCAGAAAAGTTCCTGATAATTCTGAAGATTATTCCACAACCAGCGGTTCGCCACAGTGAACGCAGCGGTAGGTGGCCTCACCACGTACAACACGGTTATGTCGACGAACGGTCAGTTGGTGTTCCTGACACTTACAGCGGTAAGTAAAGGTCTTACGCTGCACCGATTGCAGTTCAAATTGATGCGTACGCCGGGCTGGTACGCCCAGCACGCTCTCCATCATCCATTTCCACTCTTTCCCGTGCGGCGACACGCGGCCAAAATGCTTCCACACCAGTAAATGCGCCAGTTCGTGGGGCACCACTTCGTTAACGAACGCGTCGACATTCTCCATCAGCAGGACGGGGTTAAGGCGAATTTCATAGGTTTGTAGCCACGCGGTACCCGCGGCGGTTCCGCGCTGTTGGTAAACCAGCTTTGGCTCCGGGTATTGGCGTTCCAGCTTGAGATTGGCCTGGGCGAGTTTTTCCCGCAGGCTGCGCATAACGGCTTGCTGGATGGCGATAGGGAGACGGGAGGTTTTCATAACGGCAGAGGATAGTGCGACAGGGAAGGGACTGCAAGAGGTAGGCTTCCTCCCGCTGGGGGAGAAAGCCTTTCGTGATTAGTCGTGTGCGCCAATTTCGCGCAGTTTACGACCTTTCATCAGGTTACGTTCAATGTGTTCCAGAGAGACGTTTTTAGTTTCAGGGATCAGCCACAGAGTCAGGAAGATGAACAGTACGTTCAGGCCACCGTAGACCCAGAAGGTGTTGGCGCTGCCCAGCGAGTTCAGCATCGTCAGGAAGGTTGCGCCGACGATCATGTTGGCAATCCAGTTGGTTGCGGTAGAGCAGGTGATGCCGAAATCGCGACCTTTCAGCGGCTGGATTTCAGAGCACAGTACCCAAATCAGCGGACCGGCGCTCATCGCAAAGCCAACGATAAACATCAGCAGCATCAGCACTGCGAAGTATTGTGCGGCAGCCGAGTGAATCCCCACGTGCATCATTGTACCCAGCACGCCCATACCGACGGCCATGACGATAAAGCCGAGGATCAGCGTAGGCTTACGGCCCCAACGGTCAACCAGGCCAATGGCGATAAAGGTTGCCAGCACGTTGGTCAGGCCAACGATAACCGTTCCCCACATCTGCTCGGTGGTGTTGGTATAACCCGCCAGTTCAAAGATTTTTGGCGCGTAATACATAATGACGTTCATCCCGGTGAACTGCTGCATCACCTGTAACAGCACGCCAAGGAACACTGCGCGGCGGAAGTTGCTGTTCTCTTTAAACAGCGCCCATCCGCTCTGCTTCACCTGCAGGCTTTCACGAATTTCATCCAGCTCACGTTTAGCTTCAGCACTGGTGTCACGCAGACGCAACAGTACGCGTTCGGCATCGACAAAGCGGCGTTTAGCAGCAAACCAACGCGGGCTGTCCGGCAGGAAGATGACGCCAACCAGCAACAGCAAGGCAGGGATGATGATCACACCCAGCATCCAGCGCCATGCGCCGCTGTAGCTAAACGCTGTATCGGAAAGATACGCACCTAAAATACCGATGGTAATCATCAACTGATACATAGAGATCATGCTGCCGCGAATTTTTTCCGGGGCAATTTCAGACAGGTACAGCGGCGCGGTATAAGACGCAACGCCTACAGCCAGGCCGAGCAGGACGCGGGAAACCAGCAGCACTTCAACGTTTGGCGCTGCGGCGGAGAACAGCGAACCGGCAACAAACAGAATTGCGCCGATCATCAGACTCTTTTTACGACCCAGCTTGAAGGAGAGCCAGCCGCTGCCGACGGCGCCCACTGCCGCACCAAACATCATGGAACTCACCACCCATTCCTGAGTGTGCGGGGTAATTTGAAACTCGTCGGTGATGAAAGGTAAAGCACCGGCAATAACGCCGATATCCAGGCCAAAAAGTAATCCAGCCAGGGCTGCCAGGAAGCAGACAAAAAATGTCATAGCTTTGTTGGAACGCCCCGTTTTTTTATTGTCAGGCATGATGCCCTCCGGTTGGGTAGCTAGTTTTGTTGATGTTAAGGGTAGGTGAGTACGGGGTAAAAAAATGCGAATCACATCACATTAGTGTAATCGGTTACACTGACATTCATACGGATTATTGATTAATTATTTGAAAGTTAACATTATTTATTTAGGGCTGGAAAAGTTGGTTGCCTGATTTTAAGACAATACTGAAATATAATGTAACGGTGATGCAGCTTTAGTAGTAAAGGTGTGTTAAGTCAAGGTGGATAGAAATACTGAGCTATGTAATCGCTTTCATTTGTTGTTTAATGCAATGGAAATAAAGGTTGTTTTAGCAATGAGGTAGGAGAGAGAAAAGGACATAAAAAAAGACCAGCGCGAAGCTGGTCTTATAAGCGTTGAGCTGTGGGGGAAATTACTTCAGACCGGCAGCTTCACGCAGCAGAGCGGCTTTGTCGGTTTTTTCCCATGGGAAATGTTCGCGACCAAAGTGACCGTAAGCAGCGGTTTCTTTGTAAATCGGGTGCAGCAGATCCAGCATCTGAATCAGGCCATACGGACGCAGGTCGAAGAACTCACGCACCAGCAGGGTCAGCTGTTCTGAAGGCACTTTTTCAGTACCGAACGTTTCCACCATGATAGAGGTCGGTTCAGCCACGCCGATTGCGTAGGAAACCTGAATCTCGCAGCGGTCAGCCAGGCCTGCGGCAACGATGTTTTTCGCTACGTAGCGGGCTGCATAGGCTGCGGAACGGTCAACTTTAGACGGATCCTTACCAGAGAATGCGCCGCCACCGTGACGTGCCATACCGCCGTAGGTATCAACAATGATTTTACGACCCGTCAGGCCGCAATCACCCATTGGGCCGCCGATAACGAAACGACCGGTTGGGTTGATGAAGAATTTGGTCGAAGCGGTCAGCCATTCAGTCGGCAGCACCGGCTTGATGATCTCTTCCATAACGGCTTCTTGCAGCGATTTCTGGTCGATATCTTCAGAGTGTTGAGTAGACAGAACAACTGCATCGATACCGACGATTTTGCCGTCATCATACTGGAAGGTGACCTGGCTTTTTGCATCCGGACGCAGCCAGGATAAGGTGCCGTTTTTACGCACTTCAGCCTGACGCTGCACCAGACGGTGAGCATAGGTTATTGGGGCAGGCATCAGCACGTCGGTTTCGTTGGTTGCATAACCAAACATCAGACCCTGGTCGCCTGCGCCCTGTTCCAGCGGATCGGCACGGTCAACACCCTGGTTGATGTCCGGAGACTGTTTACCAATCGCGCTGAGTACCGCACAAGAGTTGGCGTCAAAACCCATGTCGGAATGCACATAGCCAATTTCGCGAACTGTGTTACGGGTGATCTCTTCGATATCAACCCATGCGCTGGTGGTGATCTCACCGCCAACTAAAACCATGCCGGTTTTGACGTAGGTTTCGCAGGCAACGCGTGCTTTCGGATCCTGCTCCAGGATTGCATCCAGCACAGCATCAGAGATTTGGTCAGCGATTTTGTCAGGATGCCCTTCTGATACGGACTCGGACGTAAAAAGGTGTTTTGCCATATTTAATTTCACCTAAGGAGAATTTGGTTAGCTCAAACTGTCGAGTGGAATAGCCATGTGTAGAAGATTCTACCATGAGTCTGCAGATGACGAACACTGGCAGTCTGAGTGTTAATCGGTATAGATGGATTAACATCTGGACGGCTATTTTAGGACAGTTCTTCGCCTGATTTCCAGCTTTTTTTGATTGAGGTCGCATTGTACTGAAAATGAAACTGGAAATTTTTCCTGACGGTGCTGGCAATGTGCATATTTATCTTTTGCATTTTCGTACTGTTGTCGGTATAAAACGCGGCGCGCGGCTCATATCCGTCATACTTCAAGTTGCATGTGCGTTGGCAATACTCGCCCCGTCCCTGGGGCTCGCCCTATGGGCGCTGTGGACAGCGTTCAAATCCGTTCCTGACGGATTTGTCTCGCTCGCCCCAGTCACTTACTCATGTAAGCTCCCGGGGACTCTCTGCGTTGCCGCCTTCCCACAACTCGAATTATTTAGGATAGACAAAAGCACACGACGTTTTCATCGTGTTGCCACTTCCAGCCGGGTTAAAACTTTAGCTTTGGCTTGTGGGTTCGTTCCGTAAGGAGCAACCGTGGAGGTGATACGAGATAATGAACCGTTGTATTCTGCTGAATCTGTCGCACCGTTCTGGTGTACATATGTTCCCCGCAATCTGCATCTCTGCTTTGCATACCTGTCGATGTTATATACACAAAATCATTCATGCTGGTCGAGGCTGCATGAAGGATGAAGTGTGTACCCATCTCGGCGTATCTCAGGACTCAAGAGCCGGTAACGGTCACTAAGAACTGAACAAGGGCGCTCTTGGTAAACAAGAGTTTTCTCGTGGTTTCGCCGAACCGTCAGCATTAAGTTCGGTTACGTGTTTACATTGATATGAAAAAGAAACCGGTCGCACAGTCGGAGCGTCAGCACTATCTGCTGGAAATTCTGCCTGTATTTGGGTTGTTATCGCGTCTTCGGATTGCGATAGTAGTCAACTGTTTTACACTTGTTAATAAAATTTGAGGTTCGCTATGTCTGACGACATTTCTTTGGGTTCGCCTTCGTCAGCAGGCGAACACGGTGTACTACGCTCCATGCAGGAGGTTGCAATGAGTTCCCAGGAAGCCAGCAAGATGCTGCGTACTTACAATATTGCCTGGTGGGGTAATAACTACTATGACGTCAATGAACTGGGCCACATCAGCGTGTGCCCGGATCCGGACGTACCCGAAGCGCGCGTTGACCTTGCTGAGCTGGTGAAAGCCCGTGAAGCACAGGGCCAGCGTCTGCCTGCATTGTTCTGCTTCCCGCAGATCCTGCAACACCGTCTGCGTTCGATTAACGCCGCCTTTAAACGCGCCCGTGAATCTTACGGCTACAACGGTGACTATTTCCTCGTTTACCCGATCAAGGTCAACCAGCACCGCCGCGTGATTGAATCGCTGATCCACTCCGGCGAACCGCTGGGACTGGAAGCGGGTTCTAAAGCTGAACTGATGGCCGTTCTGGCCCACGCCGGAATGACCCGTAGCGTGATCGTGTGTAACGGTTATAAAGACCGCGAATACATCCGTCTGGCGCTGATTGGCGAGAAAATGGGCCATAAGGTCTATCTGGTCATCGAGAAGATGTCTGAAATCGCTATCGTGCTGGATGAAGCTGAACGCCTGAATGTTGTTCCGCGTCTGGGCGTGCGTGCGCGTCTGGCGTCGCAGGGCTCCGGTAAATGGCAGTCCTCCGGCGGTGAAAAATCGAAATTCGGCCTGGCGGCAAACCAGGTGCTGCAACTGGTAGAAATTCTGCGCGAGCGCGGCCGTCTGGACAGCATTCAGTTGCTGCACTTCCATCTTGGCTCCCAGATGGCGAATATTCGCGATATCGCCACCGGTGTGCGTGAATCCGCCCGTTTCTACGTTGAACTGCACAAGCTTGGCGTGAACATCCAGTGCTTCGATGTCGGCGGTGGTCTGGGCGTGGATTACGAAGGCACCCGTTCGCAGTCCGACTGTTCCGTAAACTACGGCCTGAACGAATACGCGAACAACATTATCTGGGCCATTGGCGATGCCTGCGAAGAGCACGGCCTGCCGCACCCAACCGTTATCACCGAATCCGGTCGTGCGGTTACCGCGCACCATACCGTGCTGGTGTCTAACATTATCGGCGTTGAGCGTAGCGAACACACCGAAGCAACGCCCCCGGCTGACGATGCGCCGCGTGCCCTGCAAAGCATGTGGGAAACCTGGCAAGAGATGCACGAGCCGGGAACCCGTCGTTCGCTGCGTGAATGGCTGCACGACAGCCAGATGGATCTGCACGATATTCACGTTGGCTACTCTTCAGGCACCTTTAGCCTGCAGGAACGCGCGTGGGCAGAGCAGCTCTATCTGAACATGTGTCACGATGTACAAAAACAACTCGACCCAAGCAACCGTGCGCACCGACCGATTATCGACGAGCTGCAGGAGCGTATGGCGGATAAGATCTACGTCAACTTCTCCCTGTTCCAGTCGATGCCGGATGCGTGGGGGATCGATCAGCTGTTCCCGGTAATGCCGCTGGAAGGACTGAACCAGGCGCCAGAGCGTCGAGCGGTGCTGTTGGATATCACCTGTGACTCTGATGGCGCTATCGACCACTACGTTGATGGTGATGGCATTGCGACCACCATGCCGATGCCGGAATACGACCCGGAGAACCCGCCGATGCTGGGCTTCTTTATGGTAGGGGCGTATCAGGAGATCCTTGGCAACATGCACAATCTGTTCGGTGATACCGAAGCGGTTGACGTGTTCGTCTTCCCTGACGGCAGCGTAGAAGTTGAGCTGTCTGACGAAGGAGATACCGTGGCGGATATGCTGCAGTACGTGCAGTTGGATCCAAACACCCTGCTGACGCAGTTCCGTGACCAGGTGAAAAACACCGATCTGGATACCGAGCTACAGCAACAGTTCCTCGAAGAATTTGAAGCGGGTCTGTACGGATACACCTATCTGGAAGACGAGTAAAGCTGTGCGGGTTCGCTTGAATCCGTACAAATTAACGGCGATAATTCGGCAATACAAGTAGTCACGTAAATCAATCCCTTCCTCGTCGGGCTTAACGACGCGGAGGGGATTTTTTTTCATCGATTTTTAAAGAGGTCAGTACATGAGCACCTTAGGTCATCAATACGACAACTCCCTGGTTTCTAACGCCTTTGGTTTTTTGCGTCTGCCGATGAACTTCATGCCGTACGACAGCGACGCCGACTGGGTGATCACCGGCGTACCGTTTGATATGGCAACGTCTGGCCGCGCGGGCGGTCGTCATGGTCCGGCTGCGATCCGTCAGGTTTCCACTAACCTGGCGTGGGAGCACAACCGCTTCCCGTGGAACTTCGATATGCGCGAGCGTCTGAACGTGGTGGACTGCGGCGATTTGGTTTATGCGTTCGGCGATGCGCGTGAAATGAGTGAAAAACTGCAGGCGCATGCTGAAAAGCTGCTTTCTGCTGGTAAGCGCATGCTCTCCTTTGGCGGCGACCACTTCGTCACGCTGCCGCTGCTGCGCGCACACGCTAAGCACTTCGGTAAAATGGCGCTGGTACACTTTGATGCCCACACCGACACCTACGCTAACGGCTGTGAATTCGACCACGGCACCATGTTCTACACAGCTCCGAACGAAGGTCTGATCGATCCGAATCACTCAGTGCAGATTGGTATCCGTACCGAGTTCGACAAAGATAACGGTTTTACCGTGCTGGACGCATGCCAGGTGAACGATCGCGGCGTAGATGACATCATTGCGCAGGTTAAGCAGATTGTTGGCGATATGCCGGTCTACCTGACCTTTGATATCGACTGCCTGGATCCGGCGTTTGCTCCGGGTACCGGTACGCCGGTCATCGGCGGTCTGACGTCTGACCGCGCGATTAAGCTGGTGCGTGGTCTGAAAGATCTGAACATCGTCGGGATGGACGTCGTTGAAGTGGCTCCGGCCTACGATCAGTCGGAGATCACCGCGCTGGCGGCGGCTACGTTAGCACTGGAAATGCTGTATATTCAGGCGGCGAAGAAAGGCGAATAATAGTCGGACTATTTTACTCGTCATTTTGGGTCCGGGCAGTGCTCGCCATCCTCACGTACTACGTGTACGCTCCGGTGGCTGTGCGCTGGCCGGGCCCAAACTGACTTCGCCAATTACGTCCGATAATGGGATGAAATCTGTAGGCCGGATAAGGCATTCACGCCGCCATCCGGCACTGTTTGAAGATTACTTAATTCCGTCTGCGCTCATGCGATCGCGAATATGTTGCGCACGTTCTGCGGAAGCCGGGTGATCGTCAAACATTGAGCTTTGACGTCCCGCTTCCAGTTTTGCCAGTTTCTCAAAGCTGGTGGCTAAGCCTGCCGGACTGATCCCTCGTTTGCGCAACAAATCATACGAGTAATCATCCGCCTCGGATTCCTGACGCTGGGAGAACTGCGAGTTCACCAGTTTCTCGCCAAGATCGCCCAATTGCGACTGTGACAGGCTGCCGACAATGCCGCCAGCTGACGCCGCCGCTGCACGTACGGCGTTTGTACCCAGCGCAACCTGCATGCCTTTTTTCACGTGGCCCAGCGCAACGTGGCCCATTTCATGGCCGATCACCGCTTCAACTTCGTTATCCGTCATCATATCCATCAGGCCGCTGTATACGCGGATACAGCCGTTCGCCATGGCAAAGGCATTCACGTCTTTCGCCATATAGACTTTGTAGTTCACCGGCTGGCCGTTAATGTTATCGCCAAGCGCGGAGGCAATTTTGCCAAGACGCGTTGCATACTCGCTGCCAGCCGGGGCGATGGTAGCTTTGCTGTCCATATCCTTACAGGCCTGATCGCTCAGCGCTTTCACCTGAGTATCGCTCAGACTGTAGGCCTGAAAAGCCTCTGCGCCAGAAGAAAGCAGTCCGTTTGAGTCCATGTTCTGGCAGCCGGTCAATGCCGCCGCCATGCTCGTAGCAAGCAGTAAAGCGCGAATTTTCATTTTTTCTCTTCCGCACAAAGTCAGGATTATTCTAAAAAATGCGTCGTTTGCAGGTGAACCGACGCCCGGCCTAAGTATAAAGAAAAGAACAATAAGCGGGCGAGAAGATTGCGCAACTTGCGCGCACGATCCAGAGATTTCTGAAGCGGTAAAAGGATGCTCCATGTACATGACACGCGGCTTGGGTTACATTGTTGGCACTTTTTTCCGGCGTAGCCCAAAACGCGCTGTCGTCAAGTCGTTTAGGGCGTGGCCTTCATTATCCGATCTGGAGTCAAAATGTCCTCACGTAAAGAGCTTGCCAATGCTATTCGTGCGCTGAGCATGGACGCAGTACAGAAAGCCAAATCCGGTCACCCGGGTGCCCCGATGGGTATGGCTGACATTGCCGAAGTCCTGTGGCGTGATTTCCTGAACCACAACCCGACTAACCCGTCCTGGGCTGACCGTGACCGCTTCGTGCTGTCTAACGGTCACGGCTCCATGCTGATTTACAGCCTGCTGCACCTCACCGGCTACGATCTGCCGATGTCCGAGCTGCAGAACTTCCGTCAGCTGCACTCCAAAACTCCGGGTCACCCGGAAGTGGGTTACACCGCGGGTGTTGAAACCACTACCGGTCCTCTGGGTCAGGGCATTGCGAATGCAGTGGGTATGGCTATCGCTGAAAAAACGCTGGCGGCGCAGTTTAACCGTCCAGGTCACGACATCGTTGACCACTTCACCTACGCTTTCATGGGCGACGGCTGCATGATGGAAGGTATCTCTCACGAGGTATGTTCCCTGGCCGGTACGCTGAAGCTGGGCAAACTGGTTGCGTTCTACGATGACAACGGCATCTCTATTGATGGCCACGTTGAAGGCTGGTTCACCGATGACACCGCTAAGCGTTTTGAAGCTTACGGCTGGCACGTGGTTCGCGGCGTTGATGGCCACGATGCTGACGCGATTAAACGCGCAGTTGAAGAAGCACGCGCTGTGACCGACAAACCGTCCCTGCTGATGTGCAAAACCATCATCGGTTTCGGTTCCCCGAACAAAGCCGGTACCCATGACTCTCACGGTGCGCCGCTGGGCGATGCAGAAATCGCACTGACCCGTGAACAGCTGGGCTGGAAATACGCGCCGTTCGAAATCCCGTCTGAAATCTACGCGCAGTGGGATGCGAAAGAAGCAGGTCAGGCAAAAGAAGCGGCATGGAACGAGAAGTTCGCTGCTTATGCGAAAGCCTTCCCGCAGGAAGCGGCTGAATTCACCCGCCGTATGAAAGGTGAAATGCCGGCTGATTTCGACGCCAAAGCGAACGAGTTCATCGCTAAGCTGCAGGCTAACCCATCCAAGATCGCCAGTCGTAAAGCGTCTCAGAACGCGATTGAAGCGTTCGGTCCTCTGCTGCCGGAATTCCTTGGCGGCTCTGCTGACCTGGCACCTTCTAACCTGACTCTGTGGTCGGGTTCTAAAGCGATCAACGAAGATACCGCTGGTAACTACATCCATTACGGTGTGCGTGAATTCGGTATGACCGCTATCGCTAACGGTATCGCGCTGCACGGTGGTTTCCTGCCATACACCTCTACCTTCCTGATGTTCGTAGAATATGCCCGTAACGCGGTGCGTATGGCTGCGCTGATGAAACAGCGTCAGGTGATGGTCTATACCCACGACTCAATCGGTCTGGGCGAAGATGGCCCGACACACCAGCCGGTAGAGCAGGTTGCTTCTCTGCGCGTGACGCCGAACATGAGCACATGGCGTCCGTGTGACCAGGTTGAATCTGCCGTGGCATGGAAATACGGCGTAGAGCGTCAGGACGGCCCGACCGCGCTGATCCTCTCCCGTCAGAACCTGGCACAGCAGGAACGTACCGAAGAGCAGCTGGCGAACATCGCTCGCGGTGGTTACGTGCTGAAAGATTGCGCCGGTCAGCCGGAACTGATCTTCATTGCTACCGGTTCTGAAGTTGAGCTGGCTGTGGCTGCATGGGACAAACTGACGGCTGAAGGCGTTAAAGCGCGCGTGGTTTCCATGCCGTCTACCGACGCGTTCGACAAGCAGGATGCCGCTTACCGCGAGTCCGTACTGCCGAAAGCGGTTTCCGCTCGCGTTGCAGTGGAAGCGGGTATCGCTGACTACTGGTTCAAATATGTGGGCCTGAACGGCGCTATCGTCGGTATGACCACCTTTGGTGAGTCTGCTCCGGCAGAGCTGCTGTTCGAAGAGTTTGGCTTCACCGTCGACAACGTCGTCGCGAAAGCAAAAGAACTGCTGTAATTTCGATTACAGGTAAAAACGGGTCGCTCAGGCGGCCCGTTTTTTAATCAGAGGATGTTTATTTATCCCTGTGCAACCTTTCATTGTAGATCTGAGTCACAAATATGATATTTATCCTTGTTTGGTATTTGCAGGCGATGTCGCATAATTAGTATTGATTTTTATTTTTAACTCCTTAACCATCTGTTTTTAAAGGCCTCATCAAAAAACATTCTGCGCTGTCTGTATTTTTCTCCTCGATTGATTTCATTTTGCCGTGCGCGTATTTTATTTTTAACGCTAACTCGTACCCTAAAAATAAAATAAGGAAAATGTATGCGGCTGATTGATTACTTTCCAGAATCATCTATCTCAATAAAAAATTCAGCAAAGAACTGGCAGGAGGCAATTGACTTTTCTATGTCATCCTTACTCGCCAATCATTATGTCAATTCAGATTATATTCAGGCCATTAAAGATTCAACGGTTAACAATGGACCTTATTATATTTTAGCCCCTGGCGTTGCCATGCCACACGCTCGCCCAGAGTGTGGTGCATTAAAGACCGGAATGTCATTAACGCTTCTCAAACAGGAAGTAAAATTTGCCGAAGATGATGAAGGTATCAGATTATTAATCGGATTATCGGCAGCAAATGCTGATTCACATATTGGTGCTATTCAGGCTTTAAGTGAATTGTTATGTGAAGAGGAAGCGCTAACCGCTTTGTTATCAGCTAAATCAGAAAAACAACTGGCGGATATTATCGCCCACGCATAATTCACAGTTTCCTTTCAGGACATTATTATGGAAAACAAGTCTGCTCGTGCCAAAGTCCAGGCTTTTGGTGGGTTTTTGACTGCCATGGTCATTCCCAACATCGGCGCGTTTATTGCCTGGGGTTTTATAACCGCATTGTTTATTCCTACCGGTTGGATGCCGAACGAGCATTTCGCCAAAATTGTCGGTCCGATGATTACCTATTTACTGCCCGTCATGATTGGCTCCACAGGGGGACATCTGGTAGGCGGGAAACGTGGCGCAGTAATGGGGGGCATTGGTTCTATTGGCGTTATCGTCGGCGCGGATATCCCGATGTTCCTTGGCGCGATGGTGATGGGACCGCTTGGTGGCTGGGTGATTAAGCATATCGATCGTCTGCTGGAAAAACGCATTCCTGCAGGTTTCGAGATGGTTATCAATAACTTCTCTCTTGGTATTGCGGGAATGCTGTTATGCCTGCTGGGGTTCGAAGTCATTGGCCCGGCGGTCCTCATTGCTAATAATTTTGTGAAGGAATGTATTGAAGCGTTGGTTCATGCGGGTTATCTGCCGTTGCTATCCGTAATCAATGAACCGGCGAAAATCCTTTTTCTGAATAATGCTATCGATCAGGGCGTATATTATCCGCTGGGAATGCAACAAGCTTCAGAAACGGGAAAATCGATTTTCTTCATGGTGGCATCTAACCCAGGTCCAGGGTTAGGTCTGTTACTTGGCTTTGCTATCTTTGGCAAAGGGATGAGTAAAAAGTCTGCGCCAGGCGCCATGATTATCCACTTTCTCGGCGGTATTCATGAACTGTATTTCCCGTATGTGCTGATGAAGCCTCTGACCCTGATTGCGATGATTGCCGGGGGAATGACCGGGACGTGGGTATTCCACCTGCTGGACGGTGGGTTAGTTGCGGGTCCGAGCCCTGGATCAATATTCGCCTATCTGGCATTAACGCCCAAAGGTTCTTTCCTCGCGACCATAGCAGGAGTCACTGCGGGTACAATAGTGACTTTTGTTATTACCTCTGTAATCCTGAAAATGGAAAAGAGCGTCGAAACGGAAAGTGAGGATGACTTTGCTGAGTCAGCCAGAGCCGTCAAGGCGATGAAGCAGGAAGGTAAATTCTCTTATAAAAATATTAAACGCGTTGCTTTTGTCTGTGATGCGGGAATGGGTTCCAGCGCGATGGGGGCAACCACGTTTCGTAAACGTCTGGAGAAAGCGGGATTGAATATTAACGTGACACATTATGCCATCGAAAATGTTCCAAAAGATGCCGATATTATTGTCACCCATGCCAGTCTTGAAGGTCGTGTTAAACGTGTAAGCGAAAAGCCATTAGTGCTGATTAAGAACTATATTGGTGACCCACTGTTAGACGATTTATTTAAACGCATTACGGCGAACTAGCCTTATTCTATTTTATGGAGTGAATATGAAAACGAAAGTTGCTGCCATTTATGGCAAGCAGGATATTCGTATCCGCGAGTTTGAGCTGCCTGCAATTACAGATAATGAATTGTTAGTAAGCGTAATATCCGATAGCGTTTGTTTATCTACCTGGAAAGCGGCGGCATTAGGGAGCGATCATAAACGCGTACCGGATGATCTGGAAAACCATCCGGTTATTACCGGGCATGAATGTGCAGGTATCATCGTTGAGGTTGGAAAAAACCTGACGGATAAATATAAGAAAGGCCAGCGTTTTGTTTTGCAACCCGCGATGGGATTGCCAAGCGGTTATTCAGCGGGATACAGCTACGAATATTTTGGCGGTAATGCGACATATATGATTATCCCGGAGGTGGCGATTAATCTGGGTTGTGTTTTACCGTACCACGGTTCTTATTTTGCCGCAGCATCCCTGGCGGAGCCGATGTGCTGCATTATTGGCGCTTATAACGCGAATTTTCACACCACGCCTTACGTTTATGAGCACCGTATGGGGATTAAGCCGGGGGGAAGTATTGCGCTTCTGGCCTGCGCCGGGCCGATGGGGATTGGCGCTATAGATTATGCCATTAACGGCAGCATTCAGCCGTCACGTGTGGTGGTGGTCGACATTGACGAAGCGCGACTGGCGCAGGCTAAAAAACTGTTGCCGGTTGAGTTAGCGGCAGAAAAGGGGATTGAGCTTATCTATGTGAATACTACAGGCATGGATTCTCCGACCGCGATGCTGCGTGCTCTTACCAATGACGCAGGTTTTGATGATGTCTTTGTGTATGCGGCAGTGCCAACCGTCATTGAAATGGCTGATGATTTACTTGCGGAAGATGGCTGCCTGAATTTCTTTGCCGGCCCTACGGACAGTAACTTCAAAGTGCCGTTTAACTTTTATAACGTGCACTACAACAGTACTCACGTTGTCGGAACGTCCGGCGGTTCCACGGATGATATGAAAGAGGCTATTGCGCTCAGTGCAACTGGCCAACTGCAACCGTCGTTTATGGTGACGCACATTGGCGGCCTTGATGCGGTTCCGCACACCGTATTGAACTTACCTGCGATCCCCGGCGGTAAAAAGCTGATATACAACGGCGTTACCATGCCACTGACCGCCATTGCTGATTTTGCGGAGAAAGGGAAAACGGACCCATTATTCAAAGAACTGGCGCTGCTGGTGGAGGAGACGCACGGTATCTGGAATGAAAAGGCAGAAAAATACCTTTTAGCACACTTTGGCGTTGATATCGGGGAGGCGGCGATATGATGTCGCTGGCATGGCCGCTATTTCGTATCACGGAACAGGCTGCGCTGGCAGCCTGGCCGCAAACCGGGTGCGGCGATAAAAACAAGATTGATGGTCTGGCGGTGACGGCAATGCGTGAAGCATTGAACAGTATTGCCATCCGTGGACGAATCGTCATTGGCGAAGGGGAGATTGATCAAGCCCCGATGCTGTGGATTGGCGAGGAAGTGGGAACCGATACCGGACCTGAGGTAGATATCGCCGTCGATCCTATTGAAGGAACCCGAATGGTGGCGATGGGTCAAAGCAATGCGCTGGCCGTCATGGCGTTTGCACCTCGAGGTTCACTGTTACACGCTCCTGATATGTACATGAAAAAACTGGTTGTTAATCGGTTTGCAAAAGGGGCGATTAATCTGGCGCTGCCGTTGGCAGACAATCTGCGTAATGTGGCTGAGGCGTTGGGCAAACCGCTGGATCGACTGCGGATGGTGACGCTGGATAAACCGCGTCTTCAATCAGCGATTGCCGAGGCGACGCGGCTTGGCGTCAAAGTCTTTGCTCTGCCCGATGGCGATGTGGCCGCCAGCGTATTGGCCTGTATGCAGGAGAATCCTTATGATCTGATGTATACCATTGGCGGGGCGCCTGAAGGGGTTATTTCGGCCTGCGCGGTTAAAGCGCTGGGGGGAGATATGCAGGCTGAGCTGATTGATTTTTGCGAAGCGAAAGGAGATAGCGCAGATCATCGCCTGATTGCAACACAGGAACGTCAGCGCTGTGCGGAGATGGGCGTTGAAATCAACCGTATCTATGCGCTTGACGAACTGGTAGGGGGAAATAAGATCCTTTTCAGCGCGACGGGGGTAACAGGCGGCGATCTTGTTAAAGGGATCCAACAGGTTGCAAATGGTGTGCGCACACAAACTTTACTGATCGGTGGCGCGGATCGAACGTGTAATATAATAGACTCTCTGCATTCATGGTGATTTATCGGATAACTAATGACGACGCTGACAGAAGACGATGTGCTTGAGCAACTGGATGCTCAAAATAATTTACTCTCGTTTATGACGACGGCACATAACATTTTGCTCCAGGGCATTAAGCGTTTTTTACCGTCGCTGTTCGTTAATAACGATGAAGAAATCGTGGAATATGCAGTGAAGCCGTTACTCGCCCAGAGTGGACCGCTTGACGATATCGACGTTGCGTTACGACTGATTTATGCGCTGGGAAAAATGGATAAATGGCTTTATGCCGACATCACCCATTTCTCTCAGTTTTATCAGTACCTGAAGGAGCAGGATAATATCCCCGGTTTTGCCGATGATATTACCTGGGATTTTGTCAGCAACGTGAACAGTATCACCCGCAATGCGACCCTTTATGGTGCGCTGGAGTCGATGAAATTTGCCGACTTTGCTGCGTGGTCTGAAGTGCGCTTTAGCGCCATGGTCAAGACGGCAATGACGCTGGCAGTAACGGCGATTTTAAAGGAATTAACGCCGTGAAAATCGAACTAACGGTGAATGGGCTACAAGTTGAAGCGCATTACCATGATGATGAGATAGAGAACGTTCATAAACCGTTATTGCATCAGTTGGCAAAAATACACGCCACTAACCCGCAGCGACGAACGATTGTTTTTCTTAGCGCGCCGCCGGGTACGGGGAAATCGACGCTGACCACCTTCTGGGAATATCTCTCCCATCAGGATCCTGATCTGCCGGAGATCCAGACGCTGCCGATGGATGGCTTCCATCACTATAATACCTGGCTGGATGCCCATAACCTGCGGGCATACAAAGGTGCGCCGGAAACATTTGATGTGGATAAGCTTGCGCAGAATCTACGCCAGATAAAGGAAGGGGAAGGATCCTGGCCGCAATATGATCGGCAAAAGCACGATCCGGTAGAAGCGGCCATCACCGTGACGGCACCGATCGTGATTGTGGAAGGAAACTGGTTATTGCGCGATGACGAAAGGTGGCGAGCGTTAGCTGAGTTTTGTGATTGCTCGTTGTTTATTCGCGCCCCCGCCAATGCGCTGCGCATGCGACTGGTAGGTCGTAAACTGGCTGGTGGACTCTCACAAGCTGACGCTGAGGCGTTTTATGAGCGTACCGACGGACCGAATGTTCGTCGGGTACTGGATGGTAGTCGGTCAGCAGACTTTATGCTGGAGATGACGGTCGATGGTGCATATCGGGCTGTGTGATATTTTTATTGTGTAGACGTACCACGCGCGAGAAATGACGCTGCGTAAACGCCGCGTCATGACTGATCGCTACAATGCTTGTACCACGCGCACGACATACCGCCAGCCAGTTTTCGAAGACGCCAAGCCAGTGCGCATCAAAATCCCGGCTGGGTTCATCCAGCAGTAGAATCGCGGGCGCGAGTGCTTCCAGACTGGCGACGGCAACCATTCGTCGTTGAGCAGTATGCAGATCCAGTGGGTGTGCGTCGGCAACGTCCTCTAGCTGACATAACTGCAGTGCTGCCGACGTACGTTGCGCAATCTCAGCTACCGGGAGCTTCTGTAGCCGTAATCCGAAAGCCACTTCCTCTGCTACCTTGCTGTGAAAGATTTGGTTTTCCGCCTCCTGAAACAGCACGCCGATCGCCCTGGCGCGCTCCCGGTTTTTCAGTTGCGCAATCGCACGGTTTTGTACCGTTACTGAGCCAGAAGACGGAAATAGCAGCCCGGCCATAATACGCAGCAGCGTAGATTTACCGGCGCCATTATCGCCTGTAAGCGCCAGCCATTCCCCTTCATGGAGTTCAAGTGAAATATTGCACAGGCAGTCATCGGCGGCGTTCGGCCAGCGATAGCTGACCTGGTTTAACGTTAGCATAGCGGTGACAATGCTCCATCGCGCAGTTGCCACGCCTGCTGGCAATGGCTGAGAAAAGGGGAATGATTGCGTTCGAAAAGCACCACCAAAGCATGCTGTTCCTGCGCCCATTGTTGCAGTCGCCTGAGTAGCATCACAGTCGCCTGCGCTGTCAGGCGGCTGAATGCTTCGTCCAGAATCAATATCTTCGGCTGCATGGCGAGCGCGCTGGCAATCACCACCCGCTGGGTTTCTCCGCCGGAAAGCGTGCCAGGATGACGACGGCGCAGAGGCTGACATTCCGTCAGCGTCAGGGCTTCATCAATGCGCTTCATAATTTCGGCCTCGGTAAGGCAGAGATTTTCCGGACCAAACGCCACTTCTTCCTCTACGCTGAATGTACAACCTGAAAGCTGCAGGTAAGGTGACTGCTGTACAAGCTGGACAGTACTCGACTGCTCGACCAGTGACAGTTTCCCGATGGGGGTACCCAGCAGCGTTCCTGTGCCCTCAATTTCTCCGGGCAGGAAATCGGGGTACCAGCCTGCCATCAGCTGTGCCAGCGTACTTTTCCCACTGCCGTTATCGCCAAAAATAGCTACCATTCCGGGCTCGGCATAGTGGAAATTGTAGCAAGCGGGGGGCCGCGCGGCATGCGTCGGAAGATAGCGAAACTGTTCTAACGTAACCAAATCCAGACTCCTGTCTCAACCATCATCAGAACTATCATGGCGTAGCGAGCCAGACGCTGCAGGGGGCTGTCTGGCGGCGCCCACAGCGTGGTGCGTGAGCGATGCAGGCGAAATCCTCGCATATCGAGCGCCGCGCCGCGGACGGCTAAATCATTGAGCGCGTTATGGGTAAGCGGAACAATCAATGCTGGCATGGCGCGTAAACGTTGGTACCAGGACTCATCCAGCGGTACGCCGCGTGCGCGCTGGGCCTCATGAATAATCGCCAACTGGCGTTTGAACTGTTCAACGACCAGCAACGGCCCGGCAAACAGGTAGGCCACACCTGGCGGCAGCCGAGAAGCAAACAGGGCGCGTATAAAACGCGAAACCGGTACGTACTGCATCCATATCTGCGATGTTGACACAATAGCCAGGATCCGCAGCCAGAGCGTAATGGCATCGGCCCAACGTTCTGGCGTGCGTGGTTGTCCGCTGAGCCATTCGGTAAGCCATCCGCCGTGCACCAGCCATAGCCCCAGTCCTAAGGGGATCATCAGCCAGAGTACGTATTTCGCCCGCGACCGCGTAGCCTTCATACACAACAAACTGGCAAACGTCGCGGCGCTGTACAGACTAAGCGGCGCTCCGGTTGGCAGCAGGAGCGTGGAGCAGGCGGCGAGTGCCCACAGAGTTAACGACGTAAACGGGTGCATTTAGCGCACGGCAGACATCGTAGGGAAATGGCGCGTTGTGCGCAGCGGGAGCTGGCGGAGTAGCACCCAGACGATGATTGCCGTGAGGATTTTATCGACCAGATTCGCACCGATGACGGTGATGGCGACGGACTCCACCAGGTTCTGACCGACCGAGTGCATCCACGCGACAAAAAGATCGGCACCGCTGCCGGTAACGCCGCCAAACAGGGTCGTGCGAATAGGCACGGCAACGAGGGTAACAGCAAGCGTAATAATCACACCGCTGACAACGACTTTGGGTAAGGTGCGAAACCATCCCGCCCGCGCCAGCCAACCGGCGACCAGTCCAATCACCATGGCGACGGGCGCAAAGGCGGCGGCGATCGGATCGGTCAGTAACCCCCATAACAGGTTAGTGAGTAATCCGGTGAGCATCCCCACCACTGGACCTAGCAGCACTGCGCTAATCAAGGTACCAATCGAGTCGAGAAAAATAGGTAGTTTCAGCATGCTGATAAGCTGCCCACCGACCATATTGATGGCGATAGCAATGACAATCAGTACCAGAGACTGGCTGGAAAATTGGCGACGCGCCATAGAAAACCTCTTTCAAGTAAAACGTTAGCGGGATGAAATAACCAGTTCGTCATAACCGGAAACGGCGCAGGGCTGACGGCTGAATGCCAGAGACGTCAGCTCGCCAATCACCAGTTCCAGCGTGGTGCGCACGGTACAGCCCGGCATCATGTGGCCGCCCAGCATCGCGCCGCGCGGGTCGGCAACCGCCAGATGGAGATGCTCACCGGTAAGTTCCAGCGTGCCGTTCAGAGAGATAATTTCCCACGAATCGGTGAGTAACGTGGTTTCTTCGCGTCCAGCGAAGCGCAGGGCTATGTTGCTCAGACTGCCGGTGCAACCCGCTATCCAACCAGCCTGTAGCTGATGTTGTTGTACAAAAGCGTGTAGCGCTGAAAAGACTTCCTGACCGGGTAATAACCGCAGCGCATGAAAGCGAGCTTCAGATGATGGGGGATAGAATATAGCCATAGTTGAGGGACTCCGAGACTCGGACGTAGCGCTGATAATATAGACGCGGGCTAGGGAGCTTCCTGATATAAATCAGGATTTGTGACATGGCAACGAAATAATCTTGCTACGGTTATTCGTAATTCTGGAATATGGAATAAATTTAGCGCTGAAGGGCGTTAAAATGTGACGTAAGTCAGATAACTGTGTTCTGTTGCTGGACAATCATTCCTTTTATTCCGCGTTTCGCTTATTCTAGCTGAAGCGTTTCAGTCGATTAAATGTTCGACAATTAACCAATTAGTCGCAGTTTGCGACAGGTAAGGTTTCCCTGAGCGATTTGCTGCATTACTCTGTCAGCCACATCGTTTCTGAGAAATCCTTGCAGGAGACCTATGACCGTACGCGTAGCGATTAATGGTTTCGGTCGCATCGGACGCAACGTGGTTCGTGCTTTGTATGAATCCGGGCGTCGGGCGGAAATCACCGTGGTGGCAATCAACGAACTGGCCGATGCTGCAGGCATGGCGCATTTGTTGAAATATGACACCAGCCATGGACGTTTTGCCTGGGATGTTCGTCAGGAACGTGACCAGCTCATTGTTGGCGATGACGCGATTCGCATTCTGCATGAGCGAACACTCGATGCACTTCCATGGCGCGAACTGGGTGTCGACATCGTGCTGGATTGTACGGGGGTCTTCGGCAACCGCGAACACGGCGAGGCGCATATTGCCGCTGGTGCAAAAAAAGTGCTCTTTTCACATCCTGGCAGTCACGACATCGACGCAACCGTTGTGTATGGCGTTAATCAGGATCAGCTGCGCGCTGAGCACCGAATTGTATCCAACGCCTCCTGCACCACGAATTGTATAATTCCCGTCATTAAATTGCTGGATGATGCTTACGGCATTGAGTCTGGTACCGTCACCACGATCCACTCCGCGATGCACGATCAGCAGGTTATTGATGCTTATCATCCCGACCTGCGTCGCACGCGAGCGGCCAGTCAGTCGATTATTCCGGTGGATACCAAACTGGCGGCGGGCATCACGCGAATTTTCCCGCAGTTTAACGATCGTTTTGAAGCGATAGCGGTGCGTGTACCGACCATAAATGTGACGGCGATCGACTTAAGCGTGACGGTGAAAAAACCAGTAAAAGCCAGTGAAGTCAACCAGTTGCTGCAAAAAGCAGCACAAGGTGCATTTCATGGTATAGTTGACTATACGGAATTACCGTTGGTCTCTGTAGATTTTAACCACGACCCGCACAGCGCCATCGTTGATGGTACGCAAACGCGCGTGAGTGGCGCTCACCTGATCAAAACGCTGGTCTGGTGTGATAATGAATGGGGCTTTGCTAACCGTATGCTCGACACAACGTTAGCGATGGCTGCTATTGGTTTCAGGCTCGACGCTTGAGCGTCGACAAAACTTTATGAATCAACGAGAGGATTCACCATGTCTGTAATTAAGATGACCGATCTGGATCTGGCTGGTAAACGCGTTTTTATCCGTGCGGACCTGAACGTACCAGTTAAAGAAGGGAAAGTAACCAGCGATGCGCGTATCCGTGCTTCCCTGCCAACCATCGAACTGGCCCTGAAACAGGGTGCTAAAGTGATGGTAACTTCCCACCTGGGTCGTCCTACCGAAGGCGAGTACAACGAAGAATTCTCTCTGCTGCCGGTTGTTAACTATCTGAAAGACAAACTGTCTGCTCCAGTTCGCCTGGTAAAAGATTACCTGGACGGCGTTGAAGTCGCTGCCGGTGAACTGGTTGTTCTGGAAAACGTTCGCTTCAACAAAGGCGAGAAGAAAGACGACGAAGCGCTGTCCAAAAAATATGCTGCGCTGTGCGACGTATTCGTCATGGATGCTTTCGGTACGGCTCACCGTGCGCAGGCTTCTACCCACGGTATCGGCAAATTTGCTGACGTAGCGTGCGCAGGTCCGCTGCTGGCTGAAGAGCTGGATGCGCTGGGTAAAGCGCTGAAAGAACCTGCTCGTCCGATGGTGGCTATCGTTGGTGGTTCTAAAGTTTCTACCAAACTGACCGTTCTGGATTCTCTGTCAAAAATCGCTGACCAACTGATCGTTGGCGGTGGTATCGCGAACACCTTCGTTGCCGCTCAAGGCCACAAAGTGGGTAAATCCCTGTATGAAGCTGACCTGGTTGACGAAG
The DNA here is from genome assembly GCF_030334525.1 of Citrobacter sp. Ce119. Classification (NCBI taxonomy): domain Bacteria; kingdom Pseudomonadati; phylum Pseudomonadota; class Gammaproteobacteria; order Enterobacterales; family Enterobacteriaceae; genus Citrobacter; species Citrobacter sp. Ce119. The sequence continues at coordinate 57,761 of NZ_JAOWDR010000051.1, forward strand.
CTAAGCGCCTGCTGACCACTTGCGACATCCCGGTCCCGACCGACGTTCGCGTAGCGACTGAATTCTCTGAAACTGCACCGGCTACTCTGAAATCCGTTAGCGATGTGAAAGAAGACGAGCAGATCCTGGACATCGGCGACGCTTCTGCACAGCAACTGGCTGACATCCTGAAGAATGCGAAAACCATTCTGTGGAACGGCCCGGTTGGCGTGTTCGAATTCCCGAACTTCCGCAAGGGTACTGAAATCGTGGCTAACGCCATCGCAGACAGCGAAGCGTTCTCTATCGCAGGCGGCGGCGACACCCTGGCAGCTATCGACCTGTTCGGTATTGCTGACAAAATCTCCTACATCTCCACTGGCGGCGGCGCATTCCTCGAATTCGTGGAAGGCAAAGTACTGCCAGCAGTAGCGATGCTCGAAGAGCGCGCTAAAAAGTAAGCATTTAATGGGCAGGGTAACCTGCCCAATTATTAGCGCGCTTTAGAGCGCGCGCCCTTTCCAAGGCCGAAGATACAGGACTCGCAACATGTCTAAAATTTTTGATTTCGTAAAACCAGGCGTAATCACTGGTGATGACGTACAGAAAGTTTTCCAGGTAGCTAAAGAAAACAACTTTGCTCTGCCAGCTGTTAACTGCGTTGGTACCGACTCCATCAACGCCGTACTGGAAACCGCTGCAAAAGTTAAAGCGCCGGTAATCGTACAGTTCTCCAACGGTGGTGCTTCTTTCATCGCGGGTAAAGGCGTGAAGTCCGACGTTCCTCAGGGCGCTGCAATCCTGGGTGCTATCTCTGGCGCGCATCACGTTCACCAGATGGCTGAACACTACGGTGTTCCGGTTATCCTGCACACTGACCACTGCGCGAAGAAACTGCTGCCGTGGATCGACGGTCTGCTGGACGCGGGTGAAAAACACTTCGCAGCAACCGGCAAACCACTGTTCTCTTCTCACATGATCGACCTGTCTGAAGAGTCTCTGGAAGAGAACATCGAAATCTGCTCCAAATACCTGGCGCGCATGTCCAAAATGGGCATGACCCTGGAAATCGAACTGGGTTGCACCGGTGGCGAAGAAGACGGCGTGGACAACAGCCACATGGACGCTTCTGCACTGTACACCCAGCCGGAAGACGTTGATTACGCCTACACCGAGCTGAGCAAAATCAGCCCGCGTTTCACCATCGCAGCTTCCTTCGGTAACGTACACGGCGTTTACAAGCCGGGTAACGTTGTTCTGACCCCGACCATCCTGCGCGACTCTCAGGACTATGTTTCTAAGAAACATAACCTGCCGCACAACAGCCTGAACTTCGTCTTCCACGGCGGTTCCGGTTCTACTGCTCAGGAAATCAAAGACTCCGTAAGCTACGGCGTAGTGAAAATGAACATCGACACCGATACCCAATGGGCTACCTGGGAAGGCGTTCTGAACTACTACAAAGCAAACGAAGCTTACCTGCAGGGTCAGCTGGGCAACCCGAAAGGCGAAGATCAGCCGAACAAGAAATACTACGATCCGCGCGTATGGCTGCGTGCTGGTCAGGCAACCATGATCACCCGTCTGGAACAGGCTTTCAAAGAACTGAACGCGGTTGACGTTCTGTAATTAACGCCGTTCTACGTGACATGAGGCCCGCAAATGCGGGCCTTTTTTATTGCCATTTCAATGTGCTGCTGACAGAGAATTCTGTGATCTGTTTGGCAAAATCCAGGTTTATTGTTTACCCTTGTCAGGTTGCCAGTCCCGTGAGGGCGGCTTTATTTCTCCCGTTTGGGTAAGCAAAAAAGGAATAGTGAATGGAAGATTTGAATGTTGTCGACAGCATAAACGGTGCGGGCACCTGGCTGGTCCGCAATCAGGAGCTGCTGTTGAGCTATGCCGTCAACATCGTGGCGGCCATCGCCATTGTCATTATCGGTATGATCGTGGCGCGCATCGTATCTAACACCGTTAACCGCCTGATGCTGGCGCGTAAAATTGATGCAACCGTTGCCGACTTCCTCTCCGCACTGGTGCGCTACGGTATTATCGCTTTCACGCTGATTGCCGCTCTGGGCCGCGTTGGGGTACAAACCGCCTCCGTGATTGCCGTTCTCGGTGCCGCTGGTTTAGCCGTTGGTCTGGCACTGCAAGGTTCGTTGTCCAACCTCGCCGCTGGCGTGCTGTTGGTAATGTTCCGTCCGTTCCGTGCGGGTGAGTATGTAGACCTCGGCGGCGTAGCGGGAACCGTGCTCAACGTGCAGATTTTCTCCACGACCATGCGTACCGTTGACGGTAAGATTGTGGTGATCCCAAACGGTAAAATTATTGCCGGGAACATCATTAACTTCTCTCGCGAGCCGGTCCGTCGTAACGAATTTATCATCGGCGTAGCTTATGACTCCGATATCGATCAGGTGAAAAAAATCCTCACTGATATCATCCAGTCTGACGAACGAATCATTAAAGATCGTGAAATGACGGTGCGCCTGAATGAGCTGGGCGCTTCCTCGATTAATTTCGTCGTACGCGTCTGGAGCAACAGCAGCGATCTGCAAAGCGTCTATTGGGACGTTCTGGAGCGTATTAAACGCGAGTTTGACGCCAACGGCATCAGCTTCCCGTATCCGCAGATGGATGTGAACTTCAAGCGTGTGAAAGAGAGCGCTGCAGAGTAATCGCGTGCCCGGTGGCGCTATCGCTTACCGGGCCTACAAAATCTCCAGGCCGGACAAGGTGCCAGCCGCCATCCGGCATCTTCCCTCCTGGTATTAATTCCTCTTATCCCTGATTAAAATTATCAATTTCCGCTAATGATTTTCCCGCGCTATAGTCTGCTCCTAAGAGAAACAGTTCGGGATGATTAACGTGTTATCGTATTATTTTCAAGGGCTTGCACTTGGTGCGGCCATGATACTTCCGCTTGGTCCACAAAATGCTTTTGTGATGAATCAGGGGATCCGTCGCCAGTATCACATCATGATCGCTTTACTTTGCGCTATCAGCGATTTGGCGTTGATTTGCGCGGGGATCTTCGGCGGTAGCGCCTTGCTGATGCAGTCGCCGTGGCTGATGGCGCTGGTCACCTGGGGCGGCGTCGCCTTTTTACTCTGGTACGGTTTTGGTGCGTTAAAAACGGCGATGAGTAGTAATCTGGAGCTGGCCAGCGCTGAGGTGATGAAGCAGGGCCGCTGGAAAATCATTGCTACTATGCTGGCGGTGACGTGGCTCAATCCCCATGTTTATCTGGATACCTTTGTGGTGCTGGGGAGTCTGGGAGGGCAACTGGACGTTGAGCCTAAGCGCTGGTTTGCGCTGGGAACCGTCAGCGCTTCGTTCCTGTGGTTCTTCGGCCTGGCATTGCTGGCGGCCTGGCTTGCTCCGCGCCTGCGTACTGCTAAAGCACAGCGCATCATCAATACGCTGGTAGGATTAGTGATGTGGTTTATCGCTTTTCAGCTGGCAAAAGAAGGTGTTGCGCACGTTCATGCGTTGTTCAACTAAGTGTTGTCTGATGGACAACGCAGCGAGATCGGCTAAGCTTGCCTGCATGTGCCCTGAGTTTCGGGGTAATTAATGAAACATGGAGGAACGACCGTGAAGTTCAAAATAATGGCCCTGGCGGCATTAGTCGGATTCAGCGCACTATCGGTACAGGCAAATGAGTTGCCAAATGGACCGCACATCGTGACTTCCGGAACGGCAAGCGTGGATGCGACACCAGACATCGCCACTCTGGCGATTGAAGTGAACGTTGCTGCAAAGGATGCGGCTTCAGCGAAGAAGCAGGCCGATGAACGCGTGGCGCAATATCTCTCCTTCCTTGAACAGAACCAGATAGCGAAGAAAGACATTAGCGCTGCAAACCTGCGTACCCAGCCGGACTACGACTACCAGAACGGCAAAAGCATCCTCAAAGGCTATCGTGCGGTGCGTACCGTTGAAGTCACGCTGCGTCAGCTGGACAAACTCAATGCGCTGCTTGATGGCGCACTGAAGGCCGGTCTGAATGAGATTCGTTCGGTATCGCTCGGTGTTGCCCAACCGGATGCTTATAAAGACAAGGCGCGTAAAGCAGCAATTGATGATGCTATTCATCAGGCTGAACAACTGGCCGCGGGTTTTAACAGTAAACTGGGTCCCGTTTATAGCGTGCGCTATCACGTATCCAATTATCAACCGAGCCCGATGGTACGGATGATGAAAGCGGATGCTGCGCCTGCGACATCCGCTCAGGAAACCTACGAACAGCCGGTTATTCAGTTTGACGATCAGGTTGATGTCGTCTTCCAGATTGAGCCGACTGCGGGGCAGCCAACAGCAACGCCAGCCAAAACCCAGTAATCGTTCCAGACCCGGCTTTCCAGCCGGGTTTTTTATGTGACCAACTGTAAAAATGAGACCTCACATCCGGTCTTTTTTTTCGCCGTAATGAGGATAGGCCATAGCGATTTTTAAGGGGACGCTATGGATATTTTTATCTCGAAAAAGATGCGTAATTTCATTCTGCTGGCGCAAACCAATAACATCGCCAGAGCGGCAGAAAAAATACATATGACCGCATCGCCATTCGGTAAAAGCATTGCTGCACTGGAAGATCAAATCGGCTATACGCTGTTTACCCGCAAAGATAACAACATCAGTCTGAATAAAGCGGGACAGGAGCTGTATCAGAAGCTGTTTCCCGTTTATCAGCGCCTCTCTGCCATTGATAACGAAATCCATAACGCCTCTCGCCGTTCGCGGGAAATCGTCATCGGCATCGACAATACCTACCCAACGATTATTTTTGACCAGTTGATAAGCCTTGGTGATAAGTACCATGGTGTGACGGCCCAGGCCGTGGAGTTCAGTGAGAATGGGGTGATTGATAACCTGTTCGATCGCAAACTCGATTTTATCATCTCGCCGCAGCACGTTTCCCCCCGCGTCCAGGAGCTGGAAAATCTGGCGATCAATGAACTCCCTCCGCTGCGTCTGGGTTTTCTCGTTTCCCGGCGCTACGAAGAAAAACAGCCGCAGGATCTGCTGCGCGAGTTGCCCTGGCTGCAAATGCGCTTCCAGAATCGCGCTAACTTTGAGGCGATGCTGGATGCCTACATGCGACCCTGTGGGATTAACCCGACGATTATTTACCGTCCATACAGCTTTATGGCCAAGATTAGCGCGGTGGAGCGCGGGCAGTTTTTGACGGTGATCCCTCATTTCGCCTGGCGGCTGGTGAATCCGTCGACGCTAAAGTATTTCGACGCGCCCGGTAGCCCCATGTATATGCAAGAATTTCTCTATTCACTGAAAAATCATCGCTATACCGCCACCATGCTCGAGCATATTGCTGAGGATCGTGACGGTACGGCAAGTTAACCAAGCATTGAACCTGTTTCGAGCAGGTTGCGATGCAGATCGAAAGCATGGCTGAGATCGTGATGGATATGCCCGCCGGGCGCTTTCTCCAGATAGCGGTGCAGGTAATCCCGGTAAAGAGGGTGCGCACAGTTATCGATAATCGTGTGCGCCCGCTGCATCGGAGATAATCCACGCAGATCGGCAATCCCTTGTTCGGTCACGATCACTTTAACGCTATGTTCGCTGTGATCGACATGGCTGCACATCGGTACGATGGTGGAGATTTTCCCGCCTTTGGCAATCGACGGCGCCATAAAGATAGACAGGTAGGCGTTGCGCTCGAAATCCCCGCTGCCGCCGATGCCGTTCATCAGGTTCACGCCCGCAACGTGCGTGGAATTGGCATGGCCGTAGATATCAAATTCCAGGCCCACGTTGAGCGCGATAACCCCCAGCCGTCGAATGATTTCTGGGTTATTGGAGATCTCCTGCGGGCGCAGCACAATACGGCTGGCGAAGAAGTCCATGTTGTCGTAAATCTTCTGTAGCGAGGGGGCTGAAATGGTCAGGCTGGAGGCGCTGGCACCGGTTATCTTGCCCGTTTCCAGCAGATGCACCACCGACTCCTGCAACACCTCCGAATACATCATAAAAGGCGGGATATCCGGGTTTTCCCCCAGCCGCGCCATCACCGCGTTGTTGATATTGCCCACGCCGCTTTGTAAGGGGAGAAACTCAGCTGGAATGCGTTTGTGCGCCATTTCTGCCAACAGGAAAGTGACGACGTTATCGGCAATTTGTTGGCTGACCGGATTGGTTTTATCCGCCGTATTTCCTGCATCGGGCAGGTCGGTATCCACTATCGCGACCACTTTCTGCGGGTCTATCTGCACGCACTGACTGCCCACGCGATCCATGGTATGAAATATGGGTACGCTGTTACGCCGCGGCGGTGCGCCGGGTATCACGATGTCGGCAAACTCCGCCACGCGAGGATTATGGTAATGATTCAGTTCAATGATCACTTTTTTCGCCCGCAGAAGCCAGGTGGGCGCATTACCAATACCGCTGGAAAGCCAAATCCGTCCATCTGGCGCAATGGCGGACGCTTCAATGACGGCAACGTCGATCTCGCCAAAAAAGCCGTAATTAACCATCTGCGCAACCTCGCTCAAATGGAGATCGACAAACCTCACCTGGCCCTGATTAATTTTCTCGCGCAGGCCCGATGAGGTTTGATAAGGCGCGCGCCAGGAAACGGCATCCGCCGCGGATAGGACATCATCAGCAGCAGCGCCAATTGATGCTCCGGTCAGCAGGCGGATCTGAAAAGGCTGCCCGAGCTGATGCTGTTCGCATGCGCGTTGGGCAATTGCGCTGGGTAACGCTTTTGGCGAACCTGCGGGGGTAAAGCCGCTGAATGCCACCATATCATCGTGCTGGATAATTTCTGCCGCCTGTTCGGCGCTCATCCGTTTCATGGCCGTCTCCTTTCTCGGACGTGATTAATGGCCGACAAAATTGGGTTTACGTTTTTCCATAAACGCGTTCATCCCTTCCTGATAATCCTCGCTGTCGTACACCGCGCGGCGCATGCCCTGAATACGCTCGAACTCATCGGAATTCATGGTGTGCGCTTCACCCAGCACGCGCAGTTCTTCTTTGATGACGGCGATTGCCAGCGGCGCTTTTTCCGAGATGTGGTGCGCCATTTGCAGGGTGAAATCTTCCAGTTCCTCGACAGGTACGACATGGTTGAGGATCCCGACCGCCATGGCGCGTTGAGCGGTGATGGGCGAGGCGGTAAAAATCAGTTCTTTAACGATGTGAAAACCAGCGTCGCGGGTCAGATTGTGGATGCCCACAAGGTTATACGGCACGCCGAGGTTGACCGGGGTCATTGAGAAGGTGGATGTGCTGGCTGCGATGATCAGATCGGAACTCATGATCATCTCAAACGCGCCGCCCCAGACGCTGCCTTCGACCATGGAGATCACCGGCTTCGGGTATTTTTGGATCATACGGGTTATCTGACGCAGCGGATCGTCATAGGAGAGCGGATCGCGACGTCCGGTGGGGAGCTCATGAATATCATGCCCGGCAGAGAACACTTTGGCCCCGCTCGGAGCGCGTAGAATGATGCAGCGAATGTCCGCACGATTGAGGTCGCTCAGCGCCTGCATCAGATCGTCAATAAACACTTTGCTCAGGGCATTGAGCTTGCGCGCGTAGTTGAACTCAATAACCGCGACTTTCTGGATGATGACCACGTTGACGTATTGATAAGACATAATGTTCTCTTTATTGAAAGTAATGATGCTGGATAAATTCGCTGATATGCCGCAGACCGGTGCGCGGCGAAAGATCATTGTTTTTGACAGCCTGCAGCGTCTGCTGGAAATAACGGTCGAAATCAGCCCGGGCAAACAGCAGATGCAGCGCTTCTTCTTCAGCCTGCTGATGTAACCAGTCCACCGCCTGCTGCTGGCGAACTTTTTCCAGTCGACCGCTGGCGGTCAGGCATGTTTTAAAGTCGGTTATCGCCTGCCAGATTTCCTCAATGCCGCGTTTTTCCAGGGCGCTACAGGTCAGAACCCGCGGCTGCCACTCGTCATATTTACGGCGCAAAATGTGCAGGGCGGATTCGTACATATGGCGGGCGATTGCAACGCTGGTATGGTTCTCGCCGTCGTCTTTATTGATGACGACCAGATCCGCCATTTCCATCAGGCCTTTTTTGATACCCTGTAAATCGTCGCCACCGCCAGCGATTTGCAGTGAGATAAAGCAATCCACCATACCTGCGACTTCGGTTTCTGACTGTCCAACGCCGACGGTCTCTACAATCACCACGTCAAAGCCAGCCGCTTCGCACAGCAGCATTAATTCGCGGGCGCGCTGGCTGGCGCCGCCTAAATGACCGCTGGAAGGGACCGGGCGAATAAATGCAGATTCTGCGCGGGCAAGCTCCGTCATGCGGGTCTTATCACCAAGAATGCTGCCGCCGCTGACCGGGCTGCTGGGATCGACGGCGATCACCGCCACCCGTAATCCGTGGCGGATGAGCAGCATACCGAATGCTTCCAGGAACGTACTTTTACCCGCGCCCGGCGTGCCGGTGATCCCTAAGCGCAGGGCGTTACCGGTGAACGGCATAATCGCGTCCAGCAATTGCGTACTTAACGGCTGGTGGCGCGGGTGGTTGCTTTCGACCAGCGTCATTGCCTGGGCGAGTGTGGCTCTTTCACCGAGTCGCAAGCGGCGGACGGTATCCTCAAGCGTGGCGGCGTTAATCATGATGTTGACTGATACGGGTCAACACATCGCGGACGCTGTCGAGCATTGGCGTGCCGGGGCCATAAATGGCTGCTACACCATGCTCGTGCAGGAAGGCGTAATCCTGTGGCGGAATAACGCCTCCTGCTACCACACAGATATCTTCACGCCCCCATTTTTTGAGTGCGGTAACCAACTCCGGGATCAGCGTTTTATGGCCTGCCGCCAGTGACGATGCGCCTATTACATGCACATCGTTTTCTACCGCCAGACGGGCGATCTCTTCTGGTGTGGAGAACATCGGGCTGAGATCGACATCGAAACCGAGATCGGAGTAGGCGCTGGCGATCACCTTCGCGCCGCGATCGTGGCCGTCCTGGCCCATCTTGGCGATCAGAATGCGCGGGCGACGGCCATTTTCCGCGAGGAAGCGTTCGGTTTGCGCAACGATAGCGTCAAACTCATCGGCGGATTTATCAGACTGGTGATAGCTTTGCGCAATCACGCCGGTAACGCACTGGCTGGGAACCAGATATCGGTCAAAGGCGACTTCCAGCGCGTCGGAGATTTCACCGAGCGTGGCGCGAACGCGGGCGGCGTTGACGGCGGCTGCCAGCAGGTTTTCATTATGCTGCGCGGCGTGGGTCAGCGCGGATAGTGCTGTTTTAACGGCATCGTTGTCGCGGGTGGCGCGGATATGCTGCAGCGAAGCAATTTGCTCATTACGCACCTTCACGTTGTCGATCTCCAGTACCGACGTCTCGTCTTCTTTATCCAGCTTGTACTTGTTCACGCCAACAATAACGCGCTTACCCTGGTCGATCAGCGACTGTTCGCGCGCGGAAGCTTCCTCGATCATCCGTTTAGGGAGCCCGGCTTCGATCGCTTTCGCCATGCCACCTGCCTCGTCAATCTGCTTGATGATCGTACGCGCCTGCTTGACGATTTGATCGGTGAGTGACTCGACGTAATACGATCCGGCCAGCGGATCGACGGTGCGGCAGATCTCTGATTCTTCCTGAATGATGATTTGCGTATTACGCGCAATACGGGCGGAGAAATCGGTGGGCAAACCGAGCGCTTCATCAAAGGCGTTGGTATGCAGCGACTGGGTGCCGCCGAGCGTAGCGCCGAGCGCTTCAATGGTGGTACGTACCACGTTGTTGTAAGGATCCTGCTCGGTCAGACTCCAGCCGGAGGTCTGGCAGTGGGTACGCAGAGCGAGAGATTTTGGGTTCGTCGCGCCAAAACTGCTGACCGCTTCGCTCCACAAATATCGCGCCGCGCGCAGCATGGCGACGTTCATAAACAGATCCATGCCGATGCCGAAGAAGAACGACAGGCGCGGGGCGAAGTCATCTATTTTCAGTCCGGCGGAAAGTGCGGCTTTGATGTATTCAATACCGTCTGCCAGCGTAAAGGCCACCTGCTGCACGCAGTTTGCCCCAGCTTCACCCATGTGATAGCCGCTGATGCTGATGGTGTTAAAGCGCGGCATGTTGCCGGAGCACCAGGCGATGATGTCGGCGATAATGCGCATAGACGGTTTTGGTGGATAAATGTAGGTGTTGCGACACAGGTACTCTTTCAGAATATCGTTCTGAATGGTCCCGGTGAGCTGTTCCGGCGTTACGCCTTGTTCTTCTGCTGCGACGATATAAAACGCCAGTACCGGCAGCACCGCGCCGTTCATGGTCATCGATACCGACATCTTATCCAGCGGGATCTGGTCGAACAGTACCTTCATATCTTCGACGGTATCGATCGCCACGCCGGCTTTACCGACGTCTCCCGACACGCGTGGGTTGTCTGAGTCATAGCCACGATGGGTGGCAAGGTCAAAGGCGACGGAAAGCCCTTTTTGCCCGGCGGCGAGGTTGCGGCGGTAAAAGGCGTTGGACTCTTTGGCGGTAGAAAAACCGGCGTACTGACGAATGGTCCACGGCTGTGCGGTATACATGGTGGCGCGTGGGCCGCGCACGTAAGGCGGCAGGCCGGGAAGGGTGCCCGTGACTTCCAGATTATCGAGGTCTGCTTCAGTGTACAGCGGCTTGATGGCAATCCCTTCCGCTGTCTGTCTTTCCAGCGACTCGACGGTTTTTTCCCGTCGGCTGAGTTCTTTATTGGCGAGTGTTTGCCACTCCTGCACGTTTGCCATTTTTTGCTCCGTATTACGCAATAAGTTGAATCTTTGCGAATACGGTGTGCTTTTTCATTTGGCTTGTCGCCAGCAAAAAATAGCCAACAGGACGTCGTTTTTTGCCGCGCGGCGTGTTTTATTTTGTGATGTATTTCAAAGACGTGGCGGGAATAGCATGAAAAGAGGGTATAAGGCTTGTAGGCCGGATAAAGCGTTACGCCGCCATCCGGCACTCAGGAGGAATAAACGGTTTAATCCTGACGCAGCACGTTGTGGCCATAGGCCAGCAGCGCATCGGTGACGTTGCGCATCATGCGGCTTTCCGGCGCAAAGCGATGCCAGTACAGCATCCGACGCTGGAACAGGCCCGGTGTTAAGTCGATAAGTTCGCCGCTTGCCAGCTCTTTCTCAATCTGTAAATGTGGGATCATGCAACAGGTGGTTCCCTGACGAGCCAGTTGAACGAAGGCTTCAGACGAGTTAACGATATGGCATGGTACGCTGCCTGGCGGCAGGTCGAAATTTTGTTGCAGGAATGCCTGGTGCATATCATCAAGATGGTCAAACGCTACCGCCGGGGCTTTCAGCAGGGCAGAGCGGGTGACGCCGTTAGGGAAATAACGCTCGGCGAAAGGTTTTGATCCAACAAACAGATAGTCCAGTGCGCCAAGTTTATCCACCAGACAGCTTGGCAGTGCCTGATGCTGAATACTCACCGCACCGACCACTTCACCACGACGCAGACGTTCCTGGGTGCGCGTTTCATCCTCAACTTGCAGGTTCAGGCGAATCGGTGAATTTGCCAGTACCGGGGCCAGCGCCGGAAGTAACCAGGTTGCCAGACTGTCGGCGTTCACCGCTAGCGAGAGCAGCAGCGGCGTTGAGCCGGTTTGTTCATCGCCCAGCCACTCGTCTTCCAGCAGTTCAACCTGACGCAAAAGCGCCAGCAGTTTCTGCCCTTGCTCGGTTGGGCGTGGTGGTACGGTACGCACCAGCAACGGTTGTCCGAACATATTCTCAAGCTGTTTTATGCGCTGTGAAACGGCGGATTGCGTGATGCACAGCTTTTGCGCCGCGCGCTCAAATCCTCGTTCACGAATAACCGCATCCAGTGCTTGTAGTGTTCTGTAGTCCGGACGTTTCATTGCTTTGACGCACTCCTGAAATTTTTGCTTGTTCTGCACTATGACACAATTTTTGATTGGGTAAAGACGAAATCCGCCGCTTGCGAGCGGGTGTGGGGACATTTTTCTGCGCAATGTTCTATAATGCGCGTGAATTTTCCCACCACAGGCGAAACGATCATGACGCAGGATGAACTGAAAAAAGCAGTAGGATGGGCGGCACTTAAGTATGTACAGCCCGGTACCATTGTGGGCGTAGGTACAGGTTCAACAGCCGCACACTTTATTGATGCGCTGGGCACAATGAAAGGTCAGATTGAAGGTGCGGTATCCAGTTCGGACGCCTCGACCGAAAAACTCAAAAGCCTTGGCATCCACGTGTTCGACCTTAACGAAGTTGACAGCCTCGACGTATACGTTGACGGCGCGGATGAAATTAACGGCCACATGCAGATGATCAAGGGCGGCGGCGCAGCGTTGACCCGTGAAAAAATCATTGCTTCCGTAGCGAAGAAATTTATCTGTATCGCGGATGCGTCTAAAGAAGTCGATATTCTCGGCAACTTCCCGCTGCCGGTTGAAGTGATCCCAATGGCGCGCAGCGCTGTGGCTCGCCAGTTGGTGAAGCTGGGCGGTCGTCCTGAATACCGTCAGGGCGTCGTGACGGACAACGGCAACGTGATCCTCGATGTATACGGTCTGGAGATCCTCGACGCCATCGCGCTGGAAAATGCCATCAACGGGATTCCGGGTGTGGTAACCGTCGGTCTGTTTGCCAACCGTGGTGCGGATGTCGCGCTGATCGGTACGCCAGATGGCGTGAAAACTATCGTAAAATGATCTGACGGGAGCGTCTTCTCCCGTTAAAAAAATTTTGGCAGGGCAAATTTGGTGACTTGTGTCACGTTTATAATATTGTCCTGCCGATCTCTCCAAAGAAAAAGTTATCGCCAGTATTTTCCTCTGACATTTCTCGTTGAATGACATTTCTTCAGCACGGCGACGCAAACGTTCATATTGCCGCAATATTATTTTTTGATATGTTGAAGAGACGGATGAAAATCCCACACACAACACATCAGTTTGAACAAAAAAAGACAGGGTCGGGGAAATGGCAAAGGTATCACTGGAGAAAGATAAGATTAAATTTCTGCTGGTTGAAGGCGTACACCAAAAAGCGCTCGAAAGCCTTCGTGCAGCAGGTTATACCAACATCGAGTTTCACAAAGGCGCTCTGGACACTGAGCAACTGAAAGAGTCCATCCGTGATGCCCACTTCATTGGCCTGCGATCCCGTACCCATCTGACGGAAGATGTGATTGACGCCGCAGAGAAACTGGTCGCGATTGGCTGCTTCTGCATTGGCACCAACCAGGTTGATCTGAGCGCAGCGGCAAAGCGTGGGATCCCCGTGTTCAACGCGCCATTCTCTAACACGCGTTCCGTTGCGGAACTGGTGATTGGCGAACTGCTACTACTGCTACGCGGCGTACCCGAAGCGAACGCCAAAGCACACCGCGGCGTGTGGAATAAACTGGCTACCGGCTCGTTTGAAGCGCGTGGCAAAAAACTGGGGATCATCGGCTACGGCCACATTGGTACTCAGTTGGGCATTCTGGCGGAATCGCTGGGGATGCATGTCTATTTCTATGATATTGAAAATAAACTCCCGCTTGGCAACGCCACCCAGGTTCAGCATCTTTCCGACCTGCTCAATATGAGCGACGTGGTGAGCCTGCACGTACCGGAAAACGCCTCCACCAAAAATCTGATGGGCGCGCATGAGATTGCGCTGATGAAACCAGGCGCACTGCTGATCAACGCCGCACGCGGTACGGTTGTCGATATTCCTGCGCTGTGTGATGCGCTGGCAACAAAACATCTGGCGGGAGCGGCCATCGACGTCTTCCCAACGGAACCTGCTTCTAACAGCGATCCGTTCACCTCGCCGCTGTGTGATTTCGACAACGTGATCCTGACGCCGCATATCGGTGGGTCCACGCTGGAAGCACAGGAAAACATCGGTCTGGAAGTGGCTGGGAAACTGACCAAGTATTCCGACAACGGCTCTACGCTGTCTGCGGTTAACTTCCCGGAAGTTTCGCTGCCGCTGCACGGTGGTCGTCGTCTGATGCACATTCACGAAAACCGTCCGGGCGTTTTGACCGCGCTGAACCAGATTTTTGCCGAGCAGGGCGTCAACATTGCCGCGCAGTATCTGCAGACTTCCGCACAGGTAGGTTATGTGGTTATTGATATTGAAGCGGATGAAGATGTGGCGGAGAAAGCGCTGCTGGCGATGAAGGCCCTTCCGGGAACCATTCGCGCGCGTCTGCTGTACTGATTTCCTCTACATGGGCAGGCGGTTGACCTGCCCATCTTTCCTCTGATTTCCCGGCCTCAAAATTTCTTTCTGTAACGCATACATTCTGTTTTCGAGCCTTGCCGCAATTGGCAACTAAAGGCAGTGCTGCGTGTTGTACAGCACTAAAAGGAATTTACGATAGAGGCTCAGCATCGCGCTGAAACGGGAAAGCCCCTGGCGAAGCAGGGGCTCTAAAAAGGAAAGGGACGATGATGAGATACGTCATCATGCTGCTGATCCTGTTAATCATCGCTTGGCCAGCATATTAACAGAGAGTACGCAGGAGGGAGGTTCGCCTCCCTCACCCTTCACCGAGGAATTTAGGTCAAAAAAACGGCGCTGTCAATCGGCAAAAAACGGCTACCACTCCCAAATTTTGGACGGCGTTACCACCGCAGGCAGTGGGATATCCCACTCTTCGACAGGCAGCTTTTCCACTAACTGGCAATCATGTGCGTAGCCCACGGGTTGGATCTTATGCTGTTGCCAGTTTTGCAACGTACGGTCATAAAATCCGCCGCCCATGCCCAGTCGTTGTCCACCCTCGTCAAACGCCACTAACGGCGTAATCAGTACATCCAGCTGTGACAGCGGCAATACGTCGCGGACATCAAGTCGTGGTTCCTGAATCTTTAAGCGATTGGTTACCAGGTCGCTGTGCGGATGATAGTGCAGGAACAGCAGGTTGCCAGGGCTAAAGGGATGAAGAACCGGAAGGTAGACGCGCTTACCCGCTCGCCACAGCTGTTCGATCAACGGTTGAGTGTCGAGTTCGCCATCAAACGAGAGGAATACCGCCACGGTATGAGCGAGTACAACAGGGGGATAACTGAGCATTCGGGTCGCGGCTTGCTGACCATATTGTCGCTGCTGTTCGGAGGTAAGCGCACGACGACGCTGACGAATCAGTTGACGGATTTCTTGTCGGGATAAAGGGAGTTCAGAAAGTAATGTCATGGCTGTTGCCAGGTAGAAGGGAATCTCCGAGATGCCGCCGCAGGCTGTAACCCTTGAACCCTTGGTTCAAGGTGAATGTGTCGTCACAGTTTTAAGGCTTCTCGGACGGGCCGAGCATGCTCACCAACCATGGAGCGCCACATTCTTGTGGTATGAAATATCGGCTCAGGGGACTGGCCCGCTTGCAAACATCTCAGAGAAATTTTGTCTTCACGGTCACTCTACCACAGTAAACCGAAAAGTGTTATTCAAAGTTTTGGCCCGTTTTTTCGGTTATGCGACCCTGATCAAGCAACGCCTGTTCGATGGTCTGTTGTAGCATCCGAATACGTTGTTCCATGCTCGCCGCGTACTCACGCGTCTTCGCTTTTTCCTGAGTTAATTCATAGCTGATGTTCAACGCGGCGATGAAAACCAACTGCTCAGTATTTGTGACTCTAGTGCGAACTTTCAGATCTTGCAATCGCTGATTGAGATCGTCCGCAGCCTGATTCAACGCATCCCTTTGTTCAGGCGGGCAATTCACTCGCAGTGAACGGCCAAATATTTGGATATCGACGGGTTGTGCAGACATGCCACCTTCCTGCTGATTGACTGCGCTGCCTTCGTCTCCAGACCTTGGGTCCGCGAAGGGGCGACACTATAGCTACCCTGGTATCAAGATACAAGCCCTTTTCTGGTCCACCAGGGTCCAAAGTGGTAGCATACCATGAATATTCCTCCCTTTGATGACGAATGCTTATGTCTATACAGAACGAAATGCCTGGCTACAACGAAGTTAGCCAGTTTTTGAACCAACAAGGGGCTGGATTAACCCCGGCCGAAATGCACGGCTTAATCAGCGGGATGATTTGCGGCGGCAACAACGACAGCTCATGGCAGCCGCTGCTGCACGACCTGACGAACGAAGGTCTGGCCTTCGGCCACGAGCTGGCTCAGGCACTGCTGAAAATGCACTCTGCTACCAGCGATGCCCTTGAGGACGACGGCTTCCTTTTTCAGCTTTATCTGCCAGAAGGCGATGACGTCAGCGTGTTCGATCGCGCCGATGCGCTGGCGGGGTGGGTAAACCACTTTTTGCTGGGGCTTGGCGTGACGCAGCCGAAGCTCGACAAAGTGACCGGTGAAACCGGGGAAGCGATTGACGACTTGCGCAATATCGCCCAGTTGGGATATGACGAAGACGAAGATCAGGAAGAGCTGGAAATGTCGCTCGAAGAGATAATTGAATACGTGCGCGTTGCCGCTTTGCTGTGTCATGACACGTTTACGCGTCAGCAGCCGACCGCGCCGGAAGTCCGTAAACCGACTCTGCACTAAGAACGAAACGCAAAGGAGAGTGTGATGAGCGAGATATCTCAGCAAGAATTCCAGCGTCGTCGCCAGGCATTACTGGCACAAATGCAGCCTGGCAGCGCCGCGCTGATTTTTGCCGCGCCTGAAGCGACGCGTAGCGCGGACAGTGAATACCCGTACCGCCAAAGCAGTGATTTCTGGTACTTCACCGGTTTTAACGAACCTGAAGCCGTGCTGGTGCTGATTAAAAGTGATGACACTCATAACCACAGCGTTTTGTTCAACCGGGTTCGCGATCTGACGGCGGAGATCTGGTTTGGCCGCCGTCTGGGCCAGGATGCCGCGCCGGAAAAACTCGGCGTTGATCGGGCGCTGGCCTTCAGTGAAATCAACCAACAATTGCACCTGTTGCTCAATGGCCTGGACGCGGTGTATCACGCGCAGGGCGAGTATGCCTGGGCGGATGAGATTGTGTGCACGGCGCTGGATAAACTGCGTAAAGGCGCCAGACAAAATCTGCACGCGCCCGCCGCGATTATCGACTGGCGCCCAATGGTGCATGAAATGCGCCTGTTCAAATCAGCGGAAGAAATTGCGGTCATGCGCCGTGCCGGAGAGATCACTGCGCTGGCGCATACCCGCGCGATGGAAAAATGTCGTCCGGGAATGTTTGAATACCAGCTGGAAGGTGAGATTCACCACGAATTTACCCGCCATGGTGCGCGTTATCCGTCCTATAACACGATTGTCGGCAGCGGTGAAAACGGCTGTATCCTGCATTACACCGAAAATGAAAGTGAAATGCGCGATGGCGATTTGGTGCTGATTGATGCTGGCTGTGAATACAAAGGCTATGCGGGCGACATTACGCGTACCTTCCCGGTAAACGGTAAATTTACCCCGGCACAGCGTGAAATTTACGACATTGTGCTGGAATCCTTAGAAATCAGCCTGCGTCTGTATCGTCCCGGAACGTCCATCCAGGACGTCACCGGAGAGGTGGTGCGCATCATGATTACGGGTCTGGTGAAGCTTGGCATTCTGCACGGCGAGGTCGACCAGCTAATTACCGAAAATGCGCACCGCCCATTCTTTATGCATGGTCTTAGCCACTGGCTGGGGCTGGATGTGCATGACGTCGGCGTTTACGGTCAGGACCGTTCACGCATTCTTGAGCCAGGAATGGTACTCACCGTCGAGCCGGGGCTGTATATCGCGCCGGACGCCGATGTACCGCCTGCTTATCGCGGTATTGGCATTCGTATTGAAGATGACATCCTCATCACCGAAGACGGCAATGAAAACCTGACCGCCAGCGTGGTGAAGAGAGCGGATGACATTGAAGCCTTAATGGCCGCGGCTCGACTGCAATGAGCGTGATTATCGTCGGTGGTGGTATGGTTGGCGCGACGCTGGCGCTGGCTATTTCTCAGCTCAGCCATGGGACTCTGCCGGTTCATCTTATAGAAGCGAGCGAACCTGAAACTGACCGCCATCCTGGGTTTGACGCCCGGGCGATCGCGCTGGCGGCAGGGACCTGCCAACAGCTGGCGCGAATTGGCGTATGGCAAGCGATTGCCGATTGCGCAACGGCAATCAAAACGGTTCACGTCAGCGATCGCGGCCATGCCGGATTTGTGACGCTGGATGCGCAGGAATACCGTATTCCAGCGCTGGGCCAGGTGGTAGAACTGCACGATGTCGGGCTGCGTCTGTTTGCGCTGCTGCGTAAAGCGCCGGGCGTCACGCTGCATTGTCCCGATCGCGTAGCCAGCGTGGCGCGTACGCAGGAACATGTTGAGGTCACGCTGGAGAATGGCGAGGTTATTACCGGTCGCGTGGTGGTCGCCGCTGACGGTACACGTTCCGCGCTGGCTACCGCCTGCGGCGTTGACTGGCAGCAGCAGCCCTATGAACAACTGGCAGTAATTGCCAACGTCACGACTTCTGTTGCGCATGACGGGCGGGCGTTTGAACGCTTCACGCAATATGGTCCGCTGGCAATGTTGCCGATGTCTGATGGCCGCTGTTCGCTGGTGTGGTGCCATCCGCTGGAACGGCGTGATGAGTTAATGGCCTGGTCCGACGAACGGTTTTGCCGTGAACTGCAAACCGCGTTTGGCTGGCGGCTGGGGCGTATTACTCAGGCAGGTAAACGCAACGCCTATCCGCTTTCGTTAACTTCGGCGCAAAAAGCGATTACCCATCGTATCGTGCTGGTTGGGAACGCAGCCCAGACGCTGCATCCTATTGCCGGACAAGGTTTTAACCTTGGTCTGCGTGACGTAATGAGCCTGGCTGAGACGTTGACGCAGGCGCAAAACAACGCGGAAGATATCGGTGATTATGCGGTGCTGGCACGCTATCAGCAGCGTCGCGAACGCGATCGCGAGACGACGATTGGTGTGACCAACAATTTAGTGTATTTGTTTGCCAATCGCTGGGCTCCGCTGGTTGTTGGGCGCAACGTCGGGCTGATGGCGATGGAATTATTCACACCCGCGCGCGATGCGCTGGCGGAGCGGACCCTGGGTTGGGTCGCGCGATAAATATGGCCAGTAGACCGGATGGCGGCGTAAACGCCTTATCCGGCCTACGGTTTTGATTGTTCCGGTTTCCAGGAGTAAACAGTGCAAAGTGTTGATGTAGCAATTGTTGGTGGCGGCATGGTAGGACTGGCGGTTGCCTGCGGCTTGCAGGGCTGCGGGTTGCGCGTTGCTGTATTAGAACAACATGTTCCACAGCCGTTGACGGCGGATGCACCTCCTCAGCTTCGCGTTTCGGCCATTAATGCCGCCAGCGAAAAACTGCTTACCCGTCTTGGCGTCTGGTCCGACATTGTTGCCCGTCGCGCTTGCTGCTACCACGGCATGGAAGTCTGGGACAAAGACAGCTTTGGCCGTATTGCGTTTGATGACCAAAGCATGGGCTACAGCCATTTGGGTCACATCGTTGAAAACTCAGAGATTCATTATGCGCTGTGGCAAAAGGCGCAGCGTTCAGCGGATATTACGCTGATGGCGCCCGCCGAATTACAGCAGGTGGCCTGGGGGGAGAACGAGGCATTTCTGACTCTCAAAGATGGCGCAATGCTGACGGCGCGTCTGGTCGTCGGTGCCGATGGTGCTAACTCCTGGCTGCGCAATAAAGCTGACATTCCGCTCACCTTCTGGGATTACCGCCATCATGCGCTGGTGGCGACTATCCGTACGCAGGAAGCGCACGGCGCGATTGCCCGTCAGGCGTTTCACGGCGAGGGGATCCTGGCATTCCTGCCGCTCAGCGATCCGCACCTGTGTTCTATCGTCTGGTCGCTCTCTCCGCAGGAAGCAGAACGTATGCAGCAGGCAAGCGTTGATGAGTTTAATCAGGCGCTGAATATCGCTTTTGATAATCGTCTGGGGCTGTGCAGCCTTGAAAGCGAACGTCAGGCGTTTCCGCTGACGGGACGCTATGCCCGTCAGTTCGCCGCCCATCGTCTGGCGCTGGTGGGGGATGCGGCGCATACTATCCACCCGCTGGCGGGTCAGGGGGTTAACCTTGGCTTTATGGATGCGGCGGAGCTGATCGATGAACTTAAGCGGCTACAACGTCAGGGTAAAGATATTGGTCAGTATCTCTATTTACGCCGCTACGAGCGCAGCCGTAAGCACAGCGCAGCAATGATGCTGGCCGGAATGCAGGGCTTTCGTGAGCTGTTTGCCGGCGAGAATCCGGCGAAAAAACTGCTGCGTGATATCGGGCTGAAACTGGCCGATACCCTGCCTGGTGTAAAACCACAGCTCATCCGTCAGGCGATGGGGCTGAACGATCTTCCCGAGTGGCTACGCTAGCGTCCGTAAGGACAATCTAAAGAGTTTGAGACCCGTCACACTTTCCTCTCCCGGCCTGCGCGCCGGGGCACTTCTCTCATTTGAAATAATCTAATTCCACGCCTTTTTTCGCATTAGTTTTTTTAATATTACGTTTTTTTCATAACGCCATTTTTGACATTTTTTCCACATTTAATGTGGATTGGTGCGGTAAATTCGCGTTTATCTTTGATTGTTATTCTGGTTAATCGCTATATCTCTGGAATTTTATTCTGCTGGCGATCTGGCCGTTTTTGGCCATAAGCTAATGTGATGGTTAATTTTGACTTATGGTTTAGCGCCTGTTTCGGTGGTAAGTTCAGGACAAAGAGAACGTTTGCGTCGTAGCCCCTGGAGCGGCTGCGGTGCTGGGTTTCGTGGCGAAAATTTCACCGCGAAAGAGTTGGTAGCCCCGCTTATTCAACGAGGAAAAGATGGCTCAACAGACTCCTTTGTACGAACAACACACGCTATGTGGCGCGCGCATGGTAGATTTCCATGGCTGGATGATGCCACTGCATTACGGTTCTCAGCTTGATGAACACCATGCTGTTCGCACCGATGCCGGAATGTTTGATGTGTCGCATATGACCATCGTCGACCTGCGCGGTAGCCGCACCCGGGAGTTCTTGCGTTATCTGCTGGCAAACGACGTCGCGAAGCTAACGAAGACGGGTAAAGCCCTCTACTCCGGGATGCTCAACGCTTCGGGCGGCGTGATAGATGACCTGATTGTCTATTACTTCACTGAAGACTTCTTCCGCCTCGTTGTAAACTCCGCCACCCGCGAAAAAGACCTCTCCTGGATTACCCAACACGCTGAACCTTATGCTATCGACATCACCGTTCGTGACGACCTGTCGCTGATTGCGGTGCAGGGGCCTAATGCGCAGGAAAAAGCAGCTACGTTGTTTACTGACGAGCAGCGCCAGGCGGTAGAAGGCATGAAGCCGTTCTTTGGCGTTCAGGCGGGTGATTTATTTATCGCAACTACCGGTTATACCGGCGAAGCTGGCTATGAAATTGCCATGCCGAATGAAAAGGCGGCAGATTTCTGGCGTGCGCTGGTACAAGCAGGTGTCAAACCTTGCGGTCTCGGCGCGCGCGACACGCTGCGTCTGGAAGCCGGTATGAACCTGTACGGGCAGGAGATGGACGAAGGAATTTCACCGCTGGCGGCCAATATGGGGTGGACCATCGCATGGGAACCGGCTGACCGCGACTTTATCGGTCGTGAAGCGCTGGAAATGCAGCGTGAAAAAGGTCATGAACAGCTGGTCGGGCTGGTGATGACCGAGAAAGGTGTGCTACGTAATGAACTGCCGGTGCGTTTCACCGATGCTTCGGGCAACCAGCAGGAAGGCATTATCACCAGCGGGACATTCTCCCCAACCCTGGGTTACAGCATCGCGTTGGCGCGTGTACCTGCGGGTATCGGTGAGACCGCAATCGTACAGATCCGTAACCGTGAAATGCCGGTAAAAGTGACTAAACCTGTTTTTGTGCGTAACGGCAAAGCCGTCGCGTAATTCATCCTTTTTTGGAGATTGATTGATGAGCAACGTACCTGCAGAACTGAAATACAGCAAAGAACACGAATGGCTGCGCAAAGAAGCTGATGGCTCTTACACCGTGGGTATCACCGAACACGCTCAGGAGCTGTTAGGTGACATGGTTTTCGTTGACCTGCCCGAAGTTGGCGCTACCGTCAGCGCGGGCGATGACTGCGCCGTTGCGGAGTCCGTAAAAGCGGCATCCGATATCTATGCGCCAGTAGGCGGTGAGATTGTTGCGGTTAACGACGCGCTCAGCGACTCCCCGGAACTGGTCAACAGCGAGCCGTATGCGGGTGGCTGGATCTTTAAAATCAAAGCCAGTGATGAAAGCGAAATTGAATCGCTGTTGGATGCGACCGCATACGAAGCATTGTTAGAAGACGAATAAATACGCTTCATTCTTCACGTTGCAGGTGTGTTGGCTTCCTCGCCCACCCCAGTCACTTACTTATGTAAGCTCCTGGGGATGCGCTGCGTCGCCGCCGTCCTGCAACGCGAATTATTTTGCGTATTCAGGTAAGTAGAGACACCTACGATTCACTGCACGTTTCAGGAACCATCGCCCATGACACAGACGTTAAGCCAGCTTGAAAACAGCGGCGCTTTCATTGAACGCCACATCGGACCGGACGCCGCGCAGCAGCAAGAGATGCTGAATGCGGTTGGCGCCGAGTCGTTAAACGCGCTGATCGGCCAGATTGTGCCGAAAGACATTCAGCTCGCAACCCCGCCGCAGGTTGGCGAGGCGGCGACCGAATACGCTGCGCTGGCTGAATTAAAAGCCATCGCCGGGCGTAACAAGCGCTTCACGTCCTACATTGGCATGGGCTACACCGCCGTGCAGTTGCCACCGGTTATCCTGCGTAACATGCTGGAAAACCCAGGTTGGTACACCGCATACACGCCGTATCAGCCGGAAGTCTCTCAGGGACGTCTGGAAGCACTGCTGAACTTCCAGCAGGTGACGCTGGATCTGACCGGTCTGGATATGGCCTCCGCCTCTCTGCTGGATGAAGCCACTGCGGCGGCTGAAGCCATGGCGATGGCCAAACGCGTCAGTAAACTGAAAAATGCCAACCGTTTCTTTGTGGCGGCTGATGTTCATCCACAAACGCTGGACGTTGTACGCACCCGTGCAGAAACCTTTGGCTTTGACGTCATAGTTGATGACGCGGCGAAAGCGCTGGATCACCAGGATGTGTTTGGCGTGCTGCTGCAACAGGTTGGCACCACCGGTGAAGTGCACGACTACAGCGCACTGATTGCTGAGCTGAAATCCCGTAAAGTTGTGGTCAGCGTCGCTGCCGACTTTATGGCGTTGGTACTGTTGACTGCACCGGGCAAACAGGGTGCGGATATCGTTTTCGGCTCTGCACAACGCTTCGGCGTACCGATGGGCTACGGCGGCCCGCACGCGGCATTCTTTGCTGCTAAAGACGAATTCAAACGCTCCATGCCAGGACGTATTATCGGCGTCTCCAAAGATGCGGCGGGTAATACCGCACTGCGCATGGCGATGCAGACTCGCGAGCAGCATATCCGCCGCGAGAAAGCGAACTCTAACATTTGTACCTCACAGGTCCTGCTGGCCAACATCGCCAGCCTGTATGCCGTGTATCATGGCCCGGTTGGCCTGAAACGCATTGCAAATCGCATCCATCGTCTGACCGATATTCTGGCAGCCGGTCTGCAACAGAAAGGCTTAAAGCTGCGTCATGCGCACTACTTTGACACGCTGTGTGTTGAAGTGACCGATAAAGCGGCGGTTCTGGCGCGTGCTGAAGCGGCAGAAATCAACCTGCGCAGCGACATCCATAACGCGGTAGGCATTACGCTCGACGAAACCACTACCCGTGAAAACGTGGTGCAGCTGTTCAATGTTCTGCTGGGCGACAGCCACGGCCTGAGCATCGACACGCTGGATAAAGACGTGGCGCTCGATAGCCGTTCAATTCAGGACAGTATGCTGCGTGACGATGCGATCCTCAGCCATCCGGTGTTTAATCGCTATCACAGCGAAACTGAGATGATGCGTTATATGCACTCGCTGGAGCGCAAAGATCTGGCGCTGAACCAGGCGATGATCCCGCTGGGATCTTGCACCATGAAGCTCAACGCCGCTGCCGAGATGATCCCTATTACCTGGCCTGAATTTGCTGAGCTGCATCCGTTCTGCCCGCCAGAGCAGGCGGAAGGTTATCACCAGATGATCGGCCAGCTTTCCGAGTGGCTGGTAAAACTGACCGGTTATGACGCCGTCTGCATGCAGCCGAACTCCGGCGCGCAGGGCGAGTATGCGGGCCTGCTGGCGATTCGTCATTATCACGAAAGCCGTAACGAAGGCCATCGCGATATCTGCCTGATCCCGGCCTCCGCCCACGGTACTAACCCGGCTTCCGCACAAATGGCGGGGATGCAGGTCGTGGTTGTCGCCTGTGATAAGAATGGCAATATCGACCTTGCCTGCCTGCGTGAAAAAGCAGAACAACATGCTGCGAACCTTTCTTGCATCATGGTGACCTATCCGTCCACCCACGGCGTATATGAAGAAACGATCCGCGAAGTGTGCGACGTTGTGCACCAGTTTGGCGGTCAGGTTTACCTTGATGGCGCGAACATGAATGCTCAGGTTGGGATCACTACGCCGGGCTTTATCGGCGCAGATGTATCGCACCTCAACCTGCATAAAACGTTCTGCATTCCGCACGGCGGCGGCGGTCCAGGTATGGGGCCGATCGGCGTTAAATCGCATCTGGCGCCGTTCGTACCGGGCCACAGCGTAGTTCAGATTGAAGGAATGCTAACCCGTCAGGGCGCAGTGTCTGCCGCACCGTTCGGTAGCGCATCCATTCTGCCAATTAGCTGGATGTACATCCGTATGATGGGCGCAGAAGGTCTGAAACAGGCAAGCCAGGTGGCGATCCTTAACGCTAACTACATTGCCAGCCGTCTGAAAGATGCTTATCCGGTGCTGTATACCGGTCGTGATGGTCGCGTGGCGCATGAATGTATTCTCGACATTCGCCCGCTGAAAGAAGAGACCGGTATCAGTGAACTGGATATTGCCAAGCGTCTGATCGATTACGGTTTCCATGCGCCGACCATGTCGTTCCCGGTTGCGGGTACGCTGATGGTGGAACCGACCGAATCTGAAAGCAAAGTGGAACTGGATCGCTTTATCAACGCAATGCTGGCAATCCGCGCTGAGATCGACCGCGTGAAAGCTGGTGAATGGCCGCTTACAGACAACCCGCTGGTTAACTCCCCGCACACGCAAAACGAGTTGGTCGCGGAGTGGAATCATGGTTACAGCCGCGAAATCGCCGTCTTCCCGGCAGGTGTTGCGAACAAATACTGGCCGACCGTGAAACGCCTTGATGATGTTTACGGCGACCGTAATCTGTTCTGTTCCTGCGTGCCGATGAGTGAATATCAGTAACTTTTCCGCGTAGTAAAGCAGTTTCCAGGCCGGGTAAGGCGAAGCCGCCTCCCGGCTTTTTCATATCTGGAGGTATCCATGGGAATCGCACTTGTTACGGGTGGTAGTCGCGGTATTGGTCGGGCAACCGCGCTGCAGTTAGCGCAAGAGGGTTACACGGTGGCCGTTAATTTTCACCATAATATTCGTGCTGCAACCGAGGTGGTGAATATCATTGCCGCTGCCGGGGGAAAGGCGTTTGCTCTGCGGGCTGATATCAGCGATGAAAGTCAGGTTGGGGCGATGTTTGAGTCCATTGACCGCGAAGGGGAGCCGCTGACTGCGCTGGTGAATAATGCCGGGATTTTGTTTGAACAGAGCACGGTGGAAAGCCTGACTGCCGAAAGAATCAACCGCGTACTGGCAACCAATGTTACCGGCTATTTTTTGTGTTGTCGGGAAGCGGTAAAGCGCATGTCGTTCAAACATGGAGGGCAAGGTGGGGCGATTGTGAATGTCTCTTCGGCAGCGTC
The DNA here is from genome assembly GCF_030334525.1 of Citrobacter sp. Ce119. NCBI lineage: Bacteria > Pseudomonadati > Pseudomonadota > Gammaproteobacteria > Enterobacterales > Enterobacteriaceae > Citrobacter > Citrobacter sp. Ce119. The sequence goes on from NZ_JAOWDR010000051.1 coordinate 83,605, forward strand.
AAGGCTTGGCGCCCCTTTCGAATATGTTGATTACGCGGCCTCAAAAGGCGCAGTAGACACGCTTACCACCGGCCTGGCGCTGGAGGTTGCGGCGCAAGGGATCCGCGTGAACTGTGTGCGACCGGGTCTTATCTACACTGAAATGCACGCGTCTGGCGGCGAGCCGGGAAGGGTTGATCGAGTGAAATCCTCGTTACCTATGCAGCGCGGCGGACAGCCGGAGGAGGTCGCGCAGGCGATTACCTGGCTGCTGAGCGAGAAGGCATCATATGTGACGGGGAGTTTTCTGGAACTGGCTGGCGGGAAGTAGAGATTTAATGGCCGGATAGTGCTGTGCTTATCCAGCCTACGGGCGCATAACCTGTAGGCTGGATAAGATGCTTACGTCGCCATCTGGTAAAAAATCACAGATTCTCGCCGTTGCTGGCAATGACCTCTTTGTACCAGTTAAAACTTTTCTTGCGTGAACGCGACATATCGCCGGTGCCGTCGTCGTGTTTGTTCACGTAAATAAAGCCGTAACGTTTGCTGTACTGGCCGGTGGTGAACGAGACGCAATCGATGCAACCCCACGGCGTGTAGCCCATCAGGTCTACGCCATCATAGGTCACCGCTTTCATCATCTCTTCAACGTGGGCGCGCAGGTAGTCGATGCGGTAGTCATCGTGGATGCTGCCGTCTTCTTCCACTTTGTCGTAAGCGCCAAATCCGTTTTCAACGATAAACAGCGGCTTCTGATAGCGCTCGTACAGTTCGCATAACGCGTAACGCAGGCCGACCGGATCAATCTGCCAGCCCCAGTCGGATGCTTTTACGTGTGGGTTCGGCACGCTGCCCTCAAAACCGGAAATGGCATCGCCGCTGCCGCCTTCCGCTTTTACCGCGTTGGTCATGTAGTAGCTAAATCCGAGATAGTCGCAGGTGCCTTCTCGCAGGATTTGCTCATCGCCAGCTTCCATTCGGATGTTGAATTCGCGGCGCTCCCATTCGTTCAGCACATAGGATGGATAGTAGCCGCGCAGTTGAACGTCGGTGAAAACGTAACGCTCACGCATAGACTCCTGGGCGAACATCACATCTTCAGGCTTACAGGAGTATGGGTACAGTGGCACCATCGCCAGCATGCAGCCGACTTTCATTTCCGGGTTGATGCGACGTGCGGCTTTCACCGCCAGAGCGCTGGCCACGAACTGGTGGTGCAGCACCTGGTACATAGTTTCTTCCGGGTTTTCATGCTCGGTATACACCACGCCGGAGCAGCAATAACCAAACAGTGGCGCGCGCCAGTTTCGCTGGTTGTTGATCTCGTTAAAGGTCATCCAGTACTTGACCTTGTGTTTGTAGCGCTCAAAGACCACTTCAGCAAATCGGGCAAAGAAATCGACGACTTTACGATTGGTCCAGCTACCGTACTGCTGGACCAGATGCAGCGGCATTTCAAAGTGAGAAAGGGTGATGACCGGCTCGATGTTGTACTTAAGCAGTTCATCAAACATGTCGTCGTAGAACTTTAGTCCTTCTTCGTTTGGCTGGGTTTCGTCCCCTTGAGGAAAGATGCGGGTCCAGGCGATTGACGTACGGAAGCATTTGAAGCCCATCTCGGCAAACAGCTTAATGTCTTCTTTGTAATGACCGTAAAAATCAACGGCTTCGTGGTTGGGATAGTACTTACCTGGCACAACTTCCTGAGTGATTTCCCGCGGAATGCCGTGTGCGCCACCGGTCAGTACGTCGCAAATGCTGGGGCCTTTACCACCTTTGTTCCAGCCTCCTTCAACCTGGTGCGCCGCCACCGCGCCGCCCCATAAAAAATCTTTTGGTAAGGTAAGTTTTTTCATCTGCGTCAGTCTCAAATTAATACAATCTGATTTTGAGTCTAACAAAGGAAAGATAAATGTCACGCTATAACAAAATAGCGTTAATGTGATTTGTTACATCAAAAAAACAGATTGTTTTTTTACGCTATTCTTTTCGCCAGCTTGCGGCCAAGTGATTCCAGAATATAAATAACAGGGATTTGCGTGGTTATATCGTATACCCCGGCAATGCGCGTTTGTGGAACGTGCCAGGAGAGGTTAAAGTCAGCGAGTTTCGCCAGACGCGAATGTTCATGGCTGGTGACCGACAGGACCTTACAGTTGTGCAGGCTGAACTGGCTGGCAAAACGCAGGATCTCTTCTGTTTCACCAGAAACGGAAAGCACGATCGCCAGCGCATTTCTGGCCATATCATTCGTTACCGGGAAATAAGGGTCATCAATGTGATTACTGAATTTTCCGACATTTGAGAAAAAACGTGCGCCATATTTGGCTAAAGCTCCGGATGTTCCCGCTCCGACGAATATAATACGTTCGGAGGATAATATAATATCAACAGCCTGATCGAGCAGATTATCGAACTCGTCGTTATTGACGCCTTTAAAGAAGCTGATGATTTCGCTGGCACCGAAATTAGCCTGTTGCGGTTCATTCTGCTCTAAATATAATTTGAAGCGTACGCGAAATTCTGAGTAACCTTCACACTTAAGCTTGCGGCAAAAGCGCAGCACGGTGGTTGTAGAAACGCCCACGGCATCGGCCAGTTCGCGAATGGTCATGTACATGACTTTGTCACGGTTTTTGATGACATAGTTGTAGACCAGCATCTCAAGATTGTTGAGACTGGCGATGGCAGCGTGGGAGAACATACTCACAATGGCAAAACTCACTCATCAGACTTCATCTACAGGGAATAATAACATGCAGCCAAATGACATCACTTTTTTTCAGCGTTTCCAGGATGACATTCTGGCCGGACGCAAAACCATCACCATTCGTGACGAGTCCGAATCACACTTCAAAACCGGTGACATTCTACGGGTTGGACGCTTTGAGGATGAGGGATACTTCTGCACGATTGAGGTTGTTGGCACCTCAACCGTTACGCTGGATATGCTGACGGAAAAACATGCCCAGCAGGAAAATATGACGCTTGAAGAACTTAAACATGTCATTGCTGAGATTTACCCGGATCAAACGCAATTTTATGTGATTGATTTTAAATGCCTTTAATTATAAAGGTACGCCTGTTAGCTGAAATTATAAAATTAACATAATGATTTTTATGGGTTAATTTTTATCTGGGAATTATTTTAGCTAACAGGTGTTCACTGGAACCATTCTCAGTTACGCTAGAGGAGCAATCACGATAGTGCACGTTTCTCGGGAGTAAGTTATGGTTCAGAAGCCATTAATCGCGCAGGGATATTCGCTGGCAGAGGAAATAGCCAACAGCATCAGTCACGGTATCGGGCTGGTGTTTGGGATTGTCGGACTGGTGTTATTGCTGGTCCAGGCAGTGGATACCAACGCCAGCGTTATGGCGATAACCAGCTATAGCCTGTACGGCGGCAGCATGATCCTGCTGTTTCTCGCCTCAACCTTGTATCACGCGATCCCCCATCAGAGAGCGAAAGTCTGGCTGAAAAAATTCGACCATTGTGCGATTTATCTGCTGATTGCCGGGACCTACACACCATTTCTGCTGGTGGGACTGGATTCGCCACTGGCACGTGGGTTGATGATTGTTATCTGGAGCCTGGCGCTGATCGGTATTTTATTCAAACTGACCATTGCGCACCGGTTTAAGGTTCTCTCACTGGTAACCTACCTGACAATGGGCTGGCTATCACTGATTGTGGTGTATCAACTGGCGGTTAAACTGGCTGTGGGGGGCGTGACGTTGCTGGCCGTTGGTGGTGTGGTGTATTCGCTGGGCGTAATTTTCTACGTTTGTAAGCGTATTCCATACAACCATGCTATCTGGCACGGCTTTGTGCTGGGCGGCAGCGTTTGCCACTTTCTGGCGATTTATTTGTATGTTGGACAGGCGTAATCCTTGATTCCGGATGGCGGCTAACGCCTTATCCGGCCTACAAAATGTGCCTGTAGGCCGGATAAGCGTAGCGCCATCCGGCGTTAATCTTTTACTCTTCCAGTGAATACGGCAGCGGCACAATATGCAGCGTTTTCGCGTCGTCACGAACGCGGAACACGCTGTCGGCTTCCATATCGTTATTCATCACAACCTGCACCAGTATCTGACCATCAGCCAGTTGCACCGCGGCGAGTACGGTGCCGGTACGGCGCCAGTTCTCGCCCATTTTCAGCTCCAGGTCTTCACCCGCTTCTGGTACCCGACTGGCCGCACCTGCCAGAGTCCACATGGCGCGTTTGTTGGCTCCGCGGAATTTTGCGCGAGCAACCATTTCCTGACCGGTATAGCAGCCTTTTTTAAAACTGATCCCGCCCAGTGCCTGCAGATTGGTGGCTTGCGGAATAAACTGCGCACTGTTGGCAGTATCAATAACAGGAATACCTGCTTCTATATCCAGCGCCAGCCACTGCTGGCTGTTATTTAACTCCGCTTCACCGCGCAGCTTCTCTACCAGGGTTTCCGCCGTTGCAACATTAACGATCAGCAGGAAACGCTCAGCAGGATGTTCGAACCACAACAGGGTGGAAGAACCGTCAGTAATAACCTGTTTATCGCTGTTTGGTAATTCGCTAAAGAGATTGGCCAGCGCCGCACGCGCCTGGAACCCCGCTACACCCAGCAGTACTCGCTCGTCGTCCGGGACAATCGCCACCTTCGAGAAAACCGCATATTTTTTCAGCTCAGTGAGCTGCGCATCACGCAGGCTACGGCGCTCAAGCCATGCAAAACCGTCACCCTGGCGGAACAGACGCAGGTTGCTCCACATTTTACCTTTGGCGTCACAATGTGCAGCCAACAGGTGCTGATGCTCGGTCATCTGGCTGACATCCGCCGTGACCTGACCCTGAATATACTTCTCACTGTCGACACCGGTGATGGTGGCGAGCGCCCAGTCATCGAGCGTCATTAGCGTCAGAGGCAAACGCGTTGACGCGAAAGGCTGGCGAGGAGGAAAAGATGTAAAAGCCATAATAATGTCCTGATTTGCTTAACGCAGTGATAATGACTAATGGTAAAAGAGCTATGGCCCATTGCAAGCGGTTTAAACAGGCTATTTGTGCCATATATTAAGCTTTGCGAGGAGACATCCAAAAATGCTGAATCCTTTGACTTAATGCGGTTTTATTTAGCGAACACGCTTCCGTTTAATGATATTCCCGTAAATGTGCGGGAAAAACACGTTACAATAGCGGGATACTTCGTTTTCGCGAGACAGGGAGAAGAACATGGATATTAACAACAAAGCGCGTATTCATTGGGCATGCCGTCGCGGTATGCGCGAGTTGGACATCTCGATCATGCCGTTTTTCGAACATGAATACGACAGCTTAAGTGACGAAGAAAAACGTATCTTTATCCGTCTGCTAGAATGTGATGATCCAGACTTGTTTAACTGGTTGATGAATCATGGGAAACCAGCTGATGCTCAGTTGGAGCAGATGGTGCGACTTATCCAGACACGGAATCGGGAACGTGGTCCAGTGGCAATCTGATTTACGCGTTTCATGGCGCGCGCAATGGCTTTCGCTGCTCATTCATGGGCTGGTGGCGGTATTCATTTTATTGATGCCCTGGCCATTGAGCTACACCCCATTATGGCTGGTTCTGCTCTCTCTGGTGGTGTTCGATAGCGTCCGAAGCCAGCGCCGAATTAACGCCTGTCAGGGCGAGATTCGGCTGTTGATGAACGGTCGACTGCGCTGGCAAGGGCAAGAGTGGTCTATTGTTAGCGCACCCTGGATGGTCAAAACGGGCATGATGCTGCGTTTGCGTTCTGATGTCGGAAAGCGTCAGCATTTGTGGCTGGCGGCAGACAGTATGGATGATGCTGAGTGGCGGGATTTGCGACGGTTAATACTGCAACAGGCGAAGCAGGGATAACGTCGATAAATGCCTGGTGGGGCGCAGCTTTAAGGTCTCGGTTCGGTCAATAAAGTAGGCCGGATATGGCGTATACGTCAGGATCCGGCAAAGTGGTTATCAGGACCAGTGTTCGGCCATTTCACCAAGAATTTGCTCGCACCAGGCCTGAATGCGTTCATCGCTGAGATCGTACTGATTTGTTTCGTCCAGCGCTAGGCCAACAAACAGCTGTCCATCGGCAATGATGGGTTTATCGCTGGTGAATTCATAGCCTTCGGTTGGCCAGTAACCAACAAATTTTACGCCCTTGGTGACCAGCTTATCATGCAGCATACCCAGCGCATCCAGGAACCATTCGCCGTAACCCAACTGATCGCCCATACCGTAAAGCGCAACGATTTTGCCCTCCAGGTTGAGGTCGTCCAGTTGCTCCCAGACTGCTTCCCAGTCCTCCTGAATTTCACCGAAATCCCAGGTCGGGATGCCCATAATGAGCACGTCATACTGCTCCATTAAGCTCGGGGAATCATCTTTGAGGTTGTGCAGTGTCACCAGTTCGGGACCCAGGATATCGCGGATTTTTTCTGCTGCCATTTCGGTGTAGCAGGTGCTGGAACCGTAAAAAAGACCCATGTTCATGACGTAAACATCTCAATTCTGCTGTAGCGTTGCGGGTAGTGTAACAGAATCGCCGCATTCTCGGCACAATGAGGCATAATGCATCAAAAATGAGAGTGGATTAAGGGGCGCGAGTGGAACAGGATCTGGCGCGCATCGAGCAGTTTCTTGATGCCCTGTGGCTGGAACGAAATCTGGCGGAAAACACATTAAGTGCGTATCGTCGCGATCTGACCATGCTTGTCGAATGGCTACATCACCGCGGCGCTTCGCTTGCGACTGCGCAGAGTGATGACCTGCAAGCATTTCTGGCTGAACGGATGGATGGGGGATATAAAGCCACCAGCTCCGCACGCTTGCTCAGTGCAACGCGGCGTTTTTTTCAGCATCTGTACCGTGAGAAATATCGCGAAGATGACCCCAGCGCCTCGCTTGCATCACCTAAACTTCCGCAGCGTCTGCCCAAAGATCTCAGTGAGGCACAGGTAGAACGACTGCTGCAGGCACCGCTCATCGAACAACCGCTGGAGCTTCGCGACAAAGCCATGCTGGAAGTGTTGTATGCCACGGGCCTGCGCGTGTCTGAACTGGTGGGGCTGACGATGAGTGACGTCAGCCTGCGTCAGGGCGTGGTCCGGGTGATCGGTAAAGGTAATAAAGAGCGCCTTGTCCCGTTAGGTGAGGAGGCGGTGTACTGGCTGGAAACGTACCTGGAACATGGTCGTCCATGGTTGCTCAACGGTGTATCGATTGATGTGCTGTTTCCCAGCCAGCGGGCGCAACAGATGACCCGTCAAACGTTCTGGCATCGTATTAAACATTATGCTGTGTTGGCTGGAATCGACAGCGAAAAGCTGTCTCCGCACGTCCTGCGGCACGCGTTTGCCACCCATCTGCTCAACCATGGCGCTGACCTGCGCGTGGTGCAGATGCTACTGGGGCATAGCGATCTCTCGACAACGCAGATTTATACTCATGTCGCAACGGAGCGCTTGCGGCAACTACATCAACAGCATCACCCGCGAGCGTGAGTGCTGACAGGAAAGGATAGGTTATGAAAAAACGTTTTATGATGTTCACTCTGCTGGCGACGGCGTTTTCCGGCATGGTACATGCAGACGATGCGGCGATTCGCCAGTCATTAGCGAAGCTGGGCGTTCAGAGTACCGAGATTCAGTCAGCTCCGGTTGCGGGCATGAAAACGGTACTGACCAATAGCGGCGTGCTGTACGTTACTGAAGACGGTAAACATATTATTCAGGGACCGATGTATGACGTGAGTGGCGCGAGCCCGGTAAATGTCACCAATCAGCTGCTAATGAAACATTTGAACGCGCTGGAGAACGAGATGATCGTCTACAAAGCGCCGCAGGAAAAACACGTCATTACCGTTTTTACCGACATCACCTGTGGCTACTGCCACAAGCTGCATGAAGAGATGAAAGATTACAATGCGTTAGGGATCACCGTACGCTATCTGGCCTTCCCTCGTCAGGGACTGGAAAGCCAGGCCGAGCAGGACATGAAGTCTATCTGGTGCGCGAAGGACAAAAACAAAGCCTTTGACGACGCCATGGCTGGCAAAGATGTGAAAGCGGCGACCTGTGATGTGAACATCGCTAACCACTACGCGCTGGGCGTACAGTTTGGCGTCAGCGGTACGCCGGCGATTGTGCTGAGCAATGGCTACGTAGTGCCAGGCTATCAGGGCCCGAAAGAGATGAAAGAATTCCTCGATGCGCATGCAAAACAAACCAGCGGTAAATAATTCGCGTGAAACAACAGATACAACTTCGTCGGCGTGAGGCCGACGAGACCGCCGAGCTACCTGCTGACTTGCCGCCATTGCTGCGCCGTTTATACGCCAGTCGCGGCGTGCGCAGCGCGCAGGAGCTTGAGCGTAGCGTGAAAGGCATGCTGCCGTGGCAGCATTTGAACGGCGTCGAAAAAGCGGTAGAAATCCTCTATAACGCCTTTCGTGCGGGAACCCGCATCATCGTGGTCGGTGATTTTGACGCCGATGGCGCCACCAGTACAGCGCTCAGCATCCTGGCAATGCGCGCGTTGGGCTGCAGCAACGTGGACTACCTGGTGCCTAATCGTTTTGAAGACGGCTATGGCTTAAGCCCGGAAGTGGTGGATCAGGCTCATGCTCGTGGCGCTCAACTGATTGTCACCGTAGATAATGGCATCTCGTCCCATGCGGGGGTTGAACATGCCAGAACGTTGGGGATCCCGGTCGTTGTGACCGATCACCACCTGCCAGGGGACACGCTGCCGGGCGCTGAAGCGATTATCAATCCTAACCTGCACGATTGTGAATTCCCGTCTAAATCGCTGGCAGGCGTTGGCGTGGCCTTCTATCTGATGCTGGCGCTACGCACCTTCCTGCGTGACAAAGGCTGGTTTGATGAACGAGGCATTACGCCGCCGAACCTGGCGGATTTGCTCGATCTGGTCGCGCTTGGCACGGTGGCCGATGTGGTCCCGTTGGATGCCAATAACCGCATTTTGACGTGGCAAGGCTTAAGCCGTATTCGTGCCGGAAAGTGTCGCCCGGGTATTAAAGCGCTGCTGGAGATTTCCAATCGCGATCCACTCAAATTGGCTGCCAGTGATTTAGGTTTTGCCCTCGGGCCCAGACTGAACGCGGCGGGGCGCCTGGACGATATGTCCGTTGGCGTGGCGCTGTTGCTGTGCGACAACATTGGCGAAGCGCGCGTGTTGGCTAATGAGCTGGACGCACTCAACCAGACGCGCAAAGAGATAGAGCAGGGTATGCAGGCCGAAGCGCTGACCCTGTGTGAAAAGCTGGAACGCAGTAGTGATATGCTACCGGGCGGTCTGGCGATGTATCATCCCGAGTGGCATCAGGGGGTGGTGGGGATTCTGGCATCGCGTATTAAAGAGCGCTTCCACCGTCCGGTGATTGCGTTTGCTCCTGCCGGTGACGGTACGCTGAAAGGCTCCGGGCGTTCGATTCAGGGGCTGCACATGCGCGATGCGCTGGAGCGCCTGGACACCCTTTATCCGGGCATGATCCTCAAGTTTGGCGGTCACGCCATGGCGGCGGGATTGTCGCTGGAGGAGGCGCAGTTTGAACGTTTTCAGCAGCGTTTCGGCGAACTGGTAACCGAGTGGCTGGATCCCGCTTTACTGCAGGGCGAAGTAGTGTCAGACGGACCTTTGAGCGCGGCGGAGATGACCATGGACGTCGCGCAAATGCTGCGTGATGCCGGGCCGTGGGGGCAAATGTTCCCTGAACCGCTGTTTGACGGGCATTTCCGTTTGCTCCAGCAGCGTCTGGTCGGTGAGCGTCATCTGAAGGTGATGGTCGAGCCTGTTGGCGGCGGTCCACTGCTGGACGGTATTGCGTTTAATGTCGATACCACCTGCTGGCCGGACAACGGTGTTCGTGAAGTTCAGCTTGCCTACAAACTGGATATTAACGAGTTTCGCGGCAACCGCAGCTTGCAGATTATTATCGACAATATCTGGCCAGTCTGACGAATTTAGTGTGTATAAAATTGAGCCGGGATCCGGTACAATCCCGCTCTTATAACCGCATTTTGACTAGTCCAATAAAAGAAATCAGACAATGTTTGAAATTAATCCGGTAAATAACCGCATTCAGGACCTCACGGAGCGCTCTGACGTTCTTAGGGGGTATCTTTGACTATGATGCCAAGAAAGAGCGTCTGGAAGAAGTAAACGCCGAGCTGGAGCAGCCCGACGTGTGGAACGAACCCGAACGCGCTCAGGCGCTGGGCAAAGAGCGTTCCTCCCTTGAGGCCATCGTTGATACGCTCGATCAGATGAGCCAGGGCCTGGAAGATGTCTCCGGCCTGCTGGAACTGGCTGTAGAAGCCGACGACGAAGAAACCTTTAACGAAGCCGTAGCAGAACTCGATACCCTGGAAGATAAGCTGGCCCAGCTGGAATTCCGTCGTATGTTCTCCGGTGAATATGACAGCGCAGATTGCTATCTCGATATTCAGGCTGGCTCCGGCGGTACGGAAGCGCAAGACTGGGCAAGCATGCTGATGCGTATGTATCTGCGTTGGGCTGAAGCGCGCGGCTTTAAGACCGAAATTATTGAAGAATCTGAAGGTGAAGTGGCGGGTATTAAATCCGTGACCATCAGAATTGCTGGCGAATATGCGTACGGTTGGCTGCGGACTGAAACCGGCGTACACCGTCTGGTTCGTAAGAGTCCGTTCGACTCCGGCGGTCGTCGCCATACGTCGTTCAGTTCTGCGTTTGTTTATCCGGAAGTTGACGATGATATTGATATCGATATCAACCCGGCGGACCTGCGTATTGACGTTTATCGCGCCTCTGGTGCGGGCGGTCAGCACGTTAACCGTACGGAATCTGCGGTGCGTATTACCCACATCCCGACCGGGATCGTGACGCAGTGTCAGAACGACCGTTCCCAGCACAAGAACAAAGACCAGGCCATGAAGCAGATGAAAGCGAAGCTTTATGAACTGGAAATGCAGAAGAAGAATGCCGAGAAACAGGCGATGGAAGACACTAAGTCAGATATCGGCTGGGGTAGCCAGATTCGTTCTTATGTCCTTGATGACTCCCGCATCAAAGATCTGCGTACCGGGGTTGAAACCCGCAACACGCAGGCGGTGCTGGATGGCAGCCTGGATCAATTTATCGAAGCAAGTTTGAAAGCAGGGTTATGAGGAACCAACATGTCTGAACAACACGTACAGGGCGCTGACGCGGTAGCCGACCTTAACAATGAACTGAAGACGCGCCGTGAGAAGCTGGCGAGCCTGCGCGAGCAGGGGATCCCATTCCCGAACGATTTCCGTCGCGATCATACCTCAGACCAACTGCATGCTGACTTTGACGCGAAAGAAAATGAAGAGCTGGAAGCGCTGAACATCGAAGTATCCGTTGCTGGCCGTATGATGACCCGCCGTATTATGGGCAAAGCATCATTCGTTACGCTGCAGGATGTTGGCGGTCGCATTCAGCTGTACGTTGCTCGCGACGATCTGCCGGAAGGCGTCTACAACGAGCAGTTCAAAAAATGGGATCTGGGCGATATCCTCGGCGCGAAAGGTAAGTTGTTCAAGACCAAGACTGGTGAGCTGTCTATTCATTGCACCGAGCTGCGTCTGCTAACCAAAGCGCTGCGCCCGCTGCCGGATAAATTCCACGGTCTGCAGGATCAGGAAGCGCGCTATCGTCAACGCTACCTGGATCTCATCTCTAACGATGAATCCCGCAACACCTTTAAAGTGCGTTCACAGATTATGGCGGGTATCCGTCAGTTCATGGTGGGTCGCGGCTTTATGGAAGTAGAAACCCCGATGATGCAGGTGATCCCAGGCGGTGCGGCAGCGCGTCCGTTTATCACTCATCATAACGCGCTGGATCTGGACATGTATCTGCGTATCGCGCCGGAACTGTACCTCAAGCGTCTGGTGGTTGGCGGCTTCGAACGCGTTTTCGAAATTAACCGTAACTTCCGTAACGAAGGCATCTCTGTTCGCCATAACCCAGAGTTCACCATGATGGAACTCTACATGGCTTATGCGGACTACAAAGATCTGATCGAGTTGACCGAATCACTGTTCCGTACGCTGGCGCAGAACGTTCTGGGAACGACTGAAGTGCCTTACGGTGAAGAAGTCTTCGACTTCGGTAAGCCGTTCGAAAAACTGACCATGCGCGAAGCGATTCAGAAATACCGTCCGGAAACCAATATGGCCGATCTGGATAACTTCGACTCTGCAAAAGCGATTGCTGAATCTATCGGCATCAAGGTTGAGAAGAGCTGGGGTCTGGGCCGTATCGTGACCGAGATCTTTGAAGAAGTTGCGGAAGCGCACCTGATTCAACCAACCTTCATTACCGAGTACCCGGCAGAAGTTTCTCCGCTGGCGCGTCGTAATGATGAAAACCCGGAAATCACCGATCGCTTCGAATTCTTCATCGGTGGACGTGAAATCGGTAACGGTTTCAGCGAGCTGAACGATGCGGAAGATCAGGCGCAGCGTTTCCAGGATCAGGTTAACGCCAAAGATGCGGGTGATGACGAAGCGATGTTCTACGACGAAGACTACGTTACCGCTCTGGAACACGGCTTGCCGCCGACTGCGGGTCTGGGTATTGGTATCGACCGTATGGTTATGCTGTTCACCAACAGCCATACCATCCGCGATGTGATCCTGTTCCCGGCGATGCGCCCGGTTAAGTAAGATGTGAAATGCCGGATGGTGGCTGATGCCTTATCCGGCCTACTATTTATTATGTAGGCCAGGTAAGCGTCGCCCCATCAGGCAGTCAATTCCTGTTGGCAAACTTGCGCAGTAATTCTCGCGCCTTATCGTTTGCAACCTGTAATACCATCCATGGGCTAAAAGCCCATGGCGTCGCGTCAATTCCGCTTAAGACATCCTCAAGATTGCCCCACTGGCAATCCATCACTTCATCTGGGTTTAGCTGTAGCTCACTGACGATCTGTGCGGCATAAACCGGGCATACTTCGTTTTCCACTATTCCACTCGGGTCCGCAGCGCAATAACGAAAATCAGCATACACGGGGCTGAGCGCGTCAATGTCTACACCCAGTTCGAAGCGAGCCCGGCGGACAATAGCGGCTTCGGTACTTTCACCCAACTGCGGGTGACCGCAGACAGAGTTGGTCCAGACGCCTGGCCAGGCTTTTTTATGCAGTGAGCGGCGGGTCACCAGCAGTTGTCCCTGGTCGTTAAATATCCAGCAGGAAAACGCAGCGTGCAGAGGCGTTGTGGCGGTATGCGCCGCATACTTTTCCAGTGTTCCACAAGGCTGGTCCTGCTCATTCAATAATATGACATGTTCCTGTCGCATAGCATCCACCATCAATCTTAAGCACCCATATTATATGCTTAATTAAGTCATAATGATTAACAGAGGGTGTGAAATGCCAGCGTCGACGTCTCGTTGCGCGATATGATTTGGCTTCCGGTTTCTGGCTGCTATGATAAAGCGTCTGAAAATGTTGCGAGGTATTGTTTTGAGTGCAGGACGCCTGAAGAAAAATGGCCTGAGTATCGCGATGCTGCTGTGTGTCGGTCTGCTGTTAGCAGGGTGTTCCGGGAGCAAGTCGTCTGATACAGGAAGTTATTCCGGCTCCGTGTATACCGTGAAGCGGGGAGATACGCTATACCGTATTTCGCGCGCCACCGGGACCAGCGTGAAAGAGATCGCCCGCCTGAATAATATTTCACCGCCCTATACCATTGAAGTAGGACAAAAGCTAAAAGTTAGCAGCGGCGCGAAATCCAGTTCTGGCTCTGGCAAAGCAACCAAAAAATCCGCAACCAAAACGGCGGCGGTCAGACCATCTTCTTCTGTGCCGCAGTCGTCGTGGCCGCCAGTGGGGCAACGCTGTTGGCTGTGGCCCGCCAGCGGTAAAGTGATCCTGCCTTATTCAACCGCGGACGGCGGCAATAAGGGCATTGATATCTCGGCTGCGCGCGGTACGCCGATTTACGCGGCCGGAGCCGGGAAGGTGGTTTATGTCGGCAATCAGCTGCGGGGTTACGGTAATCTCATTATGATTAAGCACAGTGAGGATTACATCACTGCGTATGCGCATAATGACACCATGTTGGTGAACAACGGTCAAAACGTGAAAGCCGGGCAGAAGATCGCGACGATGGGCAGCTCGGATGCGACTACGGTGCGGCTGCATTTCCAGATCCGCTACCGGGCGACAGCTATCGATCCGCTGCGTTATTTGCCGCCGCAGGGCAGTAAACCAAAATGCTGACGGTGAATTAATCGCCAGTCAGTCGGTTAGTCCCTTGCCAAGAAGAGCGTAAGGTTTATAATCCCTTACGCACTTCAATGCGGGCGTAGTTCAATGGTAGAACGAGAGCTTCCCAAGCTCTATACGAGGGTTCGATTCCCTTCGCCCGCTCCAGTTCTTCTACTCACTGACTCTCCTGATTCAATTATCCTTCTAAATTTCAATGTGTTACTTCGTTTATCGTTAATCGGACTCATGTCATAACTATGTAGGCCAAAGCGACTGTGGTAGAAAGCTGGTGGGATTTGATACTCCTTCTGAGAGATACTCCCTGTGAAACTAACAATCCACATGAGCTAATAAAGGAATGTTTAAAGCGTCTGCACATCTACCAAAATTAATAAATTACATGTTTATTAAGGTAACTGATTTAATTCTAATCATCCGACCACGAGATTGTTCAAATACATAAAAAATACGAGTTAGCCTACTACTTCTTACCATTTCTAATACTTGCAAGGTCGAGCGGATCGTAAGCCTTGTATATATTACATCAATACTGTCGAAGAATACGGAAAATATAGTGAGATTGGCTATAGTTATACTGATTAAGATCTCACCCAGTACCAATAAAAATTTAAGCGTAGGGACATGCGTGACAATTCAGGCATATCACCTCTAAGCGTGGTGTGTATGTCGTGAATTTGTAAGATAATGTTTCTGTGGGTTTTGAGACTTTTCTCATTTTGAATAAAAGATGAAAGTTTGTTTTCACAGTCATTGCTAATAATACAACCAATAAGAGCAATAAATTGCCAACATTCATTAGTATTTCAAATCCAAAATGGAATGATTGATAGGTTTTAGTTATGGATGGTGAGGGGTTGATATCACATCCTTGTTGTGTAAAAGTTCATTTCATGTACTTAGCAATATTAATAAAATAAATTACTCGGTTGTTAGGTATTTGCTTAGAGGGTAGGTGTGCTTGAAAGTACGCCTTTACCTTTACCATGGATGAAATAGAGTTGTTTGAGGTTATGGAGGCTTCATGAAGTATCAACATTTCTGGCCACCAAATGATATTTACTTTGGGGTTGGCGTCGCTGGTATTATTGATGAAATGTCACTGATTACAAACGAAAGAAATTATTTATTCGTGAGCCTTAATCGATACAGCTTGCGCAGTACGTTGATCTTTTTTTCACGGAATAAAGATATTAATAAAATCATAATCATCATTTCCAGTTCACGATTGATGCCTTTAGCTCTTTTTTGGCTGGATAATATCAAAAATGTTATTGCTGTTTTCGATACCACAACGCCAGTGCCGGAGATGATAAAAAAAATAAGCCTGTATCGAAATGGTGACAAGATAACGGCAGGGCGGAGGGAATGCAGCTTTAAGATCAGCAAAAAAGATATCATGAAGATGAAGTATTTCTTGACCGAAAGCGGTATGGAGGAGCTACAGGATAGATTTATGAACTCACCGTCTACATTGTATCGTTGGAGAAAAGAGGTCGCCATGAAATTTGGTGTGCGGGACCCTCGGTATCTTCTATTGCCAGATTAAACAACCATGCATTAACTCAGTAACAATTACATTTTAAGATCCGGAATTTAATTACTGTTTTAGTACGGATTCTGCATACGACTTTCGTATGATTATAATTAGAAAATATACAATTCTAGTCTTAATTAGACTGAAAATTATCGCAATCACAATACCAATAGATATGCTGGCTAAGCTCGCCAGGGGCGGTAGCATTCCAGAAATATCTGGGATTAGTTTAAAATTAATAAATACTAAATAAAGGACTTATCAGTAATGATCAGCAAAGATGATGTGAAAATTGCCATTATCGGACTCGGATATGTTGGTTTACCGTTAGCCGCTGAATTTGGGAAAATTCGTCAGGTGGTTGGTTTTGATGTTAATCATAAACGTATACTTGAGCTAAAAGAAGGGATCGATGTCAATCTCGAAACTACAGAAGAAGAGTTACGTGATGCTCGTCATCTGACATTTACTTCATCAATTGATGAAATCAGAGAATGCAATTTTTACATCATTACTGTCCCGACGCCGATCAACGATTACAAGCAACCAGACCTCACCCCTTTGATCAGGGCAAGTGAAACCGTTGGCAAGGTACTGAAACCGGGGGATATTGTCGTGTATGAGTCTACGGTATATCCAGGATGTACCGAAGAAGAATGCGTGCCGATACTGGAGCGCATATCAGCGATGACATTTAACAAAGACTTCTTCGTTGGCTATAGCCCAGAGCGTATCAATCCCGGCGATAAAAAATACCGACTGACAACTATTAAGAAGATTACCTCTGGTTCAACTGCGGAAACGGCCTGTTTGGTTGATGCAATCTATCGACAGATCATCACGGCAGGAACATACAAAACCGAAAGCATTAAGATCGCGGAAGCGGCAAAAGTGATCGAAAATACCCAGCGTGATCTCAATATCGCGCTGGTAAATGAATTGGCTATTATCTTTAACCGATTAGAGATCGATACTGAAGCCGTGCTGCGAGCCGCGGGAAGTAAATGGAACTTCCTGCCATTCCGTCCGGGACTGGTTGGTGGTCACTGCATTGGTGTCGATCCTTACTATCTGACTCATAAATCTCAGGGCATCGGTTACTATCCAGAAATTATCCTCGCAGGCCGTCGACTCAACGATAATATGGGCAACTATGTTTCGGGACAGTTGATTAAAGCCATGATCAAAAAAGGAATTAACGTTGAGGGTTCTAACGTTCTGATTCTGGGGTTTACTTTTAAAGAAAACTGCCCGGACATCAGAAATACCCGCATTATTGATGTTGTAAAAGAATTGGGTAATTACAGTTGTAATGTTGATATTTATGACCCTTGGGTTGATGCCGAGGAAGTGGAAGAAGAATACGGGATTATACCTGTATCGGAAATCAAAACTGCATCTTATGATGCCATTATTGTCGCAGTCGGACATGAGCAGTTTAAGCTGATGGGGAGTCATGATATTCGTGGGTTTGGAAAAGATAAACATGTGCTTTATGATCTGAAGTATATTCTTCCCCCTGAGCAGTCAGATGTGAGGTTATAATCATGACAGCTTATGATGAATTAAAAATACAACTTGTTCTTGAACCAAAACGTTGGCTTATTACTGGCGTAGCCGGTTTCATCGGCTCAGGGTTATTGGAAGAACTGCTCTTTTTAAATCAAACGGTAATTGGGTTGGATAATTTTTCAACTGGCTATCAGCATAACTTAGAGGACGTGCGCGCCGCTGTCAGTGAAGAACAATGGTCCCGGTTTACCTTTATTCATGGGGATATTCGATCGTTTGCCGATTGCCGGGCTGTTTGTGAGAACGTCGATTACGTTTTACATCAGGCTGCTCTGGGAAGCGTACCACGTTCTTTACAGGATCCTATCACGACAAATAGTGCTAACATTGATGGTTTTTTAAATATGTTGACGGCGGCGAGAGATGCACATGTATCTGGTTTCACCTATGCAGCAAGCAGCAGCACTTATGGCGACCATCCCGATTTACCTAAAATAGAGGAACGGATCGGCCGACCATTAAGCCCGTATGCGGTAACAAAATACGTCAATGAATTATATGCTGATGTGTTTGCACGTAGTTATGATTTTAACGCTATTGGCTTACGCTACTTTAATGTCTTTGGCCGCCGCCAAAATCCTAACGGCGCATACTCCGCAGTCATTCCACGTTGGATACTATCACTACTTAAAGATGAACCGATTTATATCAATGGCGATGGTACAACGAGCCGTGATTTTTGCTATATAGAGAATGTAATTCAGGCCAATCTATTATCAGCAACGACTAATAACTTAGCCTCAAAAAATAAAGTCTATAATGTGGCTGTCGGAGATAGAACGTCACTTAATGAGCTTTATTATCTTATTCGCGATGGATTAAATTTATGGCGGGATGAGCAAAATTGTGCTGAGCCAATTTATAAGGATTTTCGTGACGGTGACGTTAAGCATAGCCAGGCTGATATAACCAGAATAAAAAAATTGCTTTCGTATGAGCCAGAGTTTGATATCAAAGAAGGACTGAAACAAACTCTAAAATGGTATATTGATAAGCAAACTATCTTGTATTCCTGAGTATAACTGCTCATTTTCTTTTTACGTGGATGAATTTAATGAAATCGTCAGGGATGTTTACGCTTACAGCAATTGGTAGTTGCCGTATTGTGAGTCCAGTAAAACGAGCTCAGCCTTATTTTAATTTTCAGGCTAACTTTAAGAAAATTTACGGGTTTACGCATACGAGCAGTGAGGCATTACAGCAAATTCGTTTTTTTCTAGGCTTGATAGATATTCCGGATCAGGTCCGACCATTTATTTTTAGACCTGCTGTAAGTTATTTAAACACCGATGTTCATAGTCCTTCTGATTTCTATATCGTTGAAATTTCGAGTCAGAAGAAGATTATGGCCTATGGATTCTGCTTACAAATAAATTATTTAACTCGTCATTTCTATGAGTTTTTTAGCCAAACAGAGCGAGCACGCGCCTACTGGTCGCTAGCGTCGCAAGGAAATCAGCACAAACTACTGGCCTATCTCAAAGACGATCCCTGTTTTGCAGGAATGTCGGAAAGCGATCGTGCCTTATTAAGCAGTATCAATGTCGAGCAGATGGATGAGCATGCTATCGAACAGGATATGCAGGAAATCGTTCAGCTTCTCGGTCGCGATCGCGTTATGTTTATGACCCATATTGATGCTGTCACTCGTGCAGGAACTGTCATTCAGTCCCGCAGTCGGTTGATTAAAAATGTCGACACCATCGCCGCAAGGATGGGTATTCCCTGCGTTAATCCAACAAATTTGATGGAAAAATGGGGGCAAAAACGTGCGTTGGAAAAAAATGGCGACGATCTTACTCATTATACCGACATGTTTGGTGATGCTATCGTTGCGACCATTTTTAAGAATGTGATCAACAGTACTAATCATCATCTTGATGAGGGGCGGCAAGAGAAACAAGACCAAATACGTGAACTTACCTTATCGATCACGAAGCAGCTTGCGGATGGCGACATTATTGCCGCGTCACAGCAACTTTTTGCCGCATTAAGACATCAACAGAAAGAGCCCGTTCTGATTCAACTTCGATCCGTAATTTTTAGTCGCTTAGGTTATTATGAACAGGCTTATCAGGATATTAGTGATGTTGAGAAAATTATCGGTACGACTGACAGTACCTTACGTTGCCGGCTGAGGTCTCTACATGGATTAGCGCGTTGGCAGGAAGCTTTATCGACGGCCGAGATGATGCTTTCTAATGAGATTGAAGATGAAGAAGTACTTACCGTTGCCGCCAGCTCAGCCGATGCTTTACAGCTATTTGACAAGTCATATCAATACTGGAAACGTGTACTGTTATTGAATCCTGTAACCCAAAGCGGATGGGTTAGTTTCCTGAGTAGCACACAATATTTCAATGGTGGCAACGCATTTTCCGACGCTTTCCAGGCCGGCATTCAATCGCAGTGTTTAAATGATGCGTTTATGGAGACAGCGCTATCATTGGCAGTCAAATTCAGGGATGAATTGATTTTCATGAAGACGCTCGAGCAGTTACTCCGCCATGAGTCAGAATTTGCGCTGACGGTGTTGTCGACAATTCATGATACCGGCCTCGTAATCCGAACGGCTTTCTGCATCAAGAATATGAACTATCAACAGGCGCTTAGCACCTCGTATAAAGATAAACTCCACGATGTTTTTGAGGCATGGAACAATACTGCGCTGTCGCTACATTCGGTTGAAGATTTTGTCTCACTGAGTACTTCGCTGGTGTACAGCTACTCTGCATTTATGGTTTATCCCCACGCACGTATTTCTCGCTTTAATAATGAAGTTAAAGCGGCATGGCGCGATAAATTAAGAGAAATGTATGAGCGCGAGGATTATGAAAATATCCTGGCAGGGGCAAAAATTGTGTGGCCGCTTCTGGAGTTCGATCCTGTTAGCACCGTATATTGTGCAAGAACGTTGGTGAATCTTGGTGCCTGGAAAGAAGCGTGCACACTGGCCCACATGACCTTGATTCGTAACTCGAACATTACCAGCCTGCAGTCGATTATGTTACGTAGCATACGTCACATTAACGATATCCCATTTCTCATAGATTTGATTGCTAACGTCATGAGCATTTCTCCATCCTTCCAGAATGCATCAATGAACGACTTGTTCGAGAAAGAATGTCGCAATGTCGCTACCAGAGCCCTTAAATGTGTCCGCCAGAAGAAAAGCGAAGGGCGTCTGGATGAAGCATTGTCTTTATTGATTAGCATGAAACGTATTGATCCTGATGCTTCTCGTCTGATGCGTGAATATAAGCAAATTATCAGATTATTTAATGATTCTCTGAGGGATGGCGGTAGCGCTATCGCTTCTTATGAACATCTTGATTATGCGAAAAAATTACTCGTTTTTGATAGCGAAAATGCCTACGCCTTGAAATATGCCGCATTAAATGCGATGCATTTGCGCGACTACTCGCAGGCTTTGCAGTATTGGCAGCGACTGGAGAAAGTGAACGGGCCAACGGATTCGGTGACAAGGCAGGTAACGACCTGCATAACCGCATTGCAAAAGAATACATCAGGGAAGTCATAATGATAACGCAGGAAGAAAAGTTAGCGGCGCTAGGAAACACGCTTTCAGCATTGAAAAAAGAGAGGAAGCTTGCGCAAGCTATTGCGTTAATTGACAGTGAATTACCGGCCGAGGATTTAACTTCATTAGCGACGCTA
The DNA here is from genome assembly GCF_030334525.1 of Citrobacter sp. Ce119. Classification (NCBI taxonomy): domain Bacteria; kingdom Pseudomonadati; phylum Pseudomonadota; class Gammaproteobacteria; order Enterobacterales; family Enterobacteriaceae; genus Citrobacter; species Citrobacter sp. Ce119. Next base: position 104,637 of record NZ_JAOWDR010000051.1, read on the forward strand.
AAAAAAGCAGAATTTCTTCATGATTTTAATGAAACGGAGCGTGCGTACGCGCTCTATGAAACGCTGATTGCACAAAACAATGACGAAGCTCGTTATGAGTATGCGCGTCGTTTATATAATGCTGGGCTAGCCAAAGATGCACAGATGATTCTGACAAACGTTAGCAGCGGCGTTCAGAAAAAATATAACAATTATTTAGGCAAAATAAATAAGATCTGCGATTTACTCGAGCGCCTTGAAGGGGAAGCGATCCCTGTGGGGACCAACACCCGTATTATTGCGATGAAGCATGCCATCTTGTCATATCGAAATCGTCAGACGCGGCGGCTTCCTGTCGGGTCTTTCGGTCGCCTTTCACTCTGTACTGGCTCGTTAGGTAGCGGTGGCGCAGAGCGTCAGATTTCCAGGCTGGCTATCGAGATCGCCAGAAAATACCAGCAACAGGGGAAAATTGGCGGCCTAAAAGTAGAAGAACCGGTGGAACTTATTATTCGCTCCCTGTCACCGGAGCTCAGACAAGACTTTTTCCTAAAAGAAGTGCTGGAGGAACAGGTTGAGGTACTGGAAATCGCAAAGATTACCGGAAACTTCTTTGACGATGCGACAATCGAATCTCCGGAACTGCGCTTATTGCTCTCTCATCTCCCACCAGTGTGTAACTATGGCATCAAGCATCTGGTGCCCCACTTATGCGAGCGTAAGCCGGACTATCTCTCCGTCTGGCAGGATGGCGCTTGTCTGATGATTGCGCTTGCAGCGCTGATTGCTGGCGTACCCAGAATTCAACTAGGATTACGCGGGTTGCCGCCTGTGGTGAGAAAACGTCTTTTCAAGCCGGAATATGAGCCTCTCTACCGGGCACTGGCGGTCGTGCCTGGCGTTGATTTTATGAGTAACAACCATTGTGTGACCCGGCATTATGCCGACTGGTTGCAGTTGGATGCGCAGCACTTCCAGGTTGTATATAACGGCGTCTTACCGCCATCCACCGAACCTTCTTCTGAGGTGCCACAAAAAATCTGGCAGCAGTTTACGCAAAAAACGCAGGATGCGGACACGACTATTGGCGGTGTTTTCCGCTTTGTAGGCGATAAGAATCCTCTCGCCTGGATTGATTTTGCAGCACGCTATTTACATCACCATCCCGCCACGCGTTTTGTGCTTGTTGGCGATGGGGATTTGCGCGTTGAAGCTCAGCAACGCGCCGAGCAATTGGGGATTCTGGAGAGGATATTATTTGTCGGCGTCTCGCGTGACGTGGGGTATTGGTTGCAAAAAATGAACCTATTCATTTTGTTCTCTCGTTATGAGGGATTGCCCAATGTGCTTATTGAAGCACAAATGGTCGGGGTACCAGTGATTTCGACTCCTGCAGGCGGATCGGCTGAATGCTTTATTGCGGGTATTTCAGGTTTTATTCTTGATGATGCACAGACGGTCAATCTTGACCAGGCTTGTAGCTATGCAGAACAGTTGGTCAATTTATGGCGTAGCAGAACCGGTATTTGCGAACAGACGCAGTCATTTTTACAAGAGCGTTTTACCGTGGAGCATATGGTGGAAACGTTTGTACAGACCATTGCCTCACAGCCACGTTAATTATTGGACGGCATTTTTTCAATTTTTTTATTTATATAATAAGTTATGAAAAAAATTATTATTGTATTAATGACATTTATCCTGCTCTCAGGATGCACTATTCCCAGAGCGGGATTTAAGTCCAGCTTGATTAATCAGGATGATCCTCATTATCGTCTGGTCGAAGTCACGCCAGAATTAAAACTGAGTGATGCCGATAATGCGACGAAAACTATTGTCGATCCGGTCTTTGCCGAAAATAACTGGCACTGGACATCTTTGGCTAAAGGTGATGTGCTGCATATCACTATTTTATCCTCGGGCGGCGCGGGGTATTTGTCCAATAACGCGAGCGGCGACCGGGCGGATTTTGAAAATATTCTTGTGACTGACAGTAATATTGTTCAGGTGCCTTATGCTGGGACAATTCCTGTTACCGGCATGGATGTGACGCAACTGGCTGAAGAGGTCAGAAAGCGGCTTTCGCGCGTTGTCCTGAACCCTCAGGTACTGGTAACGCTCACTGCCCGCACGGGGGCCATGGTGACCGTCGAGGGCAGTGGGAAAACGGGGCGTTACCCTCTTGAACGGAGTATGAATCGTCTAAGTCATTTTTTGGCAACGGCGGCGGCGATGGAAACTACCAGCGCAGATATGATGGAAGTTCACGTGACGCGTCAGCAGCATTATTTTAATGCGCGCCTGTCAGATATTTATCAGTATCCAGCGTTGGATATTGTCTTACAGCCGGATGATCGCATTACTCTGCGCCAGGTGACCGAATATGTGAATGTTCTTGGTGCGGCGGGTGTTCAGGGGAAACATGCTCTGGTTCAGCGTCATTCCAGCGTAGTGGATGCCTTGGCGCTGGCTAAAGGATTAAACGACAATCTTGCCGATCCGCAATCAGTGTTTCTGTACAAGCATAATGAAGCAGAACAAGCGAAGCAGCAGATGCGTAAGTTGAATATCTATCATGTCAATATGGGTCTACCTGATTCATTTTTTTTAGCGCAGGCCATGCGAGTGGAAGATGGTGATATTATCTATATCTCTAACGCCTCTTTGACAGATTTCGCTAAGGTAAAAGCCGCATTCGATAGCTTTTTGATCCGTGGCTCTAATTCTTTCTAATGTCGCTATATGAATATTTTGAAAAATAATACTTATTATTTTGTAAAACTCATTTCCGTCTGTGAGTTGATTATTTTACTCATGTCGCGCGACATCAAGACGCGATATAATGGTAATGTGCTAAATTATATGATGGTATTGGCCGTGCCATTGGTATGGATAACCATTACCGTTATTTCCTTCCAATATTTGAATCGTGCAGTTCCAATATTTACTGACGATATCAGCTTTGTTATTTCAGGTATATTACCGTATCTGTTATTTCGCTACACCATTACTGCAACCATGCGCACTCGTTCATTCTTTACATCACTGGCGGTTGTCTCTCAGGTTAAAAAACGATATGTGATTTTTGCTCTCGCCGCAGTCGAATTTGTTAATGCGGTTATCATTTATATTATTGTTTCATTGATTAACTTTCTTATCTTCTCCCGTTGGGAAGCCCATAAACCGATCCTTATTTTTGAAGGGATGGTTATCGCCTGGCTGCTGGGGCTATCGTTTGGTTACTTTTGTGATGCTCTGTCTGAACGGTTTTCGCTGGTCTATAAAGCGGTTCCTGTGGTGTTAAGACCTATGTTTTTGATTTCAGCTGTATTTTATACTGCGAATGAATTGCCATATTCATTATTAAGTATATTCAGTTGGAATCCTCTTCTTCATGTCAATGAGATAGTCAGAGAAGGAATGTTTGAAGGGTACCACTCTTTTTACCTTGAACCTTTTTATCCTCTGGCATTTTCCGCAACGTTATTCCTCGCGGGCATCATTTTTCACCGGGTTTATGACACTAAAAATCACTGACTTTAGCTTCAGGAGAGACGCGTTCGTGTTCGGTTTATTAGGTTGTACACGCTATTTTGAGTCTGATAAAGGCCCGCGAGTGGTCCTTGATAAAACAGATTTTGTCATGGATTACCATGAGCATATCGGTATTCTGGCGGCTCCTGGTTCAGGCAAAACGACGCTAACTCGAGTGCTGTGCGGCATAGATGCTCCTGATGAAGGGGATTTTCTGGGGCTGCGGGGTGATGCACTTCCGCTGGGGGCAAATGCTTTTGTTCTGCCCGGATTAACCGGCGAAGAGAATGCGCGCATGATGGCCAGTCTTTATGGTCTGGATGGAGATGAGTTTTCACATTTTTGCTATCAATTGACCCAGCTTGAACAGCGCTATACCGACAGGGTGAGTGAATACTCTGTCACGATGAAAGCGCATCTGGCATTTGCCATTAATTTACTGCTTCCCTGCCGTCTTTATATTGCCGATGACAAGCTGTATACCGGGGACAATGCCTCACAATCGCGTATGCAGGAGGCGCTAGCTCATGAGCTAAAGCAGAAAGGGTTGATTGTGCTAACACGCAACCCCCGGCTTATTAAAGAACACTGCCATGCCTTTGGCGTATTGCTGCATGGGAAAATTACCATGTGTGAAGATTTAGCCCAAGCGTCTGCGCTTTTTGAACAATATCAGTTAAATCAGGCGATGATGCAAACTGATGATTATTCTTTTGATATTTAAATAGAAAATATACGGATAGCGTGTGGAAAATTCAGAACGTATTAAAAAATGGAAAGAAGGAAGGGCGAAGGTAGCAGAAGAAAGCCGAGCCTCGCGACTGCAACAAAAAGAAGAATGCGCCCTTCGCCAGAAGGAAAAAATGGCAGAATCGATAAGTCATAATCGACCAGACTCAGTCTGGTCCGCGACGGATGCTGATTCTGTCCGTAGAGCATCATTGGTTATTAAAGAACGGCGTGTTCAGCAAGCCAAACGATCGCTACGTCGACTCTTTCTTTATATTGCTTTGCCGCTACTGATTATTATGCTTATGTCGTGGTTATTAACCTCGCGTTTTTACAGCGCGGATGCCACCTTTATTGTGCAAACTGATGCCAGCCAGGATAATTTTTCTGGAACAGCTTTCTTTGGCGCAGGTAATGAGATGTCAGAAGGCTTTCAGGTTCGCGAGTTTATTCTTTCGAAAGAAATGATGGATCGAATGGAAAAAGAACTCGGCTTTTTATCTTATTTTGCGCAAGATGATATCGCATTATTTTCCCGCTATCACGCGCCGCTGGGAATTAATGATGATCCCTATCGTTACTATTTATCAAAAGTCTCGGTCGCTATTGATATTCAACAGGGCATGCTGCGTTTAAACGTGAAGGCACGGAGTGCGGAACAGGCTGAGTTTTTTGCCCAGCGTATTTTGGCTTTTGCGGAACAGCACGTTAATACCGTTTCAGCGCGGATGCAGCAGGAACGGATATTATGGCTGGAGAACGATGTTAAATCGGCCCAGGAAAATCTGGGGGCGGTTCGGCTTGAATTGCTAAAAATACAGCATATACAAAAAGATATTGAACCACAGGAAACAGTGACCGCGATTTATCAACTGATTGCAGGTTTTGAAACGCAACTGGCGGAGGCGAAAGCGGAATATGCGCAATTAATGGCTAATGGTTTGGATCAAAACCCCCTTATTCCCAGACTGTCGGCCAAAATCAAGGTCCTGGAAAAGCAGATCGGCGAGCAGCGTAACCGTCTGTCCAATAAGTTAGGGTCGCAGGGATCTTCAGAAAGTTTGTCTTTGTTTGAAGATCTTCGCCTGCAGAGTGAAATCGCTAAAACACGCTGGGAATCTGCGTTACAAACCTTACAGCAGGGGAAGCTGCAAGCGCTACGTGAGAGGCGGTATTTGCTGATCATTTCTCAACCAATGGTGGTGTCGGACACCACCCGCTATGCCGATGGTACAAAGTGGTTACTGTTCTTTGTGTTGCTGGGTATCGCGTACCTGGTGACCTCGCTCCTGATAACCATCAGGCGGATGCGTGAATAAAGCTTATTAAGGAAAAACGATGAGCTTGCTCTCTACATGTGAAAAAATATCGCCTACCACCCTGCTCAAACAAGAGGATTGGGATGGGCTATACCGCTATTTTGCTCAGCATCCTGAAAAAGTGCTCGATAGTGCCGGAAATGAGCAGAATATTATTATCTTCGCCATTGCGTGTTTACGTAAAGATGAAACAGATGCCGGGATGGCGTTATTGTCCGACCGTGTGCTGACGGCAAGGAATAGTCGTAATTTATTGCGACGATGGGTTATTTCGCCGCTGGCATCACATCATCGGGACACTGTACTACAGGTGGTTAACAAACTGCTGGCGGTGAATGCGTGCCAGCCGGATGATGTTCTGCTGGTCGCAAGCGCACTGCTTAAAAGTAAACAATATACGACTGTTGCTGATTTAACCGAGCGGGCACGGCTCGTTTTTTCTGGTAACAGCAAAATTTTTGCGCTCCATTTGCGCAGCTTGACTCTGGCGGATAAAGGGCAACAGGCAATCTCGCTGGCCAGAATTCAGGCGCAGGAAGTTCCCCCACGGGTAGATATGATTGCGACCTGCCTCAGTTTCTTAAATAAAAGCCCCCTACCAGGCGATTATGACCTGGCCTGCGCATTGCTCCCTTTCTTCGCTTTAGAAAAGCAGGAGTCGGCGGGTCTGGCGATTGATACGCTCTGCGCTGTTGGCAAATATCAGGAAGCCATTCAGACTGGAGAATCCGCATTAGCCCGTGGGTTAGATGGCGCTGCGCTGCGTCGTAGCCTGGGGCTTGCCTGCTATCAATCCGGCCGCAGCCAGGAAGTGAAGCTTCAGGCCGCTGAGCATTGGCGTCATGCTCTACGTTTTACCCCTGATAATTTGCGTATCGTGACCCTGTATACCGATGCCTTAATCAGAACGGGTCAGAACGAGAAAGCCATTCCGTTGCTGCAACAGTCGCTCGCTTGTCATCCTGCACTTCATTATGTCAGAGCAATGTATGCTCGAGCGCTGCGTCAGGTGGGGCAATACGCTGCTGCCAGCGATCAATTTGTACAACTGGCAAAGGAAAAAGGGGTTACGAGCAAATGGAACCGTTATGCCGCGGCGGCGTTGTTACAGGCGGGGAAAACAAGCGAAGCGGAAAACGTTTTTGCACACTATGTTCGGGCCAGGGGAAATCATCTGCCTCAGTCATTCGAGGAGGGGCTGTTGGCGCTTGATGGGAAAATTTCCGCCGTTAACCTGCCGCATGAGCGCCTTGACTGGGCATGGGAAATTGCCGGCAAACAGTCAGGTATCGAGCGCCATGAATGGGAGCGCCGAGCGAAGTGGGGCTATCTTGCAGATAATTTTCTCCTCGACTGGCTTGAATGCCGAGGAGAGCAGGCCGACGAACCCATGTACCGATTGGCCGATATATCGCATGTTGAGCAGTTTTTCCGAGGGCTGCAGCTCGATCAGCGTGGCTGCATTATTGTCTCGGCTCATCTGGGCGCAATGTATGCCGGGCCGATGATCCTGTCTTTGCTGGAGATGAACAGCAAATGGGTGGCTTCCACTCCTGGCGTGCTCAAAGGGGGCTACGGTGAGCGATTGATTTCGGTTAGCGATAAAAGCGAAGCGGACGTGGTCAGGGCATGCATGCAGACCTTACATAGTGGGCAGTCGCTTGTGGTGGCGATAGACGGTGCGCTGAATTTGAGTGCGCCGACTATCGACTTTTTCGGTCAGCAGATTACCTACTCTTCCTTTTGCTCTCGCCTTGCCTGGAAAATGCACTTGCCAACCGTATTTGGTGTTCCGGTTTGGCGAGACGGGCGCATCCATTTTGTGCTGGAGAAAATGGTCTCTCCGCATAGATTCGAAAGTCAGTCTTCTTTCATTGCTCGCTGGAAGGACAATTACCTTAAATGTGTTACTCAAATCCTGAAAAGCGGTCCGGAAAACCTGAGACTTTCGGGAGGGATTTGGCGAAACATCACGCGTAGGGATGAATCAACTTCGGGCTGAAAAGACGTCAGTCCTACGATGCTTATGACGCATCAGGTGGGACCGCCCGCTAAGTAAAACTGAGTGAGTGTATTTTTAAAGCATCCGTTCATTAACGTTCGGGTGCTTTTTTCGTTCTAACAGGCTTAACTATTTGAGAATTAAATAATAACTACGTTATGCCGGGATTGTTATTCTGTTGGTCTGAATGTACGACATATTGGCCGGATGACAGGAGGCATTACTATGCGCTTGGGTCACACAAATTTAGCTGTGGGTTACCAGAGGGCAGTATCCTGAAGTCATCCCTAAGTAGTGTTAAATAGCGGCACCGGAATCTGCTGGTAGGGTGCTGTCGCCTGCGCCCAGGTTGCGTTGCAGTAATACCGTATCAAGCCAGAGTCCATGTTTAAAGCCAATGTTCTTTAGCGTGCCGATTTGCGTAAATCCGGCCTGTTGATGGACCTTCAGCGATCCCTGATTATTGCTGTCGCCGACGATGGCGATCAACTGCCGATAACCGTGCGTTTCGGCCCAGTCAATGACATGGCGGAGCAACGCTTTTCCCGCCCCCTGACGCTGTGCCGTCGGGTCAATGTAAATCGAATCTTCGAGGGTATAGCGGTAGGCATAACGCTCGCGATAGCGAGTGAGATAACAATACCCTATGACCTTATCTTCCTGCAGCGCAACAACCCACGGCAGTCCCAGACTGCGGATTTTTTCCAGACGTGCCAGCATCTCGCGGGTATCCGGCGGGTCAGTTTCAAAGCTGCCGGTACCGTGAATAACATGATGGGCGTAGATATCGCGTATGGCGTGGATGTGCTCTTCTTCTGCGTTAACGATTTTCATTGTTCAGTCCCTGTTGGCGTCTTAGTCAAGATTACCTGAAAGGCTGAAGGGAAGGTAAGTGCAAAAAATTATGCTGAGAGCGCTACGCTCAATAAAATTAAGCTTGCTATCTGTAGGGTTAAAAAGTTGTTTGTGGTTGATATCGTCAATAATACACAAGGTTGATAAATACATTCCCGAGTAGAGCAAAACACAATTTCTCGTGCAGGTATTCTGTCGAATATCAAAATACCAATTATGGTAGGTTTCACTCATGGATTAAAAAACTCGTTTGATTTCATTGGATTTTTACTGTACCTAATTCTTCTCGCAACTGTATCCTTATTTTCATCTTATTGGTCCTGTTTGAGGACGGAAATTAAGTTATATTACGTATATTGTTATCTTTATTCTTAGCAGAGTGCACATATCAGATTTTTCTCTATCCATCTCGCAAAATAGTTACCATGCAAACAGTTGCGCGGTGTAGCTATGCTAACCAGCAATAGTTATCAGCAGCACAAGGTTTCGTCATGCAAACTTAATCTAAATCCAGAATTCAATCCCAAGAGTATTAGGAAAATTTGGTCTAAAATACTTTTTTTGTCTAAGAATTTTCTTATCACATAGCCACGAACTACGCTGAGTGATAAAATTTTTGAGTTTACGCCTCCTTTCCAACGATTAGAGGACGAGGCTCGGGTAGTCAATAATACGAAAGAATTAATTGCTTCATAACCCTATTACGAAATAAGCGATAGTGCATGTTACATGGTCGGCAACCGTCAGGGATTGACCGTAATCTATTGAAAACGCTTATTTTTACTCTGATGTAAGTTATAAGGGCAGATATGTTAAGTATGCGTCGACATGCCAACTTCATTAAACGTTTTAAGTCTTTAAGCTGTTTATTTACGGCAAGCGTTCTTTTTCCTATGCAAATCTCTGCAGCGGTATCAGATTATGACGCTTTGGTTATTGAAGCGCGAAGTGGTAATAGTGCGCCGTTATTGCGCTATCTTGAGGATCAGGGAAAGCAAAGCGCGCTATCGCCAAATCAGGTTGCCGACTGGCTGCAAGTTTCCAGTTGGGTTGAGAACAACGATAAAACCACCATTGCAATCTGGCAGCGCTATCGTGGGCAGATGGAAGTGCCTGCGCGCGGCAAAGTCGCCGCTGCTCGTGCGTACCGTAACCAGAAAAACTGGAATGATTCATTGGCGGTATGGGAAAGCGTTTTACAGGAAGAACCTGACAACGTTGACGTACGTACCGGCTGGATAATGACATTGGCGGATGCTCGCTACAACCAGCAAGCCCTTACTGAAGCGAATAAATGGGCACAGGCGCATCCGGGCGCAGACTCCGACGCGTTACTTGCCTATGTCTATCATTCCCAGGGGAAAAACTGGGACGCGCTGTTGGTTGCCAGCCAGGCAGATGACGTTGATCCAGATAATAAAAATGCAAAATCCACGCTGCTATCTGCTCTGTCAGCAAACCGCGTTTCCGGGCCCGCTCTAAATATGGCGGAGGTAGTACCTACAGCAGATCCTGTGAAGCGTCGCCTTGAACTTGATGCTGCCGCCGAAATGGTACGTTCCTCCTATACGTCCGCGCGGAATGAAGAAGAACGGTTTATCGTGGCGGATAAAGCCCTGGCCCGTTATGACCAGTTACTGGCTGCCTGGAAGGATGAACCATCCGCGCAGAATGATGTTCGTCGGGCGAGAATTGACCGCATGGGCGCTTTGCTGGTTCGTAAACGTACTTCTGAAGTGATTAATGAATACGAATCGCTGTCTGCAAGCGGCGAAGTGCCAAACTACGCAAAACGCTGGGTAGCATCGGCATGGTTAAGCGAGCGCCAGCCAGAAAAAACCGAAGCGATGCTGATGAGCATCTACTATCCGAACGGACCGATTCCTGTTATGCCGCTCGGCCCAGAGGATCAACAGGATCTGTTCTACGCGCATATCGATAATGAAAACTTTGATGCTGCTAAAAAGCAGGCCGAAAACTTAATCAAAGAGAGTCCGTACCTGCGACGTATCTATGGTTCGCCAACGCCGCAGCCTAACGATAACTGGCTGCTCGGACAGTCGCTGCTGACGCAATATCATATTGCTGCCAATGAATTGCCAGAGGCAGAAAAGCTCGCAGAGCATCTGGCGCGAACAGGCTCAGGTAACCAGGGACTGCGCATATCTTATGCCTCTGTACTTGAAGCGCGTGGCTTGCCACATGCGGCGGAGAAAGAGTTGAAGCTTGCGGAAGTGATTGAGCCAAGCAACCTGGAGCTGGAGCGTCAGCAGGCTTACGTTGCGCTGGATCTCCAGGAGTGGAAGCAAGCCGATGAACTGACGGATGACGTTATCGCCCGTAGCCCGGATGATGAAGCGACGCTGCGCCTCGCGCGTATTCGTGATGTCCACAAAATGTCGGAAGTGCGTATTAGCGGCACGCAGGGGATCTCGTCCGATAGCCCGGTCAGCGGTAAGAATGATTTCAACATCAACACGGCGATTTACTCCCCGCCAATTAACGACAACTGGCGACTGTTTACCGGATTCAACTTTGCTACCGGTGAATTTGAAGAAGGGAAGGGGATCAGCCGCGATCTGGCGGCAGGCGCGGAATGGACTTCCCGTGATTACTGGGCGGAAATGGAAGTGTCTGGCCGAAATTATGGCGATGGTCAGAAGATTGGTGGACGTCTTTCCGGTTGGCATGACTTCAATGACAACTGGCGCGTAGGCGGTTCGGCCGAGCGTTTGTCGCGTAATACGCCACTGCGCGCGCTGCGTAGCGGCGTGTATGCCAACGGCGGCGATATGTTTGTCCGCTGGTATCAAAACGAACGACGTGAATATCAACTGTCGTTCGCCGCATCACATTTCTCAGATGGTAACGATCGCATCGAATACGGACTCAGCGGAAAAGAACGCATGTGGACGACGCCGCGCTTCACTCTGGACTTTACCCCAGGCATCGGCGGGAGCACTAACACCAAAGAGAATGTGCCGTATTACAACCCGAAGAGTGATTTTTCCGTTGTTCCGGGCCTGAGCGCGGAGCAGGTTCTTTACCGCCACTATGACACCGTCTGGACTCAGCAAGGCCTGGCAGGTGTCGGTGGCTACTGGCAGCAAGGCCAGGACGCTGGTGCCATCGTTCAGGTGGGATATGGACAACGGCTCAAATGGAACAACGTCGTAGATGGTGGGGTGATGCTGATTTGGGATAAACGCCCCTACGACGGTAAACGTGAGCGGAATATCTCCCTCGCTTTCGATTTAAATGTCAGGTTTTAAGGATTGTTCATGCTGAAAAGATGCCTGTGGCTTAGCGCATTAATCGCTGGCTGGTTGATGATTACCGCGTGCAGTAGCGCGCACAATACAACGCCTCGCTATGTTCCTCCCGCGCAGAGAACGCCGCTGACGGCGGATCATCCGTGGCCGAAAAATAGCTTTCTGGTGCTCGGCTACCACGACGTTGAGGATGGCGCCGCCGACCAGCGCTATCTTTCTGTGCGCACCAGCGCGTTGAGCGACCAAATGGCGTGGCTGCGTGATAATGGCTATAACCCGATCAGCGTGCAGCAAATTTTGGACGCCCATGACGGTAAAATCGTGTTGCCAGAAAAAGCGGTACTGCTCACCTTTGATGACGGATATAGCAGTTTTTATACCCGCGTCTGGCCGCTTCTGAAAGCCTACAACTGGCCTGCGCTTTGGGCTCCGGTAGGGAGTTGGGTTGATGCCCCCGCCAACAAAAAGGTCGATTTTGGCGGGCTAATGACGGCGCGAGATAAATTTGCCACCTGGAAAATGGTCGAAGAAATGGGCAAATCGCCGTTGGTGGAAGTCGGTGCGCACACCTGGAACTCGCATTTCGGTGGCGAAGCCAACCCGCAGGGAAGTAAAGAACCGGCGGTGGCGAACCGCCTGTATGATAAGAAGACCGGCGCTTACGAAACGGACGAACAGTACACGCGACGCATAAACGCGGATATCTCTCTTATCACCAATAAGATTAAATCGGTGACCGGGAAATCGCCACGCGCGTGGGTCTGGCCTTACGGCGCGGCCAACGGCACAACGTTAAACCTGGCTAAAGATCATGGCTATAAGATGGCCTTCACGCTCAACGAAGGGCTGGCGAATGCCGCGTTTCTCGACGATATTCCACGCGTGCTGATCTCTGATAACCCCTCTCTGAAGCGCTTTGCCAGCCAGGTTGCGCAGGTACGTGAACCGCAGACGATGCGCGTGATGCATGTCGATCTGGATTACGTGTATGACAAAGATCCGGCCCAGCAGAAGCGAAACATCGACAAGCTTATCCAGCGCGTTTATGACATGCGCATTTCTCATGTCTTCCTGCAGGCCTACGCCGATCCGCAGGGCGACGGGAATATTCGCGAGCTCTATTTCCCCAACCGCTGGCTGCCAATGCGCGCCGACCTCTTTAACTATATCTCCTGGCAGTTACAAACGCGGGCAGGGGTGACGGTGTATGCCTGGATGCCGGTTCTGGCTTTCGATCTCGACGCTTCCATTCCACGCGTAACCGCCTGGGATCCGAAAACGGGCCGTACTACGATCAACCGCGAGAACTATGTTCGTCTGTCTCCCTGGGACAGCGAAGCGCGTAAACGCATCACTGAAATCTATGAAGACCTGGCGAAGCATGCCAGCTTTAAAGGGATTTTGTTCCACGACGATGCTTTCCTGACGGATTTTGAAGATGCGTCACCGGAGGCGGTAGCCGCCTACCGCGCCGCAGGTCTTCCGGGCAGCATTGAGCAAATCCGTAGCAACCCACAGTCGTTTGAGCGCTGGACGCGACTAAAAAGTAAGGTGCTGATCGACTTCACCAAACAGCTGACCCAGGCGGTGCGTAATATTCGCGGTCCGCAGGTGCAAACTGCGCGCAATATTTACGCGATGCCGGTACTGGAGCCGGAGAGTGAAGCCTGGTTTGCGCAGAATCTGAATGATTTCCTCAATACCTATGACTGGACGGCACCGATGGCGATGCCATTCATGGAGCAGATCCCGGCTAATGATGCCAACGCCTGGCTCGACAGATTAGTGAATGCCGTTGCACAAACGCCCGGCGCGCTGGACAAAACCGTGTTTGAACTACAGGCACGAGACTGGCGTAAATCCGGGGACGAGGCTGAAATCAGCGGAAAACAAATAGCCGAATGGATGCGCCAACTGAAATTAAGCGGTGCAGGTAACTACGGCTATTACCCGGATGATTTCATCAGCGACAAACCTGAGATGTCAGAGATTCGCTCGACGTTCTCCTCATACTGGTACCCGCAAAAATGACAGATCGCATTATTGCTTTCCTGATACTTTGCCTGATGTTCAGCCTGCCATTTGGCGTGGCTGTCGTCTTTACAGGTGAAGTGATGTTGAACTTTGTCTTCTTCTGGCCCTTATTCATGTCAGCATTGTGGATAAGCGGCGGGGTCTATTTCTGGTTTTACCGTGAACGCCACTGGAAATGGGGAGATGACACGCCGCCGCCGACGCTACAGGGAAATCCGCTGGTTTCCATTTTGATCCCTTGTTTTAACGAAGGGATCAATGCGCGTGAAACCATTGAGGCCGCGCTGGCGCAGCGATATAAGAACATCGAAGTGATTGCCATCAACGATGGTTCAACGGATGATACCCACGACGTGCTGGAACAACTGGCTGTGGAATACCCCAGTCTGCGGGTGATTCATCTGGCTGAAAACCAGGGCAAAGCGCTGGCGCTTAAGACCGGGGCAGCCGCGGCGCGCAGTGATTACCTGGTGTGTATTGATGGCGATGCGTTATTGGACCGTGATGCCGTTGCCTATATTGTGGCTCCGCTTATCCAGTTCCCGCGCGTCGGTGCAGTGACCGGGAATCCACGTATTCGAACCCGCTCCACCTTAATCGGTCGGGTGCAGGTCGGTGAGTTTTCTTCCATTATCGGCTTGATTAAGCGTACACAGCGAGTCTATGGGCAGATCTTTACCGTTTCTGGCGTGGTTGCGGCGTTTCGTCGTCGCGCGCTGGCCGAGGTCGGTTACTGGAGCCCGGACATGATCACCGAAGACATCGACATCAGTTGGAAGCTGCAATTGCGCCACTGGTCAGTATTCTTTGAGCCGCGAGCACTGTGCTGGATCTTAATGCCTGAAACGTTAAGAGGGCTGTGGAAGCAGCGTCTGCGCTGGGCTCAGGGGGGAGCAGAGGTGTTTATCGTTAACATGCGCCGCCTGTGGTCGTGGGAGTTCCGCCGCATGTGGCCGCTGTTTCTTGAGTTCTGTTTTTCTACCGCCTGGTCGTTTGCCTATGCTGTCAGTATCGTGTTGTTCCTGTTAGGGCTGATGATCCCGATGCCGGACTCGCTGTATGTACAACATCTGTTCCCGCCGGCCTTTACCGGACTTATCCTCGGCGTGGTGTGCTTGCTGCAGTTTGCGGTGAGCCTGATGATTGAGCGGCGCTACGAAAAAGGCATTGGCGCGTCGTTGTTCTGGATTATCTGGTTTCCGGTGGTGTACTGGATGCTAAGCCTGTTCACCACGCTGGTCGCTTTCCCGAAAGTCATGCTCAAACGCAAACGCGGCAGGGCGCGTTGGGTGAGTCCCGACCGTGGAATTGGGAGGATCGAATCATGAGCCAGCCACTGATCTTTACGGAGCGGCGTTTGTTGCCGCGCATTATTGACGTGCTGTTGACGGTCATCGCCTGGGTTGGATTTATCTATTTGATCTATAAAGGGCTGATCGCGGCTCTGGCGCACTCACCTTATATGGGCGTGCGACCCTTTTTCACCACGCTGGATACGGTCACGTTTTACATCCTTGTCGCGCTGGTCAACGGACTGGTGCTGATAAGCTGGGCGAAGTACAACCAGTATCGTTTTCGTGTAGAACGCCGCAGCCGCAGGCCCGGACTGGAAGACCATGAGCTGGCGGAAAGTTTACGCATTACCCGGGAACTGGTTACAGAACTCAACAAAGCGCGGGTGCTGACGGTCCACCATCATGAGAATGGTGAAATCAGTCATATCGATGTGGACAGGGATATCGCCGATAACCGCCTGCCGCCGCCGACGCCTGCGATGCTGGAGTATTTGCCGCCAGAGCCGCAGCCGTCGATGCAGAAAAGGTCTGAGTGATATTTCTGGTGCCAACTGCTTTCTTCGGCCTCGCACAGGTCTATGATTAGACCCAGACAATAAAAAATGCGAGGCAATGTCGTGGATAAGGAACTACTGGATGCAGGTTACCGGGCCTATACCGGCGAGAAGATTGATGTCTACTTCAATACGGCGATATGTCAGCATTCGGGCAACTGTGTGCGGGGAAGCGCTAAGCTGTTTAATCTGAAGCGTAAACCGTGGATCATTCCGGATGAAGTGGATGTCGCAACGGTCATTAAAGTGATTGATACCTGTCCGAGCGGTGCGCTGAAATATCGCCAGAAATGAGTGAGGGGACCATGGAAATTCTTGCAGGCCACAATAAGTTTTATGTTAACGATGCTGAAGGCAATCAGGTTGCCGAGATTGTCTTCGTGCCGACGGGTGAGCATCTCAGCATTATTGAACATACCGATGTCGATCCCAGCCTGAAAGGTCAGGGCGTTGGTAAACAGCTGGTGGCGAAGGTGGTGGAGAAAATGCGTGCCGAAAACCGCAAAGTTATTCCGCTGTGCCCGTTTGCCAAACATGAGTTTGATAAAACCCGTGAGTACGACGATATTCGCGCCTGAAAAGATTACGTACCCCGGAAGGCATAATCGCCGTCCGGGGCATCACTCCCGATGCAGCAAATCCTGATAAATTCCCGTCAACACCCCTTGTGGGCCAAACTCCTTTTTAATCCACTGCGTTACCCGACCGGTTGCTGAATGCTGGGTTGCCAGCAACATCCGTGAATCCTGACGCGGGTTGTGGATCTTCCGCGTGACCAGCAACGACTTTTCCATCGCCTCGCGCACCATATAGTCCGGCAGAAAACCGATGCCCTCCCCCAGGATCTGGCACTGGCATTTGGTATTAAAATCGGGAACCAAAATCGACTCCTGGCCGTGTAACAGCCAACCGACCTTCTTGTTGATGGTGTGCGCGGTGTCTTCCACCATGATGTTCGGGTACAGGCGCAACTGGCTCTCAGAAATCGGTTCAGGCATAAAAGCCAGCGGATGATCCGGGGCAATCGCAAACGACCAGCGGATCGCGCCGATCTCGGTGTAATCAATCCCGCCGCCATCCAGTAAAGTATCCGGCGCGCCGATAGCGATGTTGGCAAGGTTGTTGATGATCGAATCCCAGACGCCGTTATACACCTCGGTGGTGACGGTTATCTGGCAGGTAGGGAACTGTTTCTTGAGTACCTGCAGCAGTCGCGCCGTGTGTTGAGGGGTATATAACAGCTGGTTAATACAGATACGTACCCGGGCTTCAATACCCTGAGCAATGGTATCAATGCTGCGCTTGATGGCGTGGAAATCGTTGAGCAGGTCGGTGGCCTTGCGAAACAGATAGCGACCAGATTCGGTCAACTCAATGCTACGGGTGCTACGCGTAAACAGCACCACATCAAGCCCCAGCTCCATGCGCTTAATGGTGTAACTAATTGCCGATGTGGTTAAGCCAAGTTCTTCAGCCGCTTTGCTAAAGCTGCTATAGCGGGCAGCCATGGTAAATGCCAGCAGGTTTTCCTCGGTAAAAATTGAATTCATCTTTCTCCCCTCCGGCGGCAAACGCGTATCCGCGATGCGATGATTGTTGAATGTATTTGTAATCCTTATACAGAGCAATCAGTTTTGAACAGAATTTAACACTAGTTTTACATTTGATTTGAAGGCAATCACACTTCTGTATATTAATTGCAGGCCGCTATCCGTGCAGCATCGCGCCTGATTTTCCTGACTATTGATTAATGGCAAAAAGCAGCTCTGTCATAAGGAAAAGATTGCACTACAGCACGTTTTGTTCTCATTGTTAAATATAATTCAATAATCGACACGCTTACGATGAATGAATTTTAAGCGGATATTATTCTCTGCGCTCTGTTGCTATTCTCAGCTTATTGGATATTTAAAAAGTCTAAAAAACTGCAGGAGAGCGATTATGTCAGAGAAAGAACTCATTACTGAATTTCTGCTGGCGGCAGAGCAGGGCAGTGCTGATGGATTAAAATCCTGCCTGGCAAAAAGTGTGGATATTAATGCCACTAACCGCCAGGGACGCACCGCCATTATTATTGCCAGCCTGAATAAGCATTATGACTGTGTTTCTTTATTGATTGCCGCTGGTGCCGATATTAATAAACAGGATCAAACCTGTTTTAATCCATTCCTGATTAGCTGTCTGACTAATGATTTAACGTTGCTGCGTATCGTATTGCCGGCCAACCCCGATCTCAATTGCCTGAGCCGGTTTGGCGGCGTTGGTATTACGCCTGCCAGCGAAAAAGGCCATGTCGAGATCGTCCGCGAACTTCTGCTGCGTACCGATATCAATGTTAACCATACCAACTTTGTCGGCTGGACGCCGTTACTGGAAGCCATCGTGCTTAATGACGGCGGCGCGAAGCAGCAAGAAATCGTTAAGCTGCTGCTCGACCATGGCGCAAACCCACACATGACGGATAAATACGGTAAAACCCCGCTGGAACTGGCGCGGGAGAAAGGGTATCACGAGATTGCCGAACTGCTGATTGCGGCCGGAGCCTGACAGAGGAGCGCCACTATCGCTACGCCATCACGGCGATGCGTACAGGCGCTAACCGCAGACGGCGCGTTTCTCGCTTTCCGGGGAACGGGACGGGTGGAACAGGTTTTTTCCCGCGCGGTAAACCTGTTAATACCCGAACAGCAGCGACTGCTGACGTTACTGAGTGAAGGTTGTGATAACGCGCCTAACAGCTGTCGGCTGGCGCTGACGCATTGTGAAGAGCTGTTTTACCCCGGTGAGTGGGTCAGTTTTACCAGGTCGGGAATAGCAGTTGGCAACGATAAATGGATAGAAACCTCCGGGTGCCTGCCGTGGCGCATACCACGCTGGACGCCAGATGCAGTAAGCCTTGCCGCAATCCGCTGGCTGTGCTGGGAAGAGCTTATCCGCCAACAGCTAAGAAGCGATGACTCATTATTTTTGTACCAGGGAGATAACCCGTTTTATCAGGAAATCACCCGTCAATTACTCAACCGCCGACAAACTTTACTGGCGGCGTTACATACAGGAGAAAATATCTCTACAGCGGTCAGCCATTTAATTGGTCTGGGGATTGGTCTGACGCCCTCATCGGATGATTATTTAGTGGGCTTAAGCACCATTCTATTTATTCCCGGGCATCCGCTGGGGAAATATCGTGAAGATTTTTTAGTTGCCTTACAACGTGCTGGAAATAATACAACGTTACTCAGCAAAATAACGCTGGAGGAAGCCTTTCATCAACGTTATCGGGAAAGCGTCGGACGGCTGCTGAACCATATTATTACTGAGCAACAACTCGTTTCTACGCAATATATTACTGACATTAAAAATATCGGCTCAAGTTCTGGCTGCGACATGCTGTATGGCATGGCGGATGCCTGCGCCCTGAGCCACAGGTCCGGAGGGAATTATGTCGATCAGGATAGTTGTTAAAAAGAACACGTATTTTGATTCTGTCTCACTGATGTCTATTTCCACACGCGCAAATAAGCTCGATGGCGTTGAGCAGGCGTTCGTGGCTATGGCGACAGAAATGAATAAGGGCGTACTGAAGAATCTCGGCCTGCTGACGCCTGAACTTGAAGAGGCGAAAAGTGGCGACCTGATGATCGTCATTAAAGGCGCCAGCGAGGCGGCGAACGACCAGACGCTGGTGGCGATTGACGATCTGTTTACGCATAAAGAGCAGGGCGGTCAGCATGAAGCGCGCTATGCCACGCTGGCCAGCGCGAAGAAGCACGTCCCTGACAGCAATCTGGCGGTGATCTCGGTCAATGGCCTGTTTGCCGCGCGTGAGGCGCGTCAGGCGCTGCAAAATAACCTCAACGTGATGTTGTTCTCTGACAACGTCTCTCTTGAAGACGAACTGGCGCTTAAGCAGTTGGCGCATGAAAAAGGGCTGTTGATGATGGGGCCAGATTGCGGAACCGCCATTATCAACGGCGCGGCGCTGTGTTTTGGCAACGCGGTGCGTCGCGGCAACATCGGGATTGTTGGTGCGTCCGGTACCGGTAGCCAGGAACTGAGCGTACGTATTCACGAGTTTGGCGGCGGGATTTCCCAACTGATTGGCACCGGTGGTCGCGATCTAAGTGAGAAGATTGGCGGCCTGATGATGCTTGACGCGATTGGCATGCTGGAGGCCGATCCGCAAACTGAGATCATCGCACTTATTTCCAAACCTCCTGCGACCGCGGTGGCGCGCAAGGTGCTGGAACGTGCGCGCGCCTGTCATAAGCCCGTTGTGGTGTGTTTCCTCGGCCGTGAAGCCGCGCCTGCAGATGAAAAAGGTCTGCAGTTTGCACGCGGAACTAAAGAGGCGGCATTGAAAGCGGTATTGCTGACCGGCGTGAAAAAAGAGAGCCTGGATCTCCATCCGCTCAACTGGCCGCTGATTGAAGAGGTTCGCGCCCGCCTCACCCCGCAGCAAAAGTACATCCGTGGCTTATTCTGCGGCGGCACGTTGTGCGATGAGGCGATGTTTGCCGCCATGGAAAAACATGCCGAAGTTTATAGCAACATTCATCCGGATCCGGCGTTCCGCCTAACGGATCTCAATCGCAGCGTGGCGCATACCTTCCTCGATTTCGGTGATGACGATTTTACCAATGGTAAACCGCACCCGATGATCGATCCGACCAACCGCATTAGTCGTCTGTTGCAGGAAGCGCGCGATCCTGAAGTCGGCGTGATCGTTATGGACTTCGTTCTTGGATTTGGATCGCATGAAGATCCGGTTGGCGTGATGCTTGGGGCGATCGTTGAAGCCAAAGCGATCGCCGCCGCAGAGGGGCGTCCGCTTGAGATCCTCGGCTATGTGCTGGGAACCGATCTTGATACGCCGTCACTGGAAAAACAGTGTCAGATGCTGACCGATGCTGGCGTTATCTGGGCGAGCAGTAGCACCAACACCGGATTGCTGGCGCGTGAATTTATCTGTAAGGGGGAGGAAGCCTGATGAGCCAGACACTGTTTAACCAGCCGCTGAACGTGATTAACGTCGGCATCGCGATGTTCAGCTATGACCTGAAAAAGCAAAACGTACCCGTGACTCAACTCGACTGGACGCCGCCGGGCCAGGGCAACATGCAGGTCGTGGCTGCGCTGGACGACATTGCCGATTCGCCGCTGGCAGACAAAATTGCTGCCGCTAACCAGCAGGCGCTGGAACGCATTATTCAGTCGCATCCGGTGCTGATTGGCTATGACCAGGCGATCAACGTCGTACCGGGCATGACCCGTAACACCATCCTGCACGCCGGGCCGCCAATCCGCTGGGAAAAAATGTGCGGCGCAATGAAGGGCGCGGTAACCGGTGCGCTGGTGTTTGAAGGGCTGGCGAAAGATCTGGATGAAGCCGCCGAACTGGCCGCCTCGGGTGAAATCATCTTCTCACCCTGCCACGAGCATGACTGTGTCGGCTCGATGGCGGGCGTGACCTCGGCATCGATGTTTATGCACATCGTTGAGAACAAAACTTACGGCAACCGCGCATATACCAATATGAGCGAGCAGATGGCGAAGATCCTGCGCATGGGGGCGAACGATCAGAGCGTTATCGAGCGCCTGAACTGGATGCGCGATGTGATGGGACCGATGCTGCGCGACGCCATGAAGCTGGCGGGCGAAATCGATCTGCGTCTGATGCTGGCTCAGGCGCTGCATATGGGCGATGAGTGTCACAACCGCAACAACGCCGGGACGGCGCTGCTGATTCAGGCGCTGACGCCGTGGATTATTCAGACCGGCTATCCGGTTGAGCAACAGCGAGAGGTGTTCGAGTTCGTCCTCAGCAGCGATTACTTCTCCGGACCGACCTGGATGGCGATGTGTAAAGCCGCAATGGACGCCGCACACGGTATCGAATACAGCACCGTGGTGACGACGATGGCGCGTAACGGCGTTGAGTTCGGTCTGCGCATCAGTGGCTTACCGGGTCAGTGGTTTACCGGTCCGGCGCAGCAGGTGATTGGTCCGATGTTTGCGGGCTACAAGCCCGAAGATTCCGGGCGCGATATTGGCGATAGCGCGATTACCGAAACCTACGGCATTGGCGGTTTCGCCATGGCGACGGCACCGGCCATCGTGGCGCTGGTGGGCGGTACGGTCGAGGAGGCGGTTGATTTCTCGCGCCAGATGCGTGAAATCACCCTCGGCGAAAACCCCAACCTCACCATTCCATTGCTTGGTTTTATGGGGGTACCGACCGCTATCGATATTACGCGCGTGGGCAGCACCGGCATTCTGCCAGTGATCAACACCGCCATTGCGCACAAAGATGCGGGGATCGGCATGATCGGCGCTGGAATAGTTCACCCGCCGTTCGCCTGTTTTGAAAAGGCGATCCTCAACTGGCGCGACCGCTACTGCCAATAACAATAACCGGGGCTAACGCGGTTAGCCCCACAGTAGCGAAGCGAAAAACGTTGCTTACCTGCAGGGCTGGGCGATCTCCGCGATCGCAAACGATGCTTAACCTGTGAAGGATATTCCATGAACAGCATAAAACTTGAATGGAAACGTGGTGACTGGGCAGCTTACTTCGGGCTGATGACCAACAACCTGACTAACCTGCTGACAATGATGGGGCTGCTCATTTTTGTTGTCGGGATCCCTACCGAAATTGTCTATGGTCGCATTGCGCCTGCCTTTGGCCTGGCGGTGCTGGTGGCCAGCGTCTGCTATGCCTGGTTTGGCCTGCAGATGGCAAAACAAACCGGACGTAAAGACGTGACGGCGCTGCCGTCCGGACCGAGCGCACCGTCGATCTTTACTGTGACTTTCCTGGTGCTGATGCCGGTTTATCAGCAAACCAAAGATGCCAACTTCGCTATCCAAATCGCGCTGGTGTGGTGTTTTGTTGAAGCGTTGATCCTGGTGGGCGGCTCCTTCCTGGGTGAGACCATCCGCAAGATGATCCCGCGCACGGTACTGCTGTCTTGTCTGTCCGGCCTGGGGTTGCTGCTGCTGGCGATGAACCCGATGCTGCAGGCATTTGAAGCGCCGACCGTCTCTTTCATCGTCCTGTTGCTGATCTTCATTAACTGGTTCGGTAAGAAGCCGATTTTTGCCCGTATTCCTACCGGTTTGCTGCTGCTGATTGCCGGTACGGCCCTGGCGTGGATCTCTGGTTTGCAAAGCCCGGAGGCCATTAAATCGTCGATGGCTTCCTTTGGTTTTAACCCACCGGAAATCCATGTCGACAGCTTCCTGCAAGGTTTGCCGCACGCGCTGCCGTATCTGGCTTCTGCTGTTCCTCTGGGTCTGGCGAACTACATTTTTGACCTCGAGAACATTGAAAGCGCGCATGCGGCGGGGGATGAGTACAACACCCGTAAAGTCATGATGGCGAACGGTTTTGCTTCCATGCTCGGTTGCATGCTCGGCAACCCGTTCCCGGTGACCGTGTATGTTGGGCATGCGGGCTGGAAAGCGATGGGTGCCAGCATCGGTTATACCCTCGCTTCAGGCATCACCATGTTCCTGGTGCCGTTATTTGGGTTAGGAGCGTTTATGCTCGCCATTATTCCGATGACCGCGATAGTGCCGATTTTGGTATTTATCGGTGTGGTGACCGCCAATCAGGTGGTGCGAGAGACGCCCAAAGTCGAGGTTCCCGTTATCTTCATCTGCTTGTTCCCGTGGATTGCTAACTGGGCATTGACCATCGTCAACAGCGTGATGGGGGCCGCCGGAACATCTGCGGGGAAACTGGGGAGCGATCTGCTGCACAGCAAAGGTGTCTATTACGACGGACTGGTGCATCTGGGAAGCGGCGCGCCGCTGGCCAGCATGCTGTGGGGCTGCGTCGCTATCTTCGCCATTATGAATAAGCCGCTGCGCGGGGCGATTGCCGCAGCCTTTGGTGCGCTGTTATCGCTGTTTGGCGTGATCCACTCTCCAGCGGTTGGCTTTGCCGAAGGCAGCTCGATGATGTTTGTTGTGGCCTACCTGATGATGAGCGGCATGTTTGTCCTCAAGCATGTTCTTGATAGCCGTGAAGCGGTGACTGCGCCAGAGCAGGAACCGACGAAAACGACCTGAATCGCCTGCACGCGGAAGATAACACTATGAAAGAACTTGTAGTCGTTGCCATTGGCGGCAACAGCATTATCAAAGATAACGCCAGCCAGTCGATTGAACATCAGGCTGAAGCGGTGAAAGCGGTGGCGGATACGGTGCTGGAGATGTTGGCATCGGACTACAACATTGTGCTGACGCACGGTAACGGGCCGCAGGTTGGGCTGGATCTACGGCGTGCGGAAATCGCACACGAGCGTGAAGGGCTGCCGCTTACCCCGTTGGCAAACTGCGTCGCCGATACGCAAGGCGGCATCGGCTATCTGATCCAACAGGCGCTGAACAACCGACTGGCACGACGCGGCGAGCAGAAGGCGGTCACGGTGGTCACGCAGGTGGAGGTCGACAAAAACGATCCGGGCTTCGCTAACCCCACCAAGCCTATCGGGGCGTTCTTTAGTGAAGCACAGCGCGATGAACTGCAGCGGGTCAATCCGGGCTGGCGCTTTGTTGAGGATTCAGGGCGCGGTTACCGCCGGGTAGTCGCCTCTCCACAACCGAAGCGCATTGTCGAGGCGGAGGCGATCAAAACGCTGACCCAGCAAGGCTTTGTGGTGATTGGCGCAGGCGGTGGCGGCATCCCGGTGGTGCGTAGCGAGCTGGGGGATTACCAGAGCGTGGACGCAGTGATTGATAAAGATCTCTCCACGGCGCTGCTGGCGCAGGAGATTCGCGCTGACATTCTGGTCATCACCACCGGCGTCGAGCAGGTCTGTATTCATTTTGGCAAACCCAACCAGCAGGCGCTGGATACGGTGGATGTCGCAACGATGACCCGTTACATGCAGGAGGGGCATTTCCCGCCGGGTAGCATGTTACCCAAGATCGTTGCCAGTCTGGCGTTTCTGGAGCGTGGCGGTAGACGAGTGATCATCACCACGCCGGAATGCCTGCCTGCCGCACTGCGTGGCGAAACGGGCACCCATATTGTCCATTCCTGAGAGGAAACGTGAATGAAGGAAAGTAACAGCCGCCGTGAATTTTTAAGTCAGAGTGGAAAAATGGTGACAGCTGCCGCGCTGTTTGGCGCAGTGGCTCCGGTCGCGTATGCTGCTAATCCTGTCGGGAACACCTGCGGGTCGAAGAGCACAATGACGATTAACGATAAGCACTATTACCTGGATAACGTCCTGCTGGAAGCCGGGTTTGATTACGAAAATTCGGTGGTGGTGCATACCCGTACCGCGCTACAAACCGTTGAAATCCAGGACGGGAAAATTGTTGCGCTGCGCGAGAATAAGCAGCATCCGGATGCGACGCTGCCGCACTATGATGCGGGAGGAAAGCTGATGCTGCCCGCCATGCGCGACATGCACATCCATCTGGATAAAACCTTTTATGGCGGTCCCTGGCGTTCGCTGAACCGTCCGGCAGGCACTACCATTCAGGATATGATCCGCCTGGAACAAAAGCTGCTGCCTGAACTCCAGCCTTACACACAGGAGCGCGCGGAAAAGCTCATCGATCTGCTGCAGTCAAAAGGCACCTCGATCGCGCGCAGCCATTGCAATATCGAACCGGTTTCCGGGCTGAAAAATCTCGAAAACCTGCAGGCGGTACTGGCGCGTCGTCAACCGGGTTTTGCCTGTGAAATCGTGGCGTTTCCGCAGCATGGCCTGCTGTTATCAAAATCTGAACCGCTGATGCGCGAAGCGATGCAGGCGGGAGCGCATTATGTCGGCGGTCTTGACCCCACCAGCGTCGATGGGGCGATGGAAAAATCCCTCGACACCATGTTCCAGATTGCGCTGGATTACGATAAAGGCGTGGATATCCATTTGCATGAAACCAGCCCGGCGGGCGTGGCGGCAGTGAATTACATGGTGGAGACGGTGGAGAAAACGCCACAGTTAAAGGGCAAACTGACCATCAGCCACGCGTTTGCGCTGGCAACGTTGAACGAACTGCAGGTAGATACGTTGGCGGGCCGCATGGCGGCACAGCAGATTACCATTGCCTCGACGGTGCCGATCGGTACCTTGCACATGCCGCTTAAACAGCTGCGTGACAACGGTGTGGAAGTGATTACCGGAACAGACAGCGTGATTGACCACTGGTCGCCGTACGGGCTGGGCGACATGCTGGAAAAGGCAAATCTGTACGCGCAGCTCTATATTCGCCCCAACGAACTCAACCTGTCGCGGGCGTTGTTCCTCGCTACTGGCGATGTGTTGCCGCTCAACGATAAAGGTGAGCGCGTCTGGCCGAAAGCGCAGGATGAAGCCAGCTTTGTGCTGGTGGATGCCTCCTGTTCGGCGGAAGCCGTCGCGCGAATTTCCCCACGCACCGCGACCTTCCATCAAGGGCAACTGGTGTGGGGGAATGTCGCAAGCTAATCTGGTTTTACGCGCAGCGGCAATCGCTGCTGCGCTCTTTGCTTGTTAGCCGACAATTCCCAGATAGCCGTGGATCCCCATATACAGCCCCACCATGCCAATGAGTGCGCTGGAAAAATAGGGAGCTTTGCGTGCCAGCGTGTTAAATCCGCTCCAGCGTTTGGCCGCCTGTTGCACACTGATTGCCGCTCCCACACCCACCGTTACCAGCGTCAGCGCCAGCCCGAGGCTGAAGCACAGTACCATGGTCGCGCCCAGCGTGAAGGCTTTGAGCTGGATGCAAATCAGCAGTACCGTAATGGCGGCAGGGCACGGGATCAACCCGCCGGTCAGACCAAACAGTAATATCTGGCCGTTGGTGACCTCTTTGTCCGCAAAGCGCCGCTGAATATCGGTGGCATGCGCTCGTTCGTGGGCATCCTGATACTCTTTTGAACCTTCGTTCAGCCCGGCCAGTGCGGCATGATCGTGTTCATGATGATGATGGTGATCGTCATCGCGGCCATCATGATGGTGGTGATGACCGTCATGATCATGGTGATGCTCGTTAGCGTGGTGATGATGCCCATGATCGTGGTCATGATGCGTCTGGGCCAGCCAGTTCTGCTCTCCCTGCCTGGTCCGCCAGAACATCCAGAATGCGGTCCCGAGAATAATAATCGCCGAGACAAACTGCAGCCAGGGCTCGACGGCCTGGGCGGTAAACGCTTTGCTGATATACATCCCGCCTAGCGCAATCAGCCATACCACGGCGGTATGCGACAGCGTTGCCGCCAGCCCCAGCATCACCGCCTGTTTGATGGTTCCCTTAATAGCAATAATAAAGGCCGCCATCATCGTCTTGGAATGCCCTGGTTCCAGCCCGTGTAACACACCCAATAGAATCGCGCTGGGAATGAAAAACCAGGCGTTGCCTTGCTGAAGAAGCGTAGAAAACTCACCCATGAGAATGATTCTTAGTTGTTTAATTTTGCTTGATTCTACTCCCCCCCAGTATTAAATACTACCCCCCAGTAGAATGAGGATGGTATTGTCGCTACAGCCAGACGTTAAAAAGGTAAAGCTATGTCACATACGATCCGCGACAAACAAAAGCTGAAAGCCCGAGCCAGCAAGATTCAGGGGCAGGTAGCGGCGTTGAAAACCATGCTGGATGAACCGCATGAATGCGCGGCGGTATTGCAGCAAATAGCGGCGATCCGCGGTGCGGTAAATGGATTAATGCGTGAAGTGATTAAAGGTCATCTAACCGAGCACATTGTGCATCAGGGCGATGAAATTAAGCGCGAAGAGGATTTGGATGTGATCCTGAAAGTGCTGGATTCGTACATCAAATAAGTCAGTTTAACGGCTCATCCACGTTCAATACCGTCCAGTTAAGCATGTAGGGTGAACATGTGATTCTTTCTCAGGGTTCCGTTCACCTCAGCAGTGTTATTTTTCTGAAGCATTGATACCCGTGAACGTGTAAAGGGCGTTCTTCGCCACGCCCTTTACAATCCCGGCTCCCGGCGGGAAAATTGCCGCTCCGCGGTCCCCTCCGCTTATTCCTCCAGGCTACCGGGTCGGGCGCGAGGTAGCGTCCCTGCAAAGCGCGCCCTGAGCCAGCATCCATGCTGGCTCTCCCCGGCTTACGGAAACACGTCGGCAATTTTCAGCCGGACCAGCCCACACCTCACCATCTGCGTTTTTGGTCTGAACAGCAAAACAGATTTAACTGGAAATCAGAGCGTTGAAGCGATGACTCGGGTCCGGCTGAAAATCGATGAGGAGTTGACGTCTGACCGGGGCTGTCCGCAGGGATGCGGACAGAGGGGACGGGCTGCATGGACGCAGGCTCGGCCCCGACCCGACAGGCAGACGGCATAAGACGAATGAATCGCGTAGCGACGATTTTCCCGCCGGGAGCCTGGGTTGCAAGGGAGGCGGCGGTGAGCCTCCCTTGCACGTTCACAGGAATCGGTGCTTCAGAGAAACGATGAACATGAGGTGAACGGAACCCTTCTCTGAGATAGCATGTTCATTACTTCCGCCAACACAGGTTGATACTTTCTGAAATTGAGTTGTTAACTGAACGACATCGCACCCACTTTCAGGAGAATGAGCCGTTCAACAACACGTTCTAGCCAAAAAACATCACAGATACGCACAGCAGACCGACAATCAGGGTGATCAGATTACCCACTGAACGGTACGGCTTCAGTGCCGGGATCAGATAGGTCGATAATGTCGGCATGATAAACAGAATCATGGCAATCAGTGGCCCGCTTATCGCGTAAATCATTGAAATGGCATTAGGGTTAATGCAGCAGATGATGAACGTAATGGCCGAAACCAACATAATGGACAGGGCGCGGTTAAAAGCCCGGCTTTTCTTCACTCCCACCTGATGCAACGACGTTTTTACTACTTCCGTTGCCCCTTCAATCACGCCAAAGTAGGTGCCGAGGAACGATTTTGACATCGCCACAACGGCAACGATGATCCCGGATATCGACAGCCAGGCCGGCGCGTTGGGCATCATCGATAGCGCTGACAGAATGGTCACGCCTTCATTTTTCGCGTCTTCGATATAGTTTGTCGGAATCGAAAGCAAACAGCTGAAGACGAAAAACAGCACGCTCAGGCAGATGATGACGTAGGCTACCTTCATGATTTTTTTGCATTTACCCATGGCCTGCTCGCCGTATTTCTCACGTCGGTCAATGGCGAACGTAGAGATAATTGGCGTATGGCTAAAAGCGAAAACCATCACGGGAATAGATATCCAAACCTGATGCAGCGTGTGCTGATCGAAAGACATCTGGCCAGTGAGTAACGTTGGTTGCCAGCTTCCGGTCAGGTAAAGCGAAAGGAATAAAAAGTATGCGATCAGCGGGAACACCAGAAAGCCCATGACCCGAATGGTGGCTTGTCGGCCCATCAGAAAAATCAGGTTCAGCACCAGCACCACGCCAAAACTGACCAGCATGCGGATCCGCAGATCGATGGTGATATGTTTTGCCAGCTGTTCGGTGAGTGAATTGGTTATCGCTACGGCGTAGATCAGCACCACCACAAAGAAGGCAATAAAATAGAGAGTGGTAATCAGGCTGCCAATCTTCTTGCCGTAGTAGTGCGTAACCGCGCCGGTAATTCCTTCACCTGCCGAGGTTTTTGAGGACAGGATAAACTGGCACAGCGCCTTGTGCGGCCAGTAGGTTAAAGGCCAGGCGACGAGTGCGGTGATAAACAATACCACCGCGCCTGCAGAACCCAGCTGTATGGGGAGGAAGAGGGTTCCTGCGCCGACGGCAGTCCCATATAGTGCGAAGCTCCAGAGAGTCTCTTCTTTTGACCAAAATTTCGACATTATTTGAACGTATCAACTATAAAATAAACAAAAAGAAGCGCAATTTACCACAAATGGCAGGGGCTGGGGGAGGTGTGAACGAGTGGGCTAGTGAATGGATTAATAGCCGGAACCGAGAAGATTCCGACTATTATTTTAATTATCAGGCAGTAACGCGCTGCTGGCGACGCTTCATAACACGCTCGCGTAACGTGTCATAAGCCCAGTTATAGAACATGGTGTACGGCAGGAAGAACAGGAAGAAACCTATTTCCAGCGTGAATGCCTGAATCAGGCTGACGTTTAGCACATACGCCACGATGCTCACCCCGATCACAATAAAACCGCTCTCGAAGCCTAAGGCGTGAAATGCCCGCACTTTCGCCGTACGTTTTACCAGATGTGATGGCCACAGGCGGTCAAACAGGGCGTTATAAATGATATTCCAGATCATCGCCGTGGTGGCGAGAAGAACGGTCAGTCCGCCCATTTCCAGCACCGAGCGCTGCATCAACCATGCGGTGGTTGGTGCGAGAACAGCGGTGGCAATGCCTTCAAAGCAGACGGCATGAAAAATACGCTCCACTAGCGAGCGGCGTTGGACTGTATCGTGTTGCATAACCTAAAACCTTCTTTAATGCCCGGATAACGGAATGGTGGCAATTTTATCGTTTTATGTGATATCTAAAAGATAGTATCCATCGATAAAGTAGATAGTTCATGCGTTACTCTCCTGAAGCGTTAACGGCATTTGTGGAGACCGTGTCCTGCGGCTCATTTTCTGCGGCGGCCCGGCGGCTGCGCAAAAGCCAGTCCACCATCAGTACGGCCATTGCGCATCTGGAAGCCGATCTTGGTTTTGCGCTCTTTGACCGCTCATCCCGCCAGCCAACGCTGACTGAAGAAGGTAAGCGGGTGCTGGGCTATGTGCAGGCCATTTTGACGGCCAGCGAACGTCTCGATGAGGCGGCGATCTCGCTGTCGGGTGAGACGGAAGCGCGTCTGACTTTCGTGCTTTCGGACACGCTACACCCGGATGTGCTGGAAGAGTTGATGGTGCAGTTTGACCGCAAGTTTCCCCATACCGAGTTTGAATGTCTGATTGGCGAAGATGAAGACGTGATCGATCTGCTGCAAAAAGGACGTGCTCAGGTGGGGTTGATCGAAGCGCGCGAGGATTACCCGACCGACATGGGCGTTACGCGTCTGCCGATGCAAACCTGGATGGGATTATACGTCGCGGCGTCGCATCCGCTGGCGGCTCATGAAAAACTGCAGTGGGAACAGCTACATACCTGGCGCGAGTTGCGTCTGAATACCTATCTGGAAAACGGCACCAACGTGGCGCGTGGCCCCGTCTGGTCGGCGCCTAACTATTTGTTGCTGCTGAGTATGGCGGTGCAGGGATTCGGCTGGTGCGCGCTCCCTTGTGCGCTGGTGGAGGAGTTTGCGGCAGAAAAACCGCTGGTTCAATTGAATCTGCCCGGTTGGCCAAAGGCTATCTCTATCGATCTGTTGTGGAATAAAAAATCCCCCCCTGGCGTGGCGGGAAGTTGGCTGCGCGACCATTTACAGCAGAGTGGCGTTCAGATGACCAATAAATGATACGAATTTCCTTTGTGATAAAAATCACCGTTTTTAAACAACCTTGATAACTCTTTTTAACAATCATCTACTATTGCGGTGTTATTTTGCGCTGAGGTGGTGATGAAAGAGGTTGTGATAGTCGGGGCGTTACGGACACCGATTGGCTGCTTCCAGGGGACGCTGGCGCGCCACTCTGCCGTTGAATTAGGTAGCATGGTGGTCAGGGCGTTACTGGAACGCACTGGCGTGGATGTTCACGCCGTGGATGAAGTGATCCTCGGACAGGTACTTACCGCAGGCGCCGGGCAGAATCCGGCGCGTCAATCCGCCATCAATGGTGGGCTACCCAATACCGTTTCCGCCATCACCATTAACGATGTCTGCGGCTCGGGTCTGAAAGCGCTGCATCTGGCGACCCAGGCTATCCAGTGCGGCGAAGCCGACATTGTGATTGCGGGCGGGCAAGAAAATATGAGCCGTGCGCCGCATGTTCTTACCGATAGCCGCACCGGTGCACAGTTGGGAAACAGTCAACTGGTCGACAGCCTGGTGCATGACGGACTGTGGGACGCTTTCAACGATTACCATATGGGCGTTACTGCGGAAAACCTGGCGCGGGAATACGGCATCAGCCGTGAATTACAGGATGCCTACGCGCTGCACTCACAGCACAAGGCACGGATGGCAATCGATGCCGGACGTTTTAAAGATGAAATCGTGCCGGTGGTAACGCAGCGTAATGGGCAATCTTTCGTGGTGGATACCGACGAGCAGCCGCGCACCGATGCCAGCGCCGAAGGGCTGGCGCGTCTGGATCCTACCTTTGACCGGCTCGGTTCGGTCACCGCGGGTAACGCTTCATCCATCAACGATGGCGCCGCCGCGGTGATGATGATGAGCGAAGCCAAAGCGCAGGAGCTGAATTTACCGGTGCTGGCCCGCATTCGCGCCTTTGCCAGCGTCGGGGTTGATCCCGCACTGATGGGGATTGCGCCAGTGTATGCGACGCGCCGCTGTCTTGAGCGTGTGGGCTGGCAACTGGCTGATGTTGATCTTATTGAAGCTAACGAGGCGTTCGCCGCGCAAGCATTATCCGTTGGGAAAATGCTGGAGTGGGATGAACGGCGGGTAAATGTGAACGGCGGAGCCATTGCTCTCGGCCATCCGATTGGCGCATCTGGCTGCCGAATTCTGGTTTCACTGGTACATGAAATGGTGAAGCGTCGGGCGCACAAAGGACTGGCAACGCTGTGTATTGGCGGCGGTCAGGGGGTGGCGCTCGCTATCGAACGAGACTAATCCCCGTCATACTTCAAGCTGCATGTGCGTTGGCTTTACTCGCTCACCCCAGTCACGTACTTATGTACGCTCCGGGGAATTCGCTGCGTCGCCGCCTTCCTGCAACTCGAATTATTTAGGGTATATATTTTTCTTCTCGAACAGTTTTCTGCCGTGTTATCTCTTCCTCTATAAAAAAGCCCTCCAACAGGAGGGCAAGGCCAGTTACAGAAACATACACTCTAAACCCTGCCAACATATCAAAACGTTGTTTCATTTCATGTGATTGACTGCGCACTTTGTTTGAAAAGGTGTGCAAACATCGTATGAGCCCGACTGTATTTTCAGTGTCTTATCCCTACCACTAATGAACTACTTTTTTGTGTATTTATCTATCTAATTGTTTTAAATAATTTTATTTGAAATGTTCTCGCGAATTATATGCGCTAGCGTGATCGCAATTACACTTTTGACAATAAGATGCAGAAAAAGTGAAACATCGTTTTAGTTGTAATTGAAAACCCATTCCGGGAGGGATATCATGAGCGCATAAGATAAAACGGAACAGCGTTTTGCTATTCGTTTAAGCATTCACGGTCAATTTATCACTGGAGGTAAATGTGGACGTAAGACAAAGCATCCATAGTGCGCATGCGAAAACCCTGGACACTCAGGGGCTGCGTAATGAGTTTTTGGTCGAAGAAGTGTTTGTCGCAGATGAATACACCATGGTCTACAGCCACATCGATCGCATCATTGTTGGCGGCATTATGCCAGTGGCCAAAACCGTCTCTGTGGGTGGCGAAGTCGGCAAACAGCTGGGCGTAACCTATTTCCTCGAGCGTCGTGAGCTGGGTGTGATCAACATCGGCGGCCCTGGCACGATTACCGTTGACGGCCAGTGCTATGAAATTGGCCATCGCGATGCGCTGTACGTCGGGAAAGGGGCAAAAGAAGTGGTATTCGCCAGCATCGACACGGCGAAACCGGCGAAGTTTTACTACAACTGCGCGCCGGCACACACGACTTACCCAACCAAAAAAGTCACGCCAGCAGACGTTGCGCCAGTGACGCTGGGCGATAACCTCACCAGTAACCGTCGTACCATCAACAAATACTTTGTGCCGGATGTGCTGGAAACCTGCCAGTTGAGCATGGGCCTGACGGAACTGGCGCCGGGTAACCTGTGGAATACCATGCCGTGTCATACCCATGAACGTCGTATGGAAGTCTACTTCTACTTCAATATGGAAGAAGATACCTGCGTCTTCCACATGATGGGTCAGCCTCAGGAAACGCGTCATATTGTGATGCACAACGAACAGGCGGTGATTTCTCCGAGCTGGTCAATTCACTCCGGTGTCGGCACAAAAGCTTATACGTTCATTTGGGGCATGGTCGGCGAAAACCAGGTCTTTGATGATATGGACCATGTTGCAGTCAAAGATCTGCGCTAATCGCGGGCGACAGCCGTGCCTGCTGCGGCAGGCAATATAAAAATTAAGGATTTACAATGATTTTGAATGCATTCTCTCTTGAAGGAAAAGTCGCCGTTGTGACCGGTTGTGACACCGGCCTGGGTCAGGGTATGGCGTTGGGTCTGGCTGAAGCAGGTTGCGATATCGTCGGTATCAACATTGTTGAACCGACGGAAACCATCGAACGCGTGACCGCACTGGGCCGCCGTTTTTTAAGTCTGACCGCCGACCTGCGTCAAATCGACGGCATTCCGGCGCTGCTTGAGCGTGCAGTGGCGGAATTTGGTCATATCGACATTCTGGTCAACAATGCGGGTCTTATTCGTCGTGACGATGCGATCGACTTCAGCGAAAAAGACTGGGATGACGTGATGAACCTGAACATTAAGAGCGTGTTCTTTATGTCTCAGGCCGCGGCGAAACACTTTATCGCTCAGGGTAACGGCGGCAAAATTATCAATATCGCCTCTATGCTGTCCTTCCAGGGCGGGATCCGTGTGCCGTCTTACACCGCGTCTAAAAGCGGCGTAATGGGCGTCACCCGTCTGATGGCGAACGAATGGGCAAAACATAACATCAACGTCAACGCAATTGCGCCGGGGTATATGGCGACGAACAACACTCAACAACTGCGTGCTGATGAGCAGCGTAGCGCAGAAATCCTCGATCGTATCCCGGCGGGTCGTTGGGGGCTGCCGAGCGACCTGATGGGGCCTGTCGTGTTCCTGGCGTCCAGCGCATCTGACTATATCAACGGCTATACCGTTGCGGTTGATGGCGGCTGGCTGGCACGTTAATTCGCTTTCCTGAACCGTCAAACCCTGCCCTCTGGCAGGGTTTTTTTTACATTTGGATCATTAAAATCCATATTGTGGTTATAAATTATTCCATATTTATTTCCATATATATGGATTCTTGATTTTTAATATTCATTAATATCAATAGATTAAATTTAATTGAGTGATTGTCATTAAATTTTAAAATTGGAATATCCATCACATAACGATGTGGTGTAGCTATTTAATCCATGTTTTTGCCGTTTCCCGCCTGACGCTTCCTGTAAGGGATCCCTTACTTTCAATGACATGGTTACTCTGTATCTGGCAGGAAAAAATGGTCTCAATAAATAATGATGCTGCTTTAGCGCCGCGCACTGCGCGCGATACGCGACGTATGAATATGTTTGTATCTATCTCTGCGGCTGTCGCAGGGTTGTTATTCGGCCTGGATATTGGCGTGATAGCCGGCGCGTTGCCTTTTATCACCGATCATTTTGTCCTGACCAGCCGTCTGCAGGAGTGGGTGGTGAGCAGCATGATGCTGGGTGCGGCAATGGGTGCGCTGTTTAACGGTTGGCTGTCATTCCGCCTGGGACGTAAATACAGTCTGATGGCGGGCGCGATCCTTTTCGTCGTCGGATCTCTGGGGTCGGCCTTCGCCTCCAGCGTAGAAATGCTCATTTTTGCCCGCGTGGTGCTGGGCGTTGCGGTGGGGATCGCGTCTTACACCGCACCGCTCTATCTCTCCGAAATGGCCAGTGAGAACGTGCGTGGCAAAATGATCAGTATGTATCAACTGATGGTAACGCTGGGTATCGTACTGGCCTTTTTGTCCGATACGGCATTCAGCTACAGCGGTAACTGGCGCGCTATGCTGGGCGTGCTGGCGCTCCCGGCGGTGTTACTGATCATCCTGGTTGTTTTCCTGCCCAACAGCCCGCGCTGGCTGGCGGAAAAAGGTCGCCACATCGAAGCCGAAGAAGTACTGCGTATGCTGCGCGATACGTCAGAAAAGGCCCGCGATGAGCTGAACGAAATCCGTGAAAGTCTGAAGCTGAAGCAGGGCGGTTGGGCGCTGTTTAAAATTAACCGCAACGTGCGTCGCGCGGTTTTCCTCGGGATGTTGCTGCAGGCGATGCAACAATTTACCGGGATGAACATCATCATGTATTACGCGCCGCGAATTTTTAAAATGGCGGGCTTTACCACCACAGAGCAGCAAATGATTGCCACGCTGGTGGTCGGCTTAACGTTTATGTTTGCCACCTTTATCGCCGTTTTCACGGTCGACAAAGCAGGACGTAAACCGGCGCTGAAAATTGGTTTCAGCGTGATGGCCCTCGGGACGCTGGTGCTTGGTTATTGCCTGATGCAGTTTGATAACGGCACGGCTTCCAATGGACTATCCTGGCTGTCAGTTGGCATGACGATGATGTGTATTGCAGGCTATGCGATGAGCGCCGCGCCGGTGGTGTGGATCCTGTGTTCGGAAATTCAGCCGCTGAAATGCCGCGATTTTGGTATTACCTGCTCCACAACCACCAACTGGGTATCGAACATGATTATTGGCGCAACGTTCCTGACGCTGCTCGACAGCATTGGCGCAGCCGGTACGTTCTGGCTTTATACCGCGCTGAACGTCGCGTTTATCGGGATTACCTTCTGGCTTGTTCCTGAAACCAAAAATGTCACGCTGGAGCATATCGAACGCAAGCTGATGGCGGGTGAGAAGTTAAGAGATATTGGGGTGTAAGCCAGACATTCGTGTCGGATGGCGGCTCAGCCTTATCCGGCCTAGGAGTGGTGTCTCGTCCAGGCCGGGAAAGCGTTAACGCGACCCGGCTTTTTTATTTAGCACTTTACCCGTGCAGAAAATCTTCGCGTATGGGCGTAAAGGTATCCAGCAACGTTCCCGGTTTTAAACAAACGCAGCCATGCATAATGTTCGGCTGTTTATACAGGGTATCGCCTGCCCTGACGACATGCTTTTCTTCGCCGATGGTAAATTCAAACTCACCGGACAACACGTAAGTCAGCTGCTCATGCGGATGATTGTGCATCGGGCCTATCGCGCCTTGCTCGAAGTTCACCTCAACCGCCATCATTTTACCGTCGTGAGCGAGAATGCGCCGGGTAACGCCATTGCCCAGATCGTCAAGCGTGGTCTCTTTATGAAAAATAAACATCCGGCCTTCCTGTTGTTAATTAAAACGATGTTTCATTAAACCTATATCAGAAAATTAAAAAAAGAAATGCACGCCAACAGATGTGGAAAGTTGATCACATCTTTGGTTCACTGGAGAGACAATAACGAGTCAGGGGAAATGATGAAAACGATCGGTCTGTTAGGCGGTATGAGCTGGGAATCCACTATTCCTTATTATCGGCTCATTAATGAAGGGGTAAAACAGCATCTGGGTGGTCTGCATTCGGCACAGATTCTGTTGCACAGCGTAGATTTTCACGAGATTGAAGTTTGTCAGTCAAGCGGTGACTGGCAGCGGGCCGGGGAGATCCTCGCGCAGGCCGCCACAGGGCTTCAGCAAGCTGGAGCGCAAGGGATTGTGCTGTGTACAAATACCATGCACAAAGTTGCTGAGGCGATTGAAAGCGCCTGTGATGTGCCGTTCCTGCATATTGCCGACGCAACGGGTCGGGCTATACAAAAGCAGCAGATGAGCAACGTGGCGCTACTGGGTACGCGCTACACCATGGAGCAGGATTTTTATCGTGGGCGTTTACAGACTGAATTTGGCATTAGCACGCTTATTCCTGAAGCTGATGACCGCCAGAAAATAAACCAGATTATTTTCGACGAGCTGTGCCTCGGTGAGTTCAGCGAAGCCTCTCGCGACTATTACCTGAGCGTGATTGACCAGTTGGCTAAACAGGGGGCGCAAGGGGTTATCTTTGGCTGTACCGAGATTGGTCTGCTGGTTCCGGCAGAGCTAAGCCCACTACCTGTTTTCGACACTGCGGCAATCCATGCGCAAGATGCGGTGGCATTTATGCTTTCGACTGTGGATGCAAAATAGCCTCCAGCGGTTCGATAAGTCTCGGCAGATGGGCTTGCAGATGTGCAGTAAAAGCATCAACCAGCGCCGAGGCGGGGCGATGAAGCGGGTGAATCAGACTGACCGTGAACGGCACCGAAATACTGAAGCGGCGGATAACGACTCCGCTGCTGGCGTAATCCAGCGCGGTCAGCGGGTTTACCACCGAGATCCCAACGCCCGCCCGCACCATCGCACAAATTGAAGCGGCGCTATGGGTTTCAATCACCATGCGGCGCTTCACCTGATGTTCATTAAACAGGGTGTCCAGTAGCTGACGGTAACTGTCGGTTCGTGACAGGCTGATGTAGTTCTCTCCCTGAAAATCCTGCGGTGTTAATACCGCTTTGCGGGTCAGCGGATGCCCTTGCGGCAGTACGCACACCTCATCCAGCGCCAGCAATTCAGTGCGTTTCGTTCCGGCAGGTGTATGCAGCGTTTCCGTTAACCCCAGATCGTGGCGCTGTGCCGACAGCCACTCTTCCAGCAGCGGTGACTCCTGCGGCACTATCTGAATATTGACCTGCGGATAACGCGCGAGAAATGGCTGCAGCAGCGGCGGTAAAAAAGACTGTGAGAATACTGGCAGGCAGACGATCGACAGTTCGCCTTGACGGAATTCGCGCAGGCTTTCGGCGGCGCTCACTATTCTGTCCAGGCCATACCACGAACGTTGCACCTCTTCAAATAAACGTAATCCCTGTACCGTTGGATGCAAGCGCCCACGGCTGCGCTCAAACAGCTTTAGCCCCAGAACTTGCTCGAAGCGCGCTAACTCGCGGCTGACGGTAGGCTGTGAGGTATTGAGCATCCTCGCGGCTTCCGTCAGGTTTCCCGCCGTCATCACAGCGTGAAAGATTTCAATGTGACGCAGGTTAACGGCGGGCATGGGCAATCCTCGAATGAACCAATCCATATCATTTTTGCATAGACTCACGATAAAACGATATTTTTTATTCTTTTCGGGTTGTGGCGTAATCATAAAAAAGCCAATACAGGAGCACACCATGCCACGTCCACTCAACAACACAGACACTGACCTGACCGCCGACAACCTGCTGCGCTTGCCTGCCGAATTCGGCTGCCCGGTGTGGGTCTATGATGCGCAGATTATTCGCGCCCAGATTGCTAAGCTGAGTCAGTTTGACGTGGTGCGTTTTGCTCAGAAGGCATGTTCGAATATTCATATTTTGCGTCTGATGCGCGAGCAGGGCGTGAAGGTTGATTCCGTCTCGCTTGGCGAAATTGAACGTGCGCTGGCGGCAGGCTTTGTACCTGGGAAAGATGAGATAGTCTTTACCGCCGATATGATTGATGAAGCGACGCTCGCGCGGGTGCATGAATTGAGCATTCCGGTAAATGCCGGGTCGGTGGATATGCTGGAACAACTGGGTCAGGTCTCGCCGGGCCATCGCGTGTGGCTGCGCGTAAACCCTGGCTTTGGGCATGGGCACAGTCAGAAAACAAATACCGGCGGTGAAAACAGCAAACATGGTATCTGGTACAGCGATCTACCGGCGGCGCTGGAAGTGATCCAGCGCTATAAGTTAAAGCTGGTGGGGATTCATATGCACATTGGCTCCGGCGTAGACTACGGCCATCTGGAGCAGGTGTGCGGCGCAATGGTGCGCCAGGTGGTTGAATTTGGTCAGGATCTGGAGGCGATCTCCGCGGGCGGCGGTTTATCAATCCCGTATCGTGAAGGGGAAGAGGCGATCGACACCGATCATTACTTCGGCCTGTGGAATGCCGCGCGTGAGCAGATCGCTAAACACCTGGGCCACCCGGTCGCACTTGAGATAGAGCCTGGTCGTTTTCTGGTCGCAGAAGCTGGCGTGTTAGTGGCGCAGGTGCGCAGCGTAAAAGAGATGGGCAGCCGTCACTTTGTGCTGATCGACGCGGGATTCAACGATCTGATGCGCCCTGCGATGTATGGCAGCTATCACCATATCTCCGCGCTGGCGGGTGATGGCCGCTCGCTGGAAAACGCGCAGCAGATTGAAACCGTGGTGGCGGGGCCGCTGTGTGAATCCGGCGACGTGTTTACCCAGCAGGAAGGTGGGAATGTAGAAACCCGTCTGTTGCCTGCGGTGGTGTCGGGAGATTATCTGGTCTTGCATGATACCGGGGCGTACGGCGCGTCAATGTCGTCAAATTACAATAGCCGCCCGCTGCTGCCGGAGGTCTTGTTTGATAAAGGCGTGGCGCGACTGATTCGCCGTCGCCAGACCATTGATGAGCTACTGGCGCTGGAGTTAATCTGAATATAGCGTTGTGAAACGCCGGATGGAGCTACGCTTATCCGGCCTACGAAATTAACTGGCCGGATAAGGCGCTTGCGCCATCCGGCACTATTCGTAATACGGCCCCGTTGTCACCGATTCACGCAACACCAGTTTACCGGTAAACGGCGGGATCGGCTCTACGCTCTCGCCGTTAGCCAGCCGGATAGCCTGGTCGATTGCCGTGGTTATCATGGTATCAATCGGCAGATAAACGGTAGACAGCCCCGGCTCCAGCCATTTGGCGCTGGGCGCATCATCAAAACCAAATAATGAGACGTCCGCTGGGATCCTTAGTCCGGCCTGATGTAACGCTTTTGATGCGCCTAATGCCATGTCATCGTTACAGGCGAACAGAGCGCTGAATTTCACCCCTTCCTCCAGCAGTTCACGACAGGCTTCATAGCCTCGCGTCATCGTGGAGTCGCCGTATTTGACCTTGTCAGGATCCCAGGGAATACCGTTTTTTTCCAACGCCTTACGATATCCCATCAGGCGGGATTTACCGGTAGGCGTATGGCCAGGCACGGTGATACAAGCAATATCGCTGTGTCCCTGAGAGATCAGATAATTGACCGCCTGATATGCTGCATCTTCTTGTTCAAAGAAAATGGCGCGATCGCGGGCCTGACTGACATCACGGTTGATGACCAACAGGGGCATAGCAATGCTGTTCATCAGCGACATTATCGCCTTTTCACTCATATAGCGGGTATAGAGAATAATGGCGTCGCACTGCCTGTCGGCCAGCATTTGTACGGCTTCCTGTTCACGCTCCGGCGTGTCGTGCCCGTCGGTGACGATCAACTGTTTGCCGTGAGACTCCGTCTGGCGCGAGGCCTGTTGCAGCAGGCGGCCGAAGTAGAATCCATCAAATGTCGAAACGACCAGACCAATGCTGTTGCTGGTGCGGTTTGCTAAAGAGCGCGCTAAAAAATTGGGTCGATAATCAAGTGCCTGCATGGCCTTAAACACTTTCTGGCGCGTGCTCTCTTTTACCTGACCCGTGCCATTCAGTACGCGCGAAACGGTCGCTTTTGAGACACCTGCGTGCCGTGAAACGTCCAACATCGTAGTCATAACGCTATCCTGGTTAATCGTTTGATGATGAATTCCCTGGCTCCGTCAGCGTCGAAACGGAATGGCGACGCACCAGAGTTGGGTTAAAAACGTGGGTAATTTCAGGCACGGGGCGCTTCTCCGCCAGCGCGAGTGCCAGTTCGGCGGCCTGGGTTGCCATCGTCACGATGGGATAGCGTACCGTGGTCAGACGTGGGCGCACGTAGCGGGAAACCAGCACATCATCAAAGCCAATCAGCGAGATTTCTCCCGGCACATCAATGCCGTTATCATTCAATACGCCCATGGCGCCAGCCGCCATTGAGTCGTTATAGCAGGCTACCGCAGTGAAGTTTTTACCACGCCCAAGTAACTCGGTCATCGCCTGTTCACCGCCGCTTTCATCCGGTTCGCCGAAGGTCACCAGTCGATCGCTGACCGGTATGTTGCTCTCATTCAGCGCGTCGTAATAACCTTGCAGACGATCTTCCGCATCCGAAATCGTGTGATTGGAGCACAGATAGCCAATGCGCGTATGGCCTTGTTGAATGAGGTGTCGGGTAGCGAGCCACGCGCCGAAACGGTCATCGAGGGCAACGCAGCGCTGTTCGAATCCCGGTAGAATTCGGTTAATCAAGACCATGCCGGGGATTTGCTTCATTAACGAAGCCAGTTCGGCATCCGGGATTATTTTGGCATGGACAACAAGCGCCGCGCAGCGATGACGAATGAGCTGTTCAATCGCCTGACGTTCCTTCTGTTCATTATGGTAGCCGTTGCCAATCAGCAAAAAATTCCCGGTGTTATAGGCCACCTGCTCGACAGCTTTAACCATTGCCCCAAAGAATGGATCGGACACATCACCGACCACCAGGCCGATGGTTTCTGTGGATTGTTGCGCCAGCGCACGCGCGTTGGCATTGGGGTGGTAGCTGAGTGATTCCATTGCACTCGTTACGGCCAGACGCGATGCTTCGCTGGCTTTGGGGGAATCATTGATCACTCGAGAAACGGTGGCGACTGAAACACCAGCTAGTCGGGCTACATCCTTTATGGTCGCCATGATAGTACCTGTTGTGGGTAAACGCTTACATTCCGTCAGTGTTACGGAAAATGGCTGGCTGTTCAAGCAGATTGCCCGTCAGGACGTCGCAAATGTGAGCGCGCACGAGCGAAGTAAGACAGAAAATAGAAAATGCTAATTTTTGCTTACACTTTGCGATGTGCTGTTGCGATTGTTCGCTGGTGGGAGAACTGAGCGGATTGCTAGAGTTGGGATCCCAGAGGTATTGATAGGTGAAATCAACTTTCGGGTTGATCACTAGAATTACACCAGCCTGCGCAGATGCGCAGGTTTTTTTTTATCTTCAGCCTATCTGTAACAGTAACCGATAATTTACACAACTCGTTGCATTTGGGTTCATTCCTTTGCGTTTTCGCGCTGGCGTATCTGGTGTCTGACGACCACAATCAAGATCCCAGAGGTATTGATTGGTGAGATTATTCGGTACGCACTTCGTACCTGTCTCTTGCACCGACCTGCGCGGATGCGCAGGTTTTTTTTCGGATTGTATTTACCAGTTACCTGTCGCGCCTGTTCCCCAACTCGTATACTCTCCCACCATTAATGTTTATGTAATTAATGGCACAGGGAGTTGAGATGCTATTTGGCTTTTTTCGTAATCTGTTTCGCGTGCTTTTCCGCGTTCGCGTCACGGGCGATGTTAGCGCGCTACAGGGAGAACGCGTTCTAATCACTCCCAACCATGTCTCATTTATAGACGGCATCCTGCTGGCGCTATTTTTACCAATTCGTCCCGTCTTCGCCGTTTACACCTCGATCAGCCAGCAATGGTATATGCGCTGGCTAACCCCGCTGATTGATTTCGTGCCGTTAGACCCAACCAAACCAATGTCGATTAAACATCTGGTTCGTCTGGTCGAGCAGGGGCGTCCGGTGGTTATTTTCCCGGAAGGACGTATTTCTACCACCGGTTCGTTAATGAAAATTTATGACGGCGCGGGGTTTGTCGCCGCTAAGTCGGGGGCGACGGTCGTTCCTGTCCGCATTGAGGGCGCAGAGCTTTCCCGCTTTAGCCGCCTGAAAGGTCGGGTTAAACAGCGATTCTTCCCGCGTATCCAACTGCATATTCTGCCGCCGACCCACATGCCGATGCCGGAAGCGCCGCGTGCCCGCGATCGCCGCAAAATTGCTGGTGAAATGCTGCATCAAATTATGATGGAAGCGCGCATGGCGGTGCG
Organism: Citrobacter sp. Ce119; assembly: GCF_030334525.1. Taxonomy (NCBI): domain Bacteria; kingdom Pseudomonadati; phylum Pseudomonadota; class Gammaproteobacteria; order Enterobacterales; family Enterobacteriaceae; genus Citrobacter; species Citrobacter sp. Ce119. The sequence continues at coordinate 147,764 of NZ_JAOWDR010000051.1, forward strand.
TCCGCGTGAAACGCTATACGAGTCGCTGCTGGCGGCAAAATACCGTTTTGGCGCAGGCAAAAACTGCATTGAAGATATCAACTTTACCCCGGACAGCTACCGCAAGCTGCTCACGAAGACGCTCTTTGTGGCCCGTATTTTGGAAAAATACAGTGTCGAAGGTGAAAAAATTGGCCTGATGCTGCCAAACGCGGGCATCAGCGCGGCGGTCATTTTTGGCGCCATTGCGCGTCGACGCATTCCGGCCATGATGAACTACACCGCGGGCGTGAAAGGGTTAACCAGCGCCATTACTGCCTCCGAAATCAAAACGATCTTCACATCCAGACAGTTTCTCGAAAAAGGCAAACTCTGGCATTTACCAGAACAGCTCACCCAGGTGCGCTGGGTTTATCTGGAGGACTTAAAAGCTGATGTGACATTTAGCGATAAGCTGTGGATTTTCTCACATCTGCTGGCACCGCATCTGGCGCAAGTTAAACAGCAGCCGGAAGAGGCCGCGGTGATCCTCTTTACCTCCGGTTCGGAAGGCCATCCGAAAGGCGTGGTCCATAGCCACAAGAGCATTCTGGCGAACGTTGAGCAGATTAAAACGATTGCCGATTTCACCGCTGATGACCGCTTTATGTCGGCGCTGCCGCTGTTCCACTCCTTTGGCCTGACGGTGGGATTATTCACGCCGCTGCTGACTGGCGCAGAAGTGTTCCTTTATCCCAGCCCGCTGCATTACCGCATTGTGCCAGAGCTGGTATATGACCGGAACTGCACCGTGTTGTTTGGTACGTCTACGTTCCTTGGCAACTACGCGCGTTTCGCGCATCCGTACGATTTCCACCGCCTGCGCTATGTGGTGGCGGGCGCGGAAAAACTGCAGGACAGCACAAAGCAGCTGTGGCAGGAGAAATTTGGCCTGCGCGTCCTTGAAGGCTATGGCGTGACGGAATGTGCGCCGGTGGTGTCGATCAACGTACCAATGGCGGCAAAACCGGGAACGGTAGGGCGCATCTTGCCTGGCATGGATGCCCGACTGTTAGCCGTTCCGGGTATTGAGGACGGTGGGCGTTTACAGCTGAAAGGCCCCAATATTATGAGCGGCTATTTACGCGTTGAAAAACCCGGTGTGCTGGAAGTGCCGACGGCAGAGAATGCGCAAGGTGAGATTGAGCGCGGCTGGTATGACACCGGCGACATTGTGCGCTTTGATGAAAACGGCTTTGTACAGATTCAGGGGCGCGCCAAGCGTTTCGCTAAAATTGCCGGAGAGATGGTGTCTCTGGAAATGGTTGAGCAACTGGCGTTGGCGGTATCTGCAGACAAAATGCACGCCACGGCGATCAAGAGTGATGCCAGCAAAGGTGAGGCGCTGGTGCTGTTTACTACCGACACCGACCTCACGCGTGAAAAACTACAACAGTATGCGCGGGCGCACGGCGTACCTGAACTTGCCGTACCGCGTGATATTCGCCACCTGAAGCAACTCCCATTACTCGGCAGCGGTAAGCCGGATTTTGTTACGCTGAAAAGCTGGGTCGATGAGCCGGAAAAACAACATGAGTGAGTCAGTGCACACTAACACTTCAATCTGGTCCAAAGGGATGATGTCCGTTATCGCCGCGCAGTTTCTGTCGGCGTTTGGCGATAACGCGCTGCTGTTCGCCACGCTGGCGCTGCTGAAGGAACAATTTTATCCGGACTGGAGCCAGCCAATCCTGCAAATGGTGTTTGTGGGCGCTTACATCCTGTTTGCGCCGTTTGTTGGACAGGTGGCGGATAGCTTTGCCAAAGGCAGAGTGATGATGTTTGCGAACGCCCTGAAACTGTTGGGTGCGGCGAGTATTTGCTTCGGCATTAATCCCTTTCTCGGGTATACGCTGGTGGGGATCGGCGCGGCGGCGTATTCACCGGCCAAGTATGGCATTCTCGGTGAACTGACTACCGGTGACAAACTGGTGAAGGCCAACGGCCTGATGGAAGCCTCCACCATTGCCGCGATTTTGCTCGGTTCTGTCGCCGGCGGCGTACTGGCCGACTGGCATGTGATTGCCGCGCTTTCTGCCTGTGCGCTGGCTTATGCTGGCGCGGTAGTGGCTAACCTGTATATCCCGAAACTGGCCGCGGCTCGCCCTGGTCAGTCCTGGCATCTGGGGAAAATGACGCGCAGTTTCTTCTGTGCCGCCTCTTCGCTATGGCGCAACGGTGAAACACGTTTCTCGTTGGTCGGAACCAGCCTTTTTTGGGGCGCGGGCGTCACGCTGCGTTTTCTGCTGGTGCTGTGGGTCCCGGTGGCGCTCGGTATCACCGATAACGCCACGCCGACCTATCTCAATGCCATGGTAGCGATTGGGATTGTGGTAGGCGCGGGTGCGGCAGCGAAGCTGGTGACGCTGGAAACCGTGTCGCGCTGTATGCCGGCGGGGATCCTGATTGGCATCGTGGTGCTGATTTTCTCTCTTCAACATTCGCTGCTTCCGGCCTACGCGTTGCTGATGCTTATCGGCGTGTCTGGTGGCTTCTTTGTGGTGCCGCTGAATGCGTTGCTGCAGGAGCGGGGCAAGAAAAGCGTCGGTGCGGGTAATGCGATAGCGGTGCAAAACCTCGGCGAAAACAGTGCGATGCTGCTGATGCTGGGTATTTACTCACTGGCGGTGCTGGTGGGGATCCCGGCAGTTGCGATTGGTATTGGATTTGGTGCGCTGTTTGCGCTGGCGATTGCGGCGCTGTGGATTTGGCAGCGCCGCCATTAGTCTGTTACGTGCTGTTGCCGGATGGCTGCGTTGCCTTATCCGGCCTACAGGGAACGCTGTCTGTAGGCCTGATAAGCATAGCGCCATCAGGCGCTAACCGTTACGGTGCAGGATAGGTATACACCTGATGCACCGCTTCAATCTCCGCCAGTACTTCTTCGCTCAGCTCCAGATGCAGGCTTTCAACGTTGGTTTTTAACTGCTCCATCGTCGTGGCACCCAGCAACGTGCTGGCGACAAACGGCTGACGACGCACGAATGCCAGCGCCATTTGCGCAGGATCCAGATTATGGCGTTTCGCGATATCCACATAGGCCGCGACGGCTTTTTGTGTTTGCTCGCCGCTGTAGCGCGTGAAACGGCTAAACAACGTATTACGTGCACCGGCAGGTTTCGCGCCGTTCAGGTATTTACCGGTTAACGTACCGAAGCCCAGGCAAGAGTAGGCCAGCAGTTCAACCCCTTCATACTGGCTCACTTCCGCCAGTCCAACCTCAAAGCTGCGGTTCAGCAGGCTGTAAGGGTTCTGGATGGTGGCGATGCGCGGCAGATCGTGTTTGTCCGCCAGGTGCAGATAGCGCATCACGCCAAAGGCGGTTTCATTGGACACGCCGATATAGCGAATTTTCCCCGCCCGCTGAAATTCTGCCAGCGCGTCCAGCGTATCCAGCAGGGAAACGACCGGCGCGGAGTCCGTCCAGCTGTAGCCTAACTTACCAAAGCAGTTGGTCGGGCGCTGCGGCCAGTGAACCTGATACAGATCGAGGTAATCGGTTTGCAGTCTTTTCAGGCTGTCATGCAGCGCTTCACGGATATTTTTACGATCCAGCGCCTGATTCGGGCGAATGCCGCTGTCGTTGTTACGTGATGGGCCGCTGACCTTAGATGCAACGATTAGCTTTTCGCGGCTACCGTGTTTGGCGAGCCAGTTACCTACGTAGGTTTCGGTGAGACCCTGGGTTTCAGGACGCGGCGGTACCGGATACATCTCGGCAACGTCGATTAAATTTATGCCCTGTGCTACGGCATAATCGAGCTGTGCATGTGCGTCGGCTTCGCTGTTTTGTTCACCAAACGTCATTGTGCCCAGCCCCAGTGTACTGACTTCCAGCGAGCTGTGGGGTATACGGTGATATTGCATAGCCGTTTCCTTTTTATAATCACGACATAAGGATTATAAAAATGGCTGAGGGAAGCGAAAAAGGGAAGTAAAATTGTTAAGGCCAGCGCGCTGCTGACCTCAACCATCAGCGTTCAATGATTTGAGACACATCATCGCGGTTAATCTGCATCGCATTGCCCTGCTGGTCGTGATAGCTCACCAGACCGGTATCATCGTCAATTTCTGGTTTTCCATCGGTCAGGATCATTCGACCATCTTTTGTTGCCATTACATAATCGCTGCTGCATCCGGAAACGGCAAAAGCCAGTCCTACGGCGGAAATCAAAACTGCCCATTTTTTCATCTGCTTATCCTCACATGGCCTGCGTCTGACAATAGTTTAGTAATAACGCGAAGTTGTGCATGGTGAAAGCAGTAAAATCTTAAACTGTGAGAAGGGGTAGGTGTGGCCGGCATTCGCTCCCCTTGCAGGGAGCGATGGGTTTCCTCAGAGCGGATTTTTTTTATTACGCCACAGGTTCAGGGTCTCTACTGCGATAGAGAAGAACATAGCGAAATAGATATATCCTTTCGGAACGTGGACGTCGAAACTTTCCAGAATTAGCGTAAAACCGACCAAAATCAGGAACGAGAGCGCCAGCATTTTTACCGAAGGATGGCGATCGACAAACTCGCCAATTGGGCGCGCGGCAAACATCATCACGCCTACGGCAATCACCACCGCCGCCATCATAATAAACAGATGATCGGACAAGCCAACCGCAGTAATCACGGAATCCAGACTGAAGATAATGTCTAACAACATGATCTGCACAATCGCGCCCAGGAAAGAAGATACGCGGGTTTTCAGTCCCTCTTCCTCGCCTTCAATGGATTCGTGGATCTCCTTACTGGCTTTCCAGATAAGGAACAATCCCCCCAGCAGAAGGATCAGGTCGCGCGCTGATATCGCCTCGCCAAACAGTTCGAATAGCGGGTTTGTCAGCCGCGTTACCCAGGCGATAGAAGCCAGCAGTGCCAGACGCATGATCATCGCCGCTGCAAGCCCAATGCGTCGGGCATGATTACGTTGCGCTGTCGGGAGTTTGGCTACAACCAGAGAGAGGAAAATAATATTGTCGATCCCAAGAACGATCTCCAGCAGCGTCAGCGTACCGAGCGCAAGCCAGGCGTTAGGATCGGTTATCCATGCAAATAACATCTAACAAAGTCCTGCCAAAAAAAAGAAGCGGTAATTATAGGCCCGTAACGCGGCGGGTGAAAGGCCGGACGGTGCCTATTGCGCCTGGAACAAGAAATGTCGCTCAAGCAATGCGCGGGTGAAGTTCTTTTTCAAGTAAAAGCCGCGTGGCAGGGTGAGGATGGGTTCGCCATGAGCGCCAATGGCCTCGGTTAGCGCTCGGGCGTTGGCTGCTTTAGGACGCAGCTGCAGTACTTCCCCATGGCGAGCGGTGATGCGTTCGACATGGCCTAACACTATCATGTCCATCAACTCTTCCCAGTCCAGACGCAACTGCTGGTCTTCTTCTTCATTCGGGCTCCACAGCAGGGGAGAGCCGACGCGGCGCTCAGCCAGCGGGATGCTGCGTTCGCCTTCCACCGGGATCCACAGAACGCGTTTAAGTTTGTGCCGCACATGGCTGGTTTCCCAGGTGACGCCAGTATTACCGGTTAACGGCGCCACACACACAAAGGTGGTTTCCAGCGGTCTGCCAAGACTGTCCACAGGGATCGTTTTCAGCTCCACGCCTAGTGCCGCAAAATCCTGCTCTGGTTTACTGCCCGCGCTGGCACCGAGCCAGATTTCCAGTAGCACGCCAATCCAGCCTTTATCGCGCTTGAGATCCTTAGGCGCCACGATTCCCGCCATTGCCGCTAATTCTCCTAACGCGTAGCCCGAAAGTAGCCGCGCCTGGCTTAGCAACTGGGCTTCAGATTCAGGGGGAGAAAGCAACGGACGGAGTTCAGGCATCGGGTTAACCCTTAGGTGAAAAAATGAGCAATGATTTTATACCGTGTGGACAGAGTTTATCTTTTTCCACATCCTTTATTCAATTCTATGATTTATATTGGTTTTTAGATTCACGTGTGCAGAGTTGCGCAACAGCGAAGTGGGTTTTCCAATTCTGGTCACTGACAATGAACAGGATCTTACACCATGTTATCCACAGAAAGATGGGATAACTGTGAAAAAGCCCCACTACTGTTTCAATTTACAGCCTTGACGTGCGACGAAAATCGAATTTTCACACAAATTGTGCCTAACTTATTGGCATAATCTGTGGATAAAACCAACGCTGGTCGATCTTTCATCAGCCTGAAGATCGTGTGCGTGATACACGTCACATTTCTAAGTGTTTATTTGCACTGATCGGTTTTAACTTTATGAATCCATAAGACTATTTTTGATATGTGACGAATGTCTTATTCGGACTGTTCTGGGTTTTCCCATAGTAATTCCGTACTTCTTCACAACTATATCCACAGAAAAGGTGAATAAAATCGCCTTGCTTGCCCTTATTCTGTTTATAACTCGGCCCTTAGCTGTGAGTTATTCAATTGTTATTAGAATATCGCACCCTTAACAGAGTGGTTTACCGCCCCTCAGGAGTGTGAAACAATCGTTTGTATATAAGGTTTATGTTGAGGTAGTCCGGTGATTGATGACGATGGCTACCGCCCGAATGTAGGGATAGTAATTTGTAACCGCCAGGGGCAGGTCATGTGGGCCCGGCGATTTGGTCAGCACTCCTGGCAATTCCCGCAAGGTGGGATAAATGCAGGAGAGACAGCAGAGCAGGCGATGTACCGGGAACTCTTTGAAGAAGTGGGTCTTAGTCGTAAAGATGTACGGATCCTTGCTTCTACTCGTAACTGGTTGCGTTACAAGTTACCGAAACGTTTGGTGCGTTGGGACACGAAGCCGGTTTGTATCGGCCAGAAACAAAAATGGTTTCTTCTGCAATTGATCAGCAGCGATGCTGAAATCAATATGCAAACCAGCAGTACACCTGAGTTCGACGGCTGGCGCTGGGTGAGTTACTGGTATCCGGTTCGACAGGTGGTGTCATTTAAACGCGATGTCTATCGCAGGGTGATGAAAGAATTCGCAAGTGTTGTCATGGCGCTTCAGGAGAGTACTCCTAAGCCGCAAAGCGCACCTGCGTACAGACGTAAAAGAGGTTAAGCTACGCAAATTATGCTCACCCGCCTGCGCGAAATAGTCGAAAAGGTGGCCAGTGCTCCGCGTCTGAATGAAGCGCTGAATATTCTGGTTACCGACATCTGTCTTGCGATGGATACAGAGGTCTGTTCGGTTTATCTGGCCGATCACGATCGACGTTGTTATTACCTCATGGCGACCCGGGGACTGAAAAAACCGCGTGGTCGCACTGTCGCACTCGCGTTTGATGAAGGTATCGTTGGCCTGGTTGGCAGGCTGGCGGAACCTATCAACCTCGCCGATGCGCAAAAACATCCCAGCTTTAAATACATTCCTTCGGTAAAAGAAGAGCGCTTTCGTGCGTTCTTAGGCGTGCCGATCATTCAGCGCCGCCAGCTTTTAGGTGTGCTGGTGGTACAGCAGCGCGAATTGCGCCAGTACGATGAAAGTGAAGAGTCTTTCCTCGTCACGCTCGCCACGCAAATGGCGGCTATTCTTTCGCAGTCGCAGCTAAACGCGCTATTTGGCCAATACCGGCAAACGCGTATCCGTGCATTGCCTGCCGCTCCCGGTGTGGCAATAGCCGAAGGCTGGCAGGACGCGACGCTGCCGCTGATGGAACAGGTCTATCAGGCTTCAACGCTGGACCCGGTGCTTGAGCGCGAGCGACTGACCGGTGCGCTGGAAGAGGCGGCGAACGAATTTCGCCGCTACAGCAAACGCTTTACCGCCGGGGCGCAGAAAGAAACGGCGGCGATCTTTGATCTCTATTCACACCTGCTTTCCGATACCCGTCTGCGCCGTGAGCTGTTTGCGGAAGTGGATAACGGTTCGGTGGCCGAGTGGGCCGTGAAAACGATCATCGAAAAGTTTGCCGAACAATTTGCCGCGCTGAGTGATAACTACCTCAAAGAGCGGGCCGGAGATTTACGTGCGCTGGGCCAGCGTCTGCTGTTCCATCTTGACGACTCTGTTCAGGGGCCGAATGCCTGGCCGGAACGTTTTGTGCTGGTGGCGGATGAACTTTCCGCGACCACGCTGGCGGAACTTCCTCAGGACCGGCTAGTCGGCGTGGTTGTCCGGGACGGCGCAGCCAACTCCCATGCGGCAATTATGGTTCGTGCGCTGGGTATCCCTACCGTCATGGGGGCCGATATCCAGCCTTCGGTGCTGCATCGCCGTACGTTGGTGGTGGACGGTTATCGCGGTGAACTGCTGGTTGATCCGGAACCGGTGTTGATCCAGGAATACCAGCGTCTTATCAGTGAAGAAATTGAGCTGAGCCGCCTGGCGGAAGACGACGTCAACCAGCCAGCGCAGTTGAAAAGCGGCGAGCGCGTGAAAGTGATGCTCAATGCGGGTCTCAGCCCGGAACATGAAGAAAAGCTGGGAAGCCGGATCGATGGCATTGGTCTGTATCGCACAGAAATCCCGTTCATGCTGCAAAGCGGTTTTCCTTCGGAAGAAGAACAGGTTGCACAGTATCAGGGTATGCTGCAAATGTTTAACGATAAGCCGGTAACTCTGCGTACGCTGGATGTCGGCGCCGATAAACAACTGCCCTACATGCCAATAAGTGAAGAGAACCCGTGCCTTGGCTGGCGTGGGATCCGCATAACGCTCGATCAGCCAGAGATCTTTTTGATCCAGGTTCGCGCCATGCTGCGAGCCAACGCGGCAACAGGCAACCTCAGCATTTTGCTGCCGATGGTTACAAGCATTGATGAAGTGGACGAAGCGCGACGTTTGATTGAACGTGCCGGACGCGAAGTGGAAGAGATGATCGGCTATGCGATCCCGAAACCGCGCATTGGCATCATGCTGGAAGTTCCGTCGATGGTATTCATGCTGCCGCATCTGACAAACCGGATAGACTTTATCTCGGTCGGAACTAACGATTTAACCCAGTACATTCTGGCCGTCGATCGTAACAATACGCGGGTAGCCAGCATTTATGACAGCCTGCATCCGGGGATGTTACGTGCGCTGGCGATGATTGCGCAGGAAGCCGAAAAAAGCGGTATCGATTTGCGCCTGTGCGGTGAAATGGCGGGCGACCCGATGTGCGTGGCTATTCTGATCGGCCTTGGTTTTCGTCATTTGTCGATGAACGGTCGTTCCGTCGCTCGCGTCAAATATCTGCTGCGTCATATCGATTTTGATGAAGCGCAAACGCTGGCGCAGCGCAGCCTGGAAGCGCAGATGGCGGCAGAAGTACGCCATCAGGTAGCGGCCTTTATGGAGCGCCGTGGCATGGGGGGATTGATTCGCGGGGGATTATAGGCCTGACAAATTTCGTGTTATCAGCCTGTAGGCCTGGTAAGCGTAGCACCATCAGGCATTGCGGGGGGATAAAGATTACCTATACAGATCTTTTACATCTTCCCGGCATCCGCTGCGATCCCCTTGTGCTATCATTCGCACCTTTGGAGCGCCTGTATTATGCAGGCGCGCTTATCAATTGCTGTCTGACTTCAGCGAAATAACAAGAACTTGTGGTGACAGATGACCAGTAGCTATCTGCATTTTCCGGATTTCGATCCGGTCATTTTCTCAATCGGACCCGTCGCGCTTCACTGGTACGGCTTAATGTATTTGGTGGGGTTTATATTTGCGATGTGGCTGGCGACCCGCCGCGCGAATCGTCCGGGCAGTGGCTGGACCAAAAATGAAGTAGAAAACTTACTGTATGCGGGCTTCCTTGGGGTGTTCCTTGGTGGACGTATTGGTTATGTACTGTTCTATAACTTCCCGTTATTCCTCGACAACCCGCTGTATCTGTTCCGCGTCTGGGACGGTGGGATGTCCTTCCACGGTGGGCTTATTGGTGTGATCCTGGTGATGATTATCTTCGCCAAACGCACCAAACGTTCGTTCTTCCAGGTTTCTGATTTCATCGCCCCGCTGATTCCGTTTGGTCTGGGCGCAGGGCGTCTGGGTAACTTTATCAACGGTGAGCTGTGGGGACGCGTTGACCCGAACTTCAAGTTTTCCATGCTGTTCCCGGGCTCTCGCACCGAAGATATTTTACTGCTGCAAACTAACCCGCAATGGCAGTCTATTTTTGATACCTACGGCTCGCTGCCGCGCCACGCCTCACAGCTTTATGAGATGGCGCTCGAAGGTGTCGTGCTGTTTATCATTCTCAACCTGTACATTCGCAAGCCGCGCCCGATGGGCTCGGTATCCGGTCTGTTCCTGATTGGCTATGGCGCGTTTCGTATTATCGTTGAATTCTTCCGCCAGCCGGATGCGCAGTTTACCGGCACCTGGGTACAGTACATCAGCATGGGACAGATCCTCTCTATCCCGATGATTGTCGCAGGCATTATTATGATGGTTTGGGCGTACCGCCGCAGCCCACAGCAACACGTTTCCTGAGGAACCATGAAACAGTATTTAGAACTGATGCAAAAAGTGCTGGATGAAGGCACACAGAAAAACGACCGTACCGGAACCGGAACGCTTTCCATTTTTGGTCATCAGATGCGTTTTAATCTGCAGGAAGGGTTCCCGCTGGTTACGACTAAACGCTGCCATTTACGCTCGATCATTCATGAGCTGCTGTGGTTTTTGCAGGGCGACACCAACGTTGCCTACCTGCATGAAAACAACGTCTCAATCTGGGACGAATGGGCGGATGAAAACGGTAATTTAGGCCCGGTTTATGGCAAACAATGGCGCGCGTGGCCTACGCCAGATGGACGCCATATTGACCAGATCACCACGGTGTTAAACCAGCTCAAAAATGACCCGGACTCTCGCCGTATCATCGTTTCCGCATGGAACGTCGGCGAGCTGGATAAAATGGCGCTGGCGCCGTGCCATGCGTTCTTCCAGTTTTACGTAGCGGATGGCAAGCTCTCCTGCCAGCTGTATCAGCGTTCGTGCGATGTGTTCCTCGGCTTGCCGTTTAACATTGCCAGCTACGCCCTGTTGGTGCACATGATGGCGCAGCAGTGCGATCTGGAAGTAGGTGATTTTGTCTGGACCGGTGGCGACACGCACCTGTACAGCAATCATATGGATCAAACGCATCTGCAGCTTAGCCGTGAACCGCGCGCGCTGCCGAAGCTGGTTATCAAACGTAAGCCTGAATCTATTTTTGACTATCGCTTCGAAGACTTCGAAATTGAAGGCTACGATCCGCATCCTGGTATTAAAGCGCCAGTGGCTATCTAACCGGCTTCATGCTGTCACAACCGACGCCTGTGTGCGTCGGTTTTTTTTATCTAAAATCGCGTTCTTCGGCGCAGATTCCTGAATTATTGCAATGGACTGCAACTCGAAAAATATTCTCCGTAGCTCGCCGTAGAAACCGAATTTCCCGCTCGTTATTCATTTTCCTCACGCCATACTGGCGGCATGAAAAAACAACACGGCTACACGCTTCTCGAAACCCTGATTACGATGCTGATCGTCGCGGCGCTTGGCGCATCAGGTCTTTATGGCTGGCAGCGCTGGCAGCAACAACAGCGCCTGTGGCAAACCGCCTGCCAGGTCCGGGATTACCTGCTGCAACTGCGTGAAGATGCTAACTGGCGTAACCGCGATCACGTGATAAGCGTGATTCGGGATGGCGCATCGTGGTGCTTTGTCAGCTCTGCGGCTTCGCAAGATGTGTGCAAACCCGCTTCACCTTTGGTGTTTACACCGCTCTGGGACGATGTCGAGTTGGCAGAGATAACGCCTTCACTGGCCTTTTTTGGTCTGCGCAATACGGCATGGGCCGGACATATCCGCCTGAAAAATACGGCAGGGGAATGGCGGGTGGTGGTATCTGGTTGGGGGCGAATCAGGCTTTGCGAGCGCGATGAGGCCCGGTTATGTCAGTAAAGGAACGGGGATTTTCACTGCTGGAGGTACTCATTGCGATGGCGATTAGCAGCGTTTTACTGCTTAGCTCAGCGCAATTTTTACCGGCGCTACAGCGAGAGATTCTGCGCAATACGAGCCAGTTGGCGCTGGAAGATGAAATATGGCAGCGGGTCTATACCGTGGCTAAGCACCTTCAGCGGGCAGGGTATTGCCGGGGAAACTGTGGCGGAGAGGGACTGGTGATATCGGCTAAGGGGGACTGTGTTATTGCCCGCTGGGATGCTAACAGCAACGGCGTTTGGGACAGCAGTTCCGCTAAAGAGGCTGATGCTATCGGGTTTCGTTTACAGGACAAGGTGCTGGAGACCCTGCGGGGAGCAACTGACTGTAATGGAAAAGGGTGGGAGAAAATGACCGATCCAGCCACGATACAGATTGAGGCATTTCAGGTTGAACGCCTGAAGATCAGCGGATATTCCCCGCTCCTTACGCTGCGTTTGCGCGGAGTGAACAATGTCGAACCACAAAAGGTTATTGAAGCCGTGTACAGCGTTACGGGATTCAACCTGTGAACAGCGAGAGAGGCGCTTCATCTCTGGCGATGGTCCTGTTGCTGCTGGTGCTCGGTAGTCTTCTGCTGCAAGGCGCTAGCAGACAGGAGGCCAGTTTTGCTTCACGAGTGGTGACGCAAAGCCAGGCGCTGCAGCGTCAGGCGACGGTGCAATCCGCGTTGGAATGGGGACGTATGCAGCCCTGGCGCATACAACCCGCCGTACAGTGTCGGCGCGATACCATGAAGGATGCCGCGGTTTGCCTGCGCCTGCTTACTAATAATTTCGTGCTGCTTATTGCTCACTATGAAGGGGTGTCTCTATGGCGTCAGGGAGCGGTTATCGATGGCAACATCGCCTTCTCGGCCAATGGCTGGAGCGATTTTTGCCCGTTAAAGGAGCAGGCGTTATGTCAGATCCCCTGAACAGACAGCGTGGCTTTAGCCTGCCGGAAGTGATGCTGGCAATGGTACTGATGATAATGATTGTGACCGCGTTGTCGGGATACCAGCGGGCGCTGATGAACAGCTTTATCATCAGAAACCAGTACCAACAACTCTGGCGTCATGCCTGGCAGCAAACCCAGCTGTATCAGTTTTCATCACCTTTGGACTGGCAGATTAACCGAATGCAGACAACGAGAGCGGGATGTGTCAGCATCAACGTTAAAATATCTTCACCCCTGGGCAGGCAGGGTCAGATGACGCGTCTGCATTGCCCGAATCGTCAGTAGTCAGGAGTCGCTATGTTAAGGGTCTACCACTCCAATCGTCTGGATGTGCTGGAAGCGTTAATGGAATTTATCGTTGAGCGCGAGCGGCTGGACGACCCCTTTGAACCTGAGATGATCCTGGTTCAAAGTACCGGCATGGCGCAGTGGCTACAAATGACCCTTGCACAGAAGTTTAGTATTGCCGCCAACATCGATTTTCCGCTGCCTGCGAGTTTTATCTGGGATATGTTTGTGCGCGTGCTGCCGGATATCCCTAAAGAGAGCGCGTTTAGCAAACAGAGCATGAGTTGGAAGTTGATGACGCTGTTGCCGCAATTACTGGATGGCGATGATTTCGCATTGCTGCGCCACTATCTGACGGACGACACCGATAAGCGCAAGCTGTTTCAGCTTTCCTCGCGTGCTGCTGACCTTTTTGACCAGTATTTAGTCTACCGCCCTGACTGGTTGACCCAGTGGGAAGCCGGGCGACTGGTTGACGGACTTGGCGAGTCTCAGGCCTGGCAGGCCCCGTTGTGGAAAGCGCTGGTGGAATACACTGAGGAATTGGGTCAGCCGCGCTGGCATCGTGCCAATTTATACCAACGTTTTATTCAGACCCTGGAAAGTGCGTCCGAGTGCCCGCAGGGACTGCCTTCTCGCGTCTTTATTTGCGGTATTTCGGCGCTGCCGCCGGTTTATTTGCAGGCATTGCAGGCGCTGGGTAAGCACATTGATATTCATCTGCTGTTTACCAACCCTTGTCGCTACTACTGGGGGGATATAAAAGATCCCGCCTGGCTGGCGAAGCTGATGGCGCGTCAGCGTCGGCACAGCTTTGAAGAACGCCATCTGCCGTTGTTTCGTGACAGTCAGAAAGCTGAAGGATTATTTAATAGCGATGGCGAACAGGATGTGGGCAACCCGATGCTGGCCTCATGGGGCAAACTGGGGCGCGATTACATTTACCTGCTTTCAGAGCTAGAGAATAGTCAGGAGCTGGATGCGTTCGTCGATATTACGCCTGACAATCTTTTGCACAATATTCAATCGGATATTCTGGAGCTTGAAAGTCATGCTGTGGCGGGCGTTACGCTGGAAGAATATTCCCGGAGCGACAATAAACGCCGGCTTGAGCTGAACGATACCAGCGTGACTTTCCATGTCTGCCATAGCCCACAGCGCGAGGTAGAAATTCTTCATGACCGCTTGCTGGCAATGCTGGAAGCGGATCCAACGCTGACGCCGCGCGATATTATCGTGATGGTGGCGGATATCGACAGCTACAGTCCATTCATTCAGTCGGTCTTTGGCAGCGCGCCAGCCGAGCGTTACTTACCTTACGCAATTTCCGACCGTCGGGCGCGCCAGTCTCATCCCGTCTTACAGGCCTTTATTAGCCTGCTGTCGCTGCCGGATAGCCGTTTTGTCTCAGAGGATGTCCTGGCGTTACTGGATGTTCCCGTGCTGGCGGCGCGTTTCAATATTGATGAAGAGGGGCTGCGCTATCTTCGCTTATGGGTCAATGAATCCGGTATTCGCTGGGGAATTGACGACGATAACGTGCGTGAGCTGGAGCTTCCGCCTACAGGTCAGCATACCTGGCAATTTGGTTTAACGCGTATGCTGCTCGGCTACGCGATGGAAAGCGCGCAGGGCGAGTGGCAATCGGTATTGCCTTACGATGAGTCCAGCGGATTGATTGCCGAGCTGGTAGGGCATCTGGCCTCGTTGCTGATGCAGCTCAATCTTTGGCGTAGAGGGTTAGCGCAGGAACGACCGCTGGAAGAATGGCTACCTGTTTGCCGGGACATGCTTAATGATTTCTTCCTGCCGGACGCGGATACCGAAGCGGCGTTGACGCTGATTGAACAGCAGTGGCAGGCCATTATCACTGAAGGTTTGGGAGCCGAGTATGGCGAGGCCGTACCGCTCTCTCTGTTACGTGATGAGCTGGCGCAGCGTCTTGACCAGGAGCGCATCAGCCAGCGCTTCCTGGCGGGGCCCGTTAACATTTGTACGCTGATGCCGATGCGTTCTATTCCTTTCAAGGTGGTGTGCCTGCTGGGCATGAACGATGGCGTTTATCCGCGCCAGCTTGCGCCGCTGGGCTTTGATTTAATGAGCCAAAAACCGATGCGGGGCGATCGTAGTCGTCGCGATGATGACCGCTATCTGTTCCTCGAAGCATTGATTTCGGCACAGCAAACGCTCTATATCAGCTACATTGGCCGATCCATTCAGGACAACAGCGAGCGCTTCCCGTCGGTTCTGGTACAGGAATTGATGGACTACATTGGGCAAAGCCACTATCTGCCGGGCGATGAATCGTTAACCTGCGATCAAAGCGAGGCCCGGGTAAAAGCGCACGTTACCCGTTTGCATACCCGTATGCCCTTTGATGCACAAAACTATCTACCGGGTGAACAGCAAAGCTATGCCCGGGAATGGCTGCCTGCGGCGAGTCTGTCAGGAAAAGCGCACTCGGACTTTGTACAGCCTCTGCCCTTTGAGATACCCGAAACGCTGACGCTGGAAACGCTGCAGCGATTTTGGGCTCATCCGGTACGCGCCTTTTTCCAGATGCGTTTGAGGGTTAATTTCCGCTCTGAAGAGAGTGAGATCCCCGATACGGAACCTTTCACCCTTGAAGGATTAACCCGCTATCAACTTAATCAGCAATTGCTTAATACGCTGGTTGAAGAGAACGATGCTGAACGGCTGTTCCGCCGTTTTCGTGCGGCGGGCGCGCTACCCTATGGGCCATTTGGCGAAATTCTGTGGGATACGCAGCGTCAGGAGATGCAGTCGCTGGCTGAACGCATTATCGCCTGTCGCCAGCCCTGTCAGAGCATGGAAATCGATCTTAACTGTAACGGCGTGCAAATCACCGGTTGGCTGCCGCAGGTACAAGAGGACGGTTTGTTGCGCTGGCGCCCATCTTTGATAAGCATTGCGCAAGGTGTGCAACTTTGGCTGGAACATCTTGTCTATTGTGCCAGTGGCGGTATGGGAGAGAGCCGGTTGTTCCTGCGTAAAGACGGGGAATGGCGTTTTCCGCCGCTGGATGCAGAACAGGCGTTACTGTACCTGTCGCAACTCATTGAGGGGTATCGGGAAGGCATGTCGTCACCGTTGCTGGTGTTGCCCGAAAGCGGCGGTGCATGGATAAAAACCTGTTATGACGCCGCAAATGATGCCA
The DNA here is from genome assembly GCF_030334525.1 of Citrobacter sp. Ce119. Classification (NCBI taxonomy): domain Bacteria; kingdom Pseudomonadati; phylum Pseudomonadota; class Gammaproteobacteria; order Enterobacterales; family Enterobacteriaceae; genus Citrobacter; species Citrobacter sp. Ce119. Next base: position 164,077 of record NZ_JAOWDR010000051.1, read on the forward strand.
TGTTAGATGACGATGCAACGTTGCAAAAAGCGCGCAGTAAGTTTCTGCAGGCCTATGAAGGCAACATGATAGTACGAGGTGAAGGCGACGACATCTGGTATCAGCGTCTTTGGCGACAACTGGATGCTGATACGCTGGAGACCATTGTTTTACAGTCTCAGCACTACCTGTTACCGATTTTTCGCTTTAATCAGTCATGATGATTGTATAAAAATTGCGCAACTCGATGGCTTCATCTATGATGCGCATTCTGTCACGGACTGATTCTTATAAAGAGAAGATGCTGGCTCGTTCAGCACAGAGTCTTGCCCTGTTCAGACCACGTATTCATACGTGCTTTGCAGTGAACAGGTGAATACGTTAATGATGAGGTTTGTGAATGCCCCGCAGCACCTGGTTCAGCGCATTACTGTTGTTCGTCGCCCTTTGGGTTCCCGTAAGTCAGGCAGATACCGGTTGGCAGCCTTTAGCTGAAACCATCCGTAAAAGCGATAAAGACACCCGTCAGTATCAGGCCGTGCGCCTTGATAATGGCATGGTCGTGCTGCTGGTATCCGATCCTCAGGCCGTGAAATCCCTTTCTGCACTGGTCGTCCCCGTGGGCTCGCTGGAAGATCCGGACGATCATCAGGGGCTGGCGCATTATCTTGAACACATGTGCCTGATGGGCTCGAAAAAATACCCGCAGCCGGACAGCCTGGCTGAATTCCTGAAAATGCATGGCGGCAGCCACAATGCCAGCACAGCACCTTATCGTACGGCCTTCTATCTTGAAGTCGAAAACGACGCGCTGGTGGGGGCAGTGGATCGTCTGGCGGACGCTATTGCCGATCCGTTACTGGATAAAAAATATGCCGACCGTGAGCGTAACGCGGTTAACTCCGAGCTGACGCTGGCGCGTACCCGAGACGGGATGCGTATGGCGCAGGTGAGCGCTGAGACCATCAACCCGGCGCACCCAGGCTCGCGTTTCTCCGGCGGAAATCTCGAGACATTAAGCGATAAACCGGGTAACCCGGTGGTGCAGGCATTACAAAATTTTCATGAAAAGTACTACTCCGCGAACCTGATGAAGGCAGTGATTTATAGTAATAAACCGCTGCCAGAGCTGGCGCGGATAGCGGCTGACACCTTTGGACGCGTACCGAACAGAAATATCGCAAAACCTGAAATTACCGTACCGGTAGTCACCGACGCGCAAAAGGGCGTCATCATCCACTATGTTCCGGCAATGCCGCGTAAAGTGCTGCGCGTCGAGTTTCGTATCGATAACAACAGCGCGCAGTTCCGCAGTAAAACCGATGAACTGGTGACCTACCTGATTGGCAATCGTAGCCCGGGCACGTTGTCTGACTGGCTGCAAAAGCAGGGCCTGGTTGAAGGTATTCGCGCAGACTCCGATCCGGTGGTCAACGGGAACAGCGGCGTGTTAGCCATTTCCGCGACGTTAACCGACAAGGGGCTGGCGAACCGCGATGAAGTTGTTGCGGCAATCTTTAGCTACCTCAATTTGTTACGCGAGAAAGGCGTCGATAAACGTTATTTTGACGAGCTGGCGCACGTGCTGGATCTGGATTTCCGTTATCCCTCCATCACCCGTGATATGGACTACGTGGAATGGTTGGCTGATACCATGATCCGTGTTCCCGTCGAACATACGCTGGATGCGGTGAATATTGCTGACCAGTACGATGCGAAAGCCGTTGAGCAACGCCTGGCAATGATGACGCCGCAGAATGCGCGTATCTGGTATATCAGCGCGAAAGAACCGCATAATAAAACCGCGTATTTTGTCGATGCGCCTTACCAGGTGGATAAGATCAGCGACAAAACCTTTGCCGACTGGCAGCAAAAAGCGCAGGGCATTGCGCTGTCTTTACCGGAGTTAAACCCCTACATTCCGGATGATTTCACACTGATTAAAACGGATAAAAAATACGCCCACCCGGAACTGATTGTTGATGAGCCGGATTTACGTGTGGTGTATGCGCCGAGCCAGTATTTTGCCAGTGAGCCGAAGGCTGACGTTAGCGCGATCCTGCGTAACCCGAAAGCCATGGACAGCGCGCGCAACCAGGTTTTATTCGCACTTAACGATTACCTGGCGGGGATTGCGCTCGATCAGTTAAGCAACCAGGCGTCGGTAGGTGGAATTGGTTTCTCAACCAATGCTAACAATGGGTTGATGCTTAACGCCAACGGCTACACCCAACGTCTGCCGCAGCTTTTTCAGGCGCTGCTGAGCGGCTATTTCAGCTACACCTCAACGGATGAACAGCTGGAACAGGCAAAATCGTGGTATGCGCAGATGATGGATTCCGCAGAGAAGGGGAAAGCCTACGATCAGGCCATTATGCCGGTGCAGATGCTTTCTCAGGTACCGTATTTCTCACGTGATGAACGCCGTAAGCTGCTGCCTTCTATCACCCTGAAAGAGGTGATGACCTACCGCGACGCCTTAAAAACCGGTGCGCGGCCTGAATTCCTGGTAATTGGTAATATGAGCGCAGCTCAGGCGACAACCATGGCGCGGGATATCCAGCAACAGCTTGGCGCTAACGGGTCACAGTGGTGTCGCAATAAAGATGTGGTGGTGGACAAGAAGCAGTCCGTTATCTTTGAAAAAGCAGGTAGCAGCACGGATTCTGCGCTGGCGGCCGTATTTGTGCCAACCGGATACGATGAATACGCCAGTTCAGCCTACAGCGCCATGTTAGGGCAGATTGTTCAGCCGTGGTTCTACAATCAACTGCGTACTGAAGAACAGTTAGGCTACGCCGTATTTGCATTCCCAATGAGCGTTGGCCGTCAGTGGGGAATGGGGTTCCTGCTGCAAAGCAGCGATAAGCAGCCGTCTTACCTCTGGGAGCGTTATAAAGCGTTCTTCCCGACGGCGGAAGCGAAGCTGCGGGCGATGAAACCTGAAGAGTTTGCGCAAATTCAGCAGGCGATTATTGCGCAAATGCTGCAGGCGCCGCAAACGCTGGGGGCTGAAGCCTCGCAGTTAAGCAAAGATTTTGATCGCGGTAATATGCGCTTCGATTCACGTGATAAAATAGTGGCTCAGATTAAACTGCTGACGCCGCAAAAACTTGCCGATTTCTTCCATCAGGCGGTGGTTGAGCCGCAAGGCATGGCGATACTGTCACAGGTTTCCGGCAGTCAGAACGGGAAAGCAGAATATGTGCACCCGGAAGGCTGGAAAGTGTGGCAGACCGTCAGCGCGTTGCAGCAAACCTTACCCCTGATGAGTGATAAGAATGAATGATGCCGCTGAGTCCCTTGATCCACTGCGCTTGCCCCTGACGGGCGAGCGCCTGATTGAAGCCTCTGCGGGCACCGGTAAAACCTTTACCATCGCCGCTCTGTATTTACGTTTACTGCTTGGACTGGGCGGCGCTGCCGCCTTTCCTCGTCCTCTGACCGTCGAAGAACTGCTGGTGGTCACCTTCACCGAGGCGGCCACCGAAGAGCTGCGCGGTCGAATTCGTAGCAACATTCATGAACTGCGAATTGCCTGCCTGCGTGAAACCACCGACAACCCGCTATACGCCCGTTTGTTAGATGAAATCGCCGATAAAAAACAGGCCGCTCAGTGGCTGTTACTGGCTGAAAGACAGATGGATGAAGCGGCAGTGTTTACCATCCACGGTTTTTGTCAGCGTATGCTCAGTCTCAACGCCTTTGAATCAGGCATGCTGTTCGAACAGCAACTGATAGAAGATGAATCGCTGCTGCGCTATCAGGCCTGTGCGGACTTCTGGCGTCGACACTGCTACCCGCTGCCCCGCGACATTGCGCAGGTGATTTTTGAAACGTGGAAAGGACCGCAGGCGCTGCTGAGGGATATCGATCGCTATCTGCAGGGGGAAGCGCCAGTTATCAAGGCTCCGCCGTCCGATGACGAAACGCTGGCCTCCCGGCACGAACAAATTCTCGCGCGCATTAATCAAATCAAGCGGCAGTGGCGTGATTGCGTTGATGAGCTGGACGGCCTGTTGGAAGCCTCCGGGATCGATCGGCGTAAATTTAATCGCGGTAACCAGGGGAAGTGGATCGAAAAGATCAGCGCGTGGGCGCAGGAAGAAACTCAAAGTTACCAGCTTCCTGACGCGCTGGAGAAATTCTCACAGCGTTTTCTGGAAGAGCGCACTAAAGCGGGCGGGATAACTCCTCAGCACCCGCTGTTTGTTGCTATTGATGAACTGCTTAGCGAACCGTTAACCCTGCGGGATCTGGTGATCACCCGGGCGCTGGCGGAGATCCGCACGGCGGTTGCCGAAGAGAAACGACGCCGCGGTGAGCTGGGTTTTGACGATATGCTCAGCCGTCTGGATGCGGCGTTGCGCAGTGAAAGCGGCGATGCGCTGGCGACGGCGATTCGTACCCGTTTTCCGGTCGCGATGATCGATGAATTTCAGGATACCGATCCGCAGCAGTACCGTATTTTTCGCCGGATCTGGCAGCATCAGCCGGATACTGCACTGCTGCTGATTGGCGATCCGAAACAGGCGATTTACGCGTTTCGCGGCGCGGATATCTTCACCTATATGAAGGCGCGCAGCGAAGTCAGCGCACACTATACGCTCGATACCAACTGGCGTTCGGCCCCTGGCATGGTCAATAGCGTGAATACGCTTTTCAGCCAGATGGACGACGCCTTTATGTTCCGCGAAATCCCCTTCAGCCCGGTAAAATCTGCAGAAAAAAACCAGGCGCTTCAGTTTGTTTTACACGGTGAAACGCAGCCCGCTATGAGTATGTGGCTGATGGAAGGGGAAAGCTGTGGCGTGGGCGACTATCAGAACTACATGGCCCAGGTGTGCGCCACGCAAATTCGCGACTGGCTTAAGGCCGGACATTCTGGTGCTGCGCAACTGGTCAGTGGTAAAACATCCAGTCCGGTACGCGCGTCGGACATCAGCGTATTGGTTCGTAGCCGCCAGGAAGCGGCGCTGGTCCGTGATGCGCTGACCCAACTGGCCATTCCCTCCGTCTACCTCTCTAACCGTGACAGCGTATTTGAAACGCTGGAGGCGCAGGAGTTGCTGTGGGTGCTGCAGGCGGTGATGACGCCGGAGCGTGAGAATACGCTGCGTAGCGCGCTGGCGACCTCGATGATGGGGCTGAATGCGCAGGATCTTGAAGCGTTAAATAACGACGAAAATGCCTGGGATGCGGTGGTCGAAGAGTTCGATGGCTATCGTCAGATCTGGCATAAACGCGGCGTGATGCCGATGCTGCGCGCGCTGATGGCAGCCCGCCAGATTGCGGAAAACCTGCTGGCGACGGCGGGGGGCGAACGCCGCCTGACAGACATTCTACACATCAGCGAACTGTTGCAGGAAGCGGGGTCACAACTGGAAAGTGAGCATGCGCTGGTGCGCTGGTTATCCCAGCATATTCTTGAACCCGACAGCAACGCGTCCAGCCAGCAGCTCAGGCTGGAAAGCGACAAGCATCTGGTCAAAATCGTCACCATCCATAAATCGAAAGGGCTGGAGTATCCGCTGGTTTGGCTGCCGTTTATCACCAATTTCCGTGTCCAGGATCAGGCTTTCTACCACGATCGCAGCTCTTTTGAAGCTGTGCTGGATCTCAGCGATGCCGAGGAGAGCGTTGAGCTGGCCGAAGCGGAACGCCTTGCGGAAGATCTGCGTTTGCTTTATGTCGCGTTAACCCGTTCGGTATGGCACTGCAGCCTTGGCGTTGCGCCGTTGGTGCGACGCCGGGGCGATAAAAAAGGGGATACCGATGTGCATCAGAGTGCCCTTGGCCGCCTGTTGCAAAAAGGCGAGCCGATGGATGCTGCGGGCCTGCGTGGCGCGATTGAAGCGCTATGTAGCGACGATATTGCCTGCCAGACGCCTGCGCAGTCTGACGGTGAACCCTGGCAGGTTACGCAGGCTGTTAGCAGCGAACTGAGTGCGAAAATACTGCGGCGTACGCCCGGCGATAGCTGGCGAGTGACCAGTTATTCCGGTCTGCAACAGCGGGGACATGGTATCGCGCAGGATCTGATCCCGCGACTCGATATCGATGCCGCAGGCGTCGGTGAGGTTATTGAAGAGTCAGGACTTACACCGCATCAGTTCCCGCGCGGCGCTTCGCCGGGTACGTTCTTGCATAGCCTGTTTGAAGATCTCGATTTTACGCAACCGGTGGATCCGCATTGGGTCGAAGAGCAACTAGCGTTGGGGGGTTATGACGCGCACTGGACGCCGGTTTTGACCGAATGGCTGGACGCCATTTTGCAAGCGCCTCTCAACGAGACGGGCGTGAGTTTGAGCCATCTTTCCGCGCGTGAAAAACAGGTGGAGATGGAGTTTTATCTGCCGATTTCGCAGCCGCTGATGGCCAACCAACTTGATGCGTTGATTCGTCAGTACGATCCGCTCTCGGCGGGGTGCCCTGCGCTGGAATTTATGCAGGTGCGTGGCATGCTGAAAGGGTTTATTGACCTGGTATTCCGCCACCAGGGGCGTTATTACCTGCTCGATTACAAATCGAACTGGCTGGGCGAAGACAGCTCAGCCTATACGCAGCAGGCGATGGCCTCTGCCATGCAGGCGCATCGCTACGACCTGCAGTATCAACTTTATACCCTGGCGCTGCATCGCTACTTGCGCCATCGCATTGCTGATTATGATTATGAACGCCATTTTGGCGGCGTTATTTATCTCTTCCTGCGTGGCGTTGACAGTGAGAATCCGCAGCAGGGAATTTACGCGACCCGACCTGACGGGGAGTTGATCGCCTTGATGGATGAGTTGTTTGCTGGTGCGCTGCTGGAGGAGATGTCATGACAATCCAGAAACGATTACTGGAAGCCGTTGAGCAAAAGCAGCTCAGGCCTCTGGATGCTCAGTTTGCGCTGGCGGTTGCCGGAAATGATAACCCTGCCGTTGCGCTGGCTGCGGCGTTGCTCAGCCGCGAAGCAGGTGAAGGACACGTCTGCTTACCGCTTTCACGGTTATCCCTGAGTGAGGACGCGCATCCTCTGTTAAGCGGCTGGCTCGCTGAAGCGGGAGAGCCTGAGAACTGGGCGGACTGCCTGCTGGCTTCCGGGGCGGTAAGCCGTGGCGATCAACCCACGCCGCTGGTGCTGTATGGCGATCGCCTGTACCTGAACCGGATGTGGCATAACGAACGCGCGGTGGCGCGCTTTTTCAGTGAGGTAAACCACGCCATTGAGGTGGACGAACAACGCCTGACCCATACGCTGGAGGCGCTGTTTCCGCCATCAGAGGGAGTTAACTGGCAAAAAGTGGCCGCTGCTGTAGCGCTGACCCGTCGTATATCGGTGATCTCCGGCGGGCCGGGAACAGGAAAAACGACAACGGTTGCGAGGCTGCTGGCGGCATTGATTCAGATGGCGGACGGTGAACGCTGTCGTATTCGACTGGCAGCGCCAACGGGAAAGGCGGCAGCGCGCCTGACCGCCTCGCTGGGTGCGGCACTGCGAGAGCTACCGCTAACCGATGAGCAAAAGAAACGCATTCCCGATGACGCCAGTACGCTGCATCGATTATTAGGCGCTCAGCCTGGCAGTCAGCGCCTGCGTCATCATGCGGGAAACCCGCTGCATCTGGATGTGCTGGTGGTTGATGAAGCTTCGATGATCGATTTGCCGATGATGTCGCGCCTTATCGATGCGCTGCCGCCGCACGGGCGGGTGATTTTTCTGGGCGATCGCGACCAGCTCGCTTCTGTCGAGGCGGGGGCGGTGCTGGGGGATATCTGTGCTTTCGTCGGTGACGGGTTTACCCCGGAACGCGCCCGCCAGCTCAGTCGCCTGACCGGAAGCGCTATTCCGGCAGGGCCGGGAACTCAGGCGGCAGCTCTGCGCGACAGTCTGTGCCTGCTGCAAAAGAGCTACCGTTTTGGCAGCGATTCCGGAATTGGTCAGTTGGCTGCTGCGATTAATCGCGGCGACAAAGCTGCGATAAAAACGGTTTTCCAGCAGGGATTTAGCGACATCGAAAAACGCACGTTACACAGCAGCGAGGATTATGCCGCAATGCTGGATGAGGCGTTAGCGGGCTATGGGCACTATCTGGATTTACTGCGCGAGGGTGCCGAGCCGGATGCTGTCATTCAGGCCTTCAATGAGTATCAACTGCTATGTGCCCTGCGGGAAGGGCCGTTTGGCGTGGGCGGTTTGAATGAACGCATCGAGCAGGTGATGGCGCAAAAACGTAAAATTCATCGTTCACCGCATAGCCGCTGGTATGAGGGAAGGCCGGTGATGATCGCGCGCAATGACAGTTCGCTGGGATTATTTAACGGCGATATCGGTATTGCCCTCGATCGTGGACAGGGCCTGAGGGTGTGGTTTACGCTGCCGGACGGTGCTATCAAATCGGTGCAACCCAGCCGCTTGCCTGAGCATGAAACCACCTGGGCGATGACGGTGCATAAATCGCAGGGATCCGAGTTTGACCACGCGGCGTTGATTTTACCCAGCCAGCATTCACCCGTGGTTACCCGCGAGCTGGTCTATACCGCCGTTACCCGCGCGCGCCGCCGTCTGTCGCTGTATGCCGATGAGCGGATACTGAGTGGCGCCATTGCCACCCGCACCGAACGTCGCAGCGGATTGTCAGCATTATTTAATGACGGCATGATGTAGATGTAGGCCGGATAAGGCAGTTATGCCGCATCCGGCAACGACTCTTACCCCAAATCCGCCATCAGCACTTTTGACCGCCGCTGATAGTTGTACATCTCTTTCTTGCTTTCCGGCAGCAGGTCGATATCCACCGGCGTGAAACCGCGCTCCTGGAACCAGTGGATGCTGCGCGTGGTCAGCACAAACAGCTTGCTTAGCCCCATTTGCCGGGCCTGCGCAGCGATCCGTTCCAGCAACACTTCCCCGCGCGACGAACTACGGTAGTCCGGATGCACCGCCACGCACGCCATCTCGCCAATTCTCTCTTCCGGGAAAGGATACAGAGCGGCGCAGGCGATGGTCAGGTTATCACGCTGGATAATCGTGAATTTGTCGATCTCCATTTCCAACTGCTCGCGCGAGCGGCGGACCAGAATACCCTGCTGCTCCAGCGGGCGGATCAGCTCCAGAATCCCGCCGATATCGTTAATGGTGGCGCGACGGATCTGCTCGGCGCTTTCCATTACGATCTGTGTACCGATCCCGTCGCGGGAGAACAGTTCCTGTAGCAAGGCGCCATCTTCCTGATAGCTGATCAGATGGCAGCGGCGTACGCCACTGCGACAAGCTTTCACCGCCCCGCGCAGGAAGCGCACCGTGCCGGAGCTGTAATCGCCTTTCTCTTCCTGCAACTCAACGCGAGCCTGGGCTTCGTTAGGAAACAGCTCGGAAATAATATCGCCATCATCGTTGGTGACGCCCTGAGACGAGCAAAACCCGATCATTTTCTCCGCCTTCAGTTTGATAGCCAACTGTGTGGCGACCTCTTCTGACGTCAGGTTAAAGCTCTCACCGGTGACGGAAACGGCGACCGGCCCCAGCAGCACAATCGCGCCGCTGTCTAACTGGCGGTGAATGGCATCTTCATCAATACGACGAATACGCCCGCTATGGCAGTAATCTACGCCGTCATCAACGCCCAGTGGCTGAGAGATAATAAAATTACCGCTGACCACGTTGATGTGTGCACCTTGCAGTGGCGTATTATTCAGGCTCATCGACAGGCGGGCGGTAATATCAAGCTGAAGTAATCCCGCAGCCTGTTTGACCAGCTCGAGCGTTTTAGCGTCGGTAACGCGCGTATTTTTGTGGTACACCGGTTCATGATGATGCGCCGCAAGGTTGGCATCAATCTGCGGTCGTGCGCCATAGACCACGACGAGGCGGATGCCGAGGCTATGAAGAAGACCAATGTCATTGACGATACTGGAAAAGTTTTCATGCTCGATGGCTTCGCCGCCCAGCATAATGACAAACGTTTTTCCCCGATGGGTATTGATATAGGGAACAGAATGGCGGAATCCCTGTACCAGTTCGGTTCTACGCTCCTTCACCACGGCACACCCTCATTGCATGATTATTCGTAATTTGTGTATTTTTATTCTGTTTTGGCGCTGTGCGCAAGCGTAATTTTTACCCATCCCGAAGATTTATCTCAGTAATGCCGTGAATATAAAAAGAATGTTTACCCTTTTATTGATGACAGATTATGCGTCATTCGCTAAAGTTTCCGGTCAATTCGGACGTTTTACGTATTACCTCAATAAAGATTTCTTTTGCTCGGGAGAAGCATGTCGGGATCCAATTCAGCAATCAGTCGCCGCCGTTTACTGAAAGGTGCGGGTGCTATGTGGCTTTTGAGCGTCAGCCAGGTCGGTCTGGCTGCCGTTAGTCAGGTCGTTGCCGTTCGTGTCTGGCCTGCGTCCAGCTATACCCGCGTCACGGTAGAATCTAACCGTCTGCTGAAATACAAACAGTTTGCCCTGAGTAATCCTGAGCGTGTGGTTGTGGATATTGAAGGCGTTAACTTGAACTCGGTGCTTAAGGGCATTGGTACGCAGATCCGTCCTGACGATCCGTATATTAAGTCGGCGCGTGTTGGGCAGTTTGACCCACAGACCGTGCGGATGGTGTTCGAGCTGAAACAGAACGTGAAGCCGCAACTTTTTGCGCTGGCTCCGGTGGCTGGCTTTAAAGAACGTCTGGTGATGGATCTCTATCCTGCGAATGCCCAGGATGTTCAGGATCCGTTGCTGGCGTTGCTGGAAGATTACAATAAGGGCGATCTGGATAAACAGGTGCCGCCTGCGCAAAGTGGCCCGCAGCCTGGTAAAGCGGGGCGCGATCGTCCGATTGTCATTATGCTGGACCCTGGCCACGGTGGAGAGGATTCCGGTGCGGTGGGGAAATACAAGACGCGTGAAAAAGATGTGGTACTGCAGATTGCCCGCCGCCTGCGAGCCCTCATAGAGAAAGAGGGCAACATGAAGGTCTTTATGACGCGAAATGAAGATATCTTCATTCCGCTTAAAGTCCGCGTGGCGAAAGCGCAGAAGCAGCGTGCAGACCTGTTTGTCTCTATTCACGCCGATGCCTTTACCAGCAGACAGCCCAGCGGTTCGTCGGTGTTTGCGCTCTCAACCAAAGGCGCCACCAGTACCGCCGCGAAATATCTGGCGCAGACCCAGAACGCCTCGGATCTCATCGGTGGCGTCAGCAAAAGCGGTGACCGTTATGTCGACCACACCATGTTCGACATGGTGCAATCGCTGACCATCGCCGACAGCCTGAAGTTTGGTAAAGCGGTATTGAACAAGCTTGGAAAAATCAATAACCTACATAAAAATCAGGTTGAACAGGCCGGGTTTGCGGTGCTAAAAGCGCCGGATATCCCATCCATTCTGGTAGAAACGGCATTTATCAGTAACGTTGAGGAAGAGCGTAAACTCAAAACGGCGACCTTCCAGCAGGAAGTTGCAGAGTCGATTCTGGCGGGGATTAAAGCCTACTTTGCCGATGGGGCGACGCTGGCGAGAAGGGGATAACAAAAAAGCGCTGAAAAGCGCTTTTTTTATGGGCAACAGAAACAAAAAAACACCCGTTAAGGTGTTTAATGTGTTGGTTGCGGGGGCCGGATTTGAACCGACGACCTTCGGGTTATGAGCCCGACGAGCTACCAGGCTGCTCCACCCCGCGTCCGTCTTTACTCTTCATCGAGTAAACTTGCATCAGATTTTAATTGGTTGCGGGGGCCGGATTTGAACCGACGACCTTCGGGTTATGAGCCCGACGAGCTACCAGGCTGCTCCACCCCGCGTCCGTCATTACTCTTCCATCGAGTAACGTTACTACTTCTGATTTTAATTGGTTGCGGGGGCCAGATTTGAACTGACGACCTTCGGGTTATGAGCCCGACGAGCTACCAGGCTGCTCCACCCCGCGTCCGTGGATGCGCACTATACTCTGCTCGCATTTTCATGCAACCCTTTTTTCACCTTGATCACGTTTTTAGGGTGAAAATGAACAAAAACAACGCATTCTGGATTATTTTTTGCTCAAAATTTGCGTCGGGGTATGTATACGCATTTCATTAGGTACGGGGGTTTGTTATCTTCGTCTCGCATTCAGGCAACATAAGACGAGAACAATGAAAGGACGTTGGGCAAAATATCTTCTGGCGGGAGCAGTAGTCGCGATGCTCGCCGCGTGTTCCTCAAAACCCACCGATCGTGGGCAGCAGTATAAAGACGGGAAATTTACCCAGCCTTTCTCACTGGTGAACCAGCCTGATGCGGTTGGCGCACCAATCAATGCCGGTGATTTCGCCGAGCAGGTTAATCAAATTCGCAGCGCTTCGCCGCGTTTGTACGGTAACCAGAGCAACGTCTACAACGCTATCCAGCAATGGCTACGCGCGGGCGGTGATACGCGCAGTATGCGCCAGTTTGGTATTGATGCCTGGCAAATGGAAGGGGCGGACAATTACGGTAACGTCCAGTTTACCGGTTACTACACGCCGGTGATTCAGGCGCGCCATACGCGTCAGGGCGAGTTTCAGTATCCTATCTATCGTATGCCGCCAAAACGTGGGCGCTTACCCTCTCGTGCCGAGATCTACGCTGGCGCGCTAAGCGATAATTACATTCTGGCGTACAGCAACTCCCTGATGGATAACTTCATTATGGATGTTCAGGGCAGTGGTTACATCGATTTTGGCGATGGCAGCCCACTCAACTTCTTTAGCTATTCCGGGAAAAACGGCCACGCCTATCGCAGTATCGGCAAAGTGCTTATCGACCGTGGCGAAGTGAAAAAAGAAGATATGTCGATGCAGGCCATTCGCCACTGGGGAGAAACGCACAGCGAGGCCGAAGTGCGTGAGCTGCTGGAGCAGAACCCATCGTTTGTCTTCTTTAAACCGCAATCTTTTGCTCCGGTAAAAGGGGCCAGCGCGGTACCGTTGATTGGCCGTGCATCCGTGGCTTCTGACCGTAGTATCATTCCTGCGGGCACAACGTTACTGGCGGAAGTTCCGTTACTGGACAACAACGGCAAGTTTACTGGTCAGTACGAACTGCGTCTGATGGTGGCGTTAGATGTGGGTGGGGCGATTAAAGGGCAACACTTCGATATCTACCAGGGCATTGGGGCTGACGCCGGACACCGTGCCGGGTGGTATAATCACTACGGTCGCGTATGGGTACTGAAAACAGCGCCGGGTGCGGGTAACGTTTTTAGCGGTTAATTGCCGGATGGCGCTTCGCTTATCCGGCCTACATTATTGAGTAGGCCTGATAAGGCGTAGCCGCCATCAGGCAGTGATGCAGTCATCAAGGGCGGTATTTGTCCGCTCTTTTTGTTTTCTATATTTGAGGTTCTATGTCTGTGGTTATCAGTGACGCCTGGCGCCAGCGTTTTGGCGGTACGGCGCGTCTGTATGGCGAAAATGCGTTGCAGCTGTTTGCCCAATCGCATGTTTGTGTGGTTGGAATTGGCGGAGTGGGGTCATGGGCGGCGGAAGCGCTGGCGCGTACCGGCATTGGTGCCATTACACTTATCGATATGGATGATGTGTGCGTCACCAATACAAACCGCCAGATCCATGCTCTGCGCGATAACGTCGGCCTGGCAAAAGCTGAAGTGATGGCAGAACGTATCCGCCAGATTAACCCGGAGTGCCGTGTTAGCGTGGTCGATGATTTTGTTACGCCAGAAAACGTTGCTGAGTATATGAGTGCGGGATTTTCGTATGTCATTGATGCGATTGATAGCGTGCGCCCAAAAGCGGCACTGATTGCTTATTGTCGGCGTAATAAAATTCCGCTGGTGACTACCGGCGGTGCTGGCGGGCAGATCGACCCGACGCAGATTCAGGTCGTTGATTTGGCAAAAACCATTCAGGATCCGCTGGCGGCTAAGCTACGTGAGCGGCTGAAAAGCGATTTTGGCGTAGTGAAAAACAGCAAAGGCAAACTGGGTGTGGACTGTGTGTTCTCGACCGAAGCGCTGGTTTACCCGCAGGCAGATGGCTCGGTATGTGCGATGAAAGCGACGGCGGAAGGGCCAAAACGTATGGATTGCGCGTCCGGATTTGGCGCAGCCACTATGGTGACCGCCACCTTTGGCTTTGTTGCCGTCTCACATGCGCTGAAGAAGATGATGGCGAAAGCGGCGCGCCAACTCTGATAGTGTCGGATAGCGCTGTGCTTATCCGACCTACGGTTCGTGCGGTGTTGTAGGCCGGATAAGACACATCAGCGCCGTCATTCGGCTTTCTGAGCAGCCTCAAGAATAGCTTCGTTAAGAGCATGCAGCCCCTGGCTACGCGAGGCGCTAAGCTGCGCGCGTAAACCCAGTTCGTCAAATAATGCCATGGGCGAGTGCGCCAGTAACTCGGCTGCGGTTTTACCTTCGACCGCCGTGAGTAATACCGCCAACAGCCCGCGTACTATGCGACCTTCGCTGTCGCCGAAGAAATGCAGAGTGCCATTCTCATGAAGGGTATGTCCCAACCAGACGCGGTTTTCGCAGCCCGCAATTTCTTTGGCCTGTGCTTTTAGCGTATCCGGAAGCGCCGGCAACTGCTTACCCAGCAGAATCAGCTGGCGATATTTATCTTCCCACTGAGTGAGCGGGATAAAGGTATTGCGTAACGTCTCTTCGGTTACGGTTGTGCCAAACGGGTGTCCGGCGAACAGAGGGCTTGTCATTAATCCACCAATATTTCCAGCGCGCGGTCCACGGCTGTGACCAGCGCATCCACATCACTTTGGGTATTATAAGGTGCAAATGAGGCGCGTAGCGTCCCGGATACGCCCAGTTCTGCCAGCAGCGGTTGCGCACAATGTTGCCCTGCGCGTAGCGCAATGCCATATTCGGCCAGCAGAGTGACCATGTCGCTGTGATGAACGCCAGCGAAATCAAAGGCTAGCAGACTGGAATCCTGGCAGCGGAAGGAACGAAAGCCAGGGCGTTTTGCCAGCGCATCCTCTGCCAGCGTCGCCAGACCCCGGCTCCAGTTTTCGGCCTGCGCAACGTCGACGTCCGCCAGCCATTCGAGCGCCGCGCTCAGCCCGATAACGCCAGCAACGTTAGGCGTACCGGCCTCCAGCTTCCATGGCGCTGCCTGGGTGGTGAAACCATCAAAACTGACTTCACTAATCATCTTGCCGCCGCCGAGCCAGGGAGACATCGCTTCCAGCAGTTCAGGTTTACCGTACAGCACGCCAATGCCGGTCGGGCCATACAGTTTGTGGCCCGAGAATGCATAGAAATCAATATCTAACTGCTGTACGTCAGCAGGGAAATGGACAATACCCTGGGCGCCATCAACCATCACCACCATGTCAGCCGCATGGGCGAGCGTGATGGCGCGGGCCAGATCCGGGCAACCGCCGGTGACGTTCGACATCTGCCCGAGCGCCAGAATGCGGCTGCGGGGAGTAATGAGTTGCGCGAGGTTTTCAACATCTGGCAATAAATGGGCATTGAGCGGCAGCCGGACTACCTTAGCTCCCGTTTGCTCCGCCACCATCAGCCAGGGCACGAGGTTGGCGTGATGTTCTGCCACGCTAACGATAATCTCATCGCCCGGTTGTAAGCGCGGTCGCGCATAGCTTTGGGCAACCATATTAATCGCCTCGGTCGTGCCGCGGGTCCAGACGATTGTTTTGTCATCCGGCGCATTAATCAGACTTGCGACTTTTCCCCGCGCGGCTTCATAGCGTGTGGTCAGGCGTTGTGCTTCGGCAAACTGGCTGCGATGGACGTTCCCGGCGCTCAGGCTATAAAACTGGTGGGTAGCTTCAATCACCGCCTGCGGCTTCAGCGCCGTAGCAGCGCTGTCGAGATAGACGCCAGCATCGTTGAGTGCGGGAAATTGGGCGCGAAACTGCGCGGGGTTAAAAGCGTTCATGGTATTCCTCAGTTCAGTAAACCGATCGTGGCGCAAAAATGGCGCTGATACAAGAGTTGTGCTAACCATCGGAATACTCTGGATATCCTGGCAAAGTCCGCGCAGTGTCTTATGCTAATTAGCGTTAGGCGAGCAATTTTGCCTGTTACGGAGTGTATTTTTAATAGCATAAATCGCTTTAAGGAGAAGAAGATGAAAAAGACTGCCGCAATTATCTCTGCTTGTATGCTGACTTTTGCCCTGAGCGCCTGTTCCGGTTCGAATTACGTGATGCACACCAACGATGGTCGATCAATCGTGTCTGATGGTAAGCCACAGACTGATAATGAAACGGGGATGATTTCGTATAAAGACGCTAACGGCAACAAACAGCAGATTAACCGTACCGATGTGAAAGAGATGGTAGAACTGGATAACTAACCGGTCGTCCATCGACAAAGAGTCGGACAAAAAAAAGCACCGCAAGTTGGCGGTGCTACATTAATCACTATGGACAGACAGGGTAAATGTACAGGAAGTGAAAAAGGGTAGCCTTGCTACCATGGTCTGAATCGCAGACCAATTGCAAACACAACAACACAACATCACAACCGTAAGCCAAAAGCCCACCAGAACACGCATTCCGATAAAACTTTTCGTTCCGGCTTCAGGAAGTGCCGCCACTATAGGTATTTGCTGGTAGAACCTCAACGGACAATTTATAATGGCTCAGATAAAAAAAACTAATAGGTTACAGCCTGTTAGGTAATTGTTAAATTCATTTAACATCAAAGCCTAAAAGTCATGTCAAAACGATTACCACCCTTAAATGCGTTGCGTGTTTTTGATGCTGCAGCGCGTCATTTGAGCTTTACTCGCGCAGCAGAAGAGCTTTTTGTGACGCAGGCCGCAGTAAGTCATCAAATCAAGTCTCTTGAGGATTTCCTGGGGCTAAAGCTGTTTCGTCGACGCAATCGATCTTTGCTGTTAACGGAAGAAGGCCAAAGTTACTTCCTCGACATCAAAGAGATTTTTTCGCAATTAACCGACGCGACGCGTAAGCTTCAGGCTCGCAGCGCAAAAGGTGCGCTCACCGTTAGTTTATTGCCCAGTTTTGCGATCCAGTGGCTGGTGCCCAGACTCTCTAGCTTTAACTCAGCTTATCCGGGAATCGATGTCAGGATCCAGGCGGTGGACCGTCAGGAAGACAAACTGGCTGACGATGTTGATGTGGCGATTTTCTACGGACGCGGCAACTGGCCGGGTCTGCGCGTTGAAAAATTGTACGCTGAATATTTATTGCCGGTCTGCTCGCCGCTATTATTGACCGGTGATAAACCGCTGAAGGCGCCTGATGACCTGGCTAAGCACACATTATTGCACGATGCGTCGCGTCGTGACTGGCAAGCCTATACGCGTCAGCTTGGCCTGAATCATATCAACGTACAGCAGGGACCTATCTTCAGCCATAGCGCCATGGTGCTACAGGCTGCTATCCATGGACAGGGGGTTGCGCTGGCGAATAACGTCATGGCGCAATCCGAAATTGAAGCCGGACGTCTGGTTTGTCCGTTTAACGATGTTCTGGTCAGCAAAAACGCATTTTATCTGGTTTGTCATGACAGTCAGGCAGAACTGGGTAAAATAGCCGCCTTCCGTCAGTGGATTCTGGCGAAAGCGGCCACGGAACAAGAAAAATTCCGCTTTCGTTATGAACAATAATTTACGTAGGGTATTCACATGACCAGCCGTTTTATGCTGATTTTTGCCGCCATAAGTGGCTTTATCTTTGTGGCGTTGGGCGCCTTTGGGGCACATGTTCTGAGTAAAACCCTCGGTGTCGTTGAGATGGGGTGGATCCAGACTGGCCTTGAGTATCAGGCGTTTCATACGTTGGCTATCTTTGGTCTGGCCGTCGCCATGCAGCGACGTATTAGCATTTGGTTTTACTGGAGTAGCGTGTTTCTGGCATTGGGAACGGTGCTGTTTAGCGGCAGCCTCTATTGCCTCGCGCTCTCTCATTTACGCCTGTGGGCGTTTGTTACCCCCGTTGGTGGTTTCAGCTTCCTTGTGGGCTGGGCGCTGATGTTAGTGGGCGCTATTAGATTGAAACGTAAGGGCGTTAGCCATGAATAAGGTAGTATTGTTGTGTCGCCCGGGTTTTGAAAAAGAGTGCGCCGCAGAAATTACGGATAAAGCAGGACGCCGGGAAATCTTCGGTTTTGCCCGCGTGAAAGACAATGCGGGTTACGTCATCTTCGAATGCTATCAGCAGGACGATGCCGAAAAGCTAGTGAAAGAGTTGCCGTTTAGCTCGCTGATTTTTGCTCGCCAGATGTTTGTGGTAGGCGAGCTGCTGCAATATTTACCGCCGGAAGACCGTATTACGCCAATTGTCGGCATGTTGCAGGGCGTGGTGGAAAAAGGCGGCGATCTGCGTGTCGAAGTTGCTGACACCAATGAAAGCAAAGAGCTGGTCAAATTTTGCCGTAAATTTACCGTACCGCTGCGCGCGGCGCTGCGTGAAGCTGGCGTGCTGGCAAAGTATGAAACGCCAAAACGTCCAGTGGTTCACGTTTTCTTTATCGCTCCTGGCTGTTGCTATACAGGCTATTCCTGGCCTGACAATAACTCCCCGTTCTACATGGGTATTCCACGTCTGAAGTTCCCGGCCGATGCGCCAAGCCGTTCAACGCTGAAGCTGGAAGAAGCGCTGCACGTGTTTATCCCAGCTGATGAATGGGATGAGCGTCTGGCTAACGGAATGTATGCGGTGGATTTAGGCGCATGCCCCGGCGGTTGGACCTATCAACTGGTTAAACGCAACATGTGGGTTTATTCCGTGGATAATGGTCCGATGGCGCAAAGCCTGATGGATACCGGACAGGTTACATGGCTGCGCGAAGACGGATTTAAGTATCGCCCGAATCGTAACAATATTTCGTGGATGGTTTGCGACATGGTGGAGAAGCCCGCGAAGGTTGCCGCCCTGATGGCGCAGTGGCTGGTCAACGGCTGGTGTCGTGAGACTATCTTCAACCTCAAGCTGCCGATGAAAAAACGCTACGAAGAAGTGTCGCAAAATCTGGCTTACATTCAGTCGCAGCTTGACGAGCATGGCGTAAATGCCCAGATTCAGGCGCGTCAGCTGTATCATGACCGTGAAGAAGTGACCGTGCATGTACGTCGCCTGTGGGCTGCCGTCGGCGGTCGTCGCGACGAGCGATAAGATAAAATTGAAGGCCGGATCAAGGCATAACCGCCTTATTCGGCCTGAATTGTTTCAATCAGCGGCGTATCCGAAACAATATGCGTCACATCATCCAGATGCCCAATCCGTGCCTCCCCCGAACGATTAAATTTGCTTTTATCAATCAGCAATAATGATTGCGCTGCACGCTTAAGCAAGATGGACTTGAAGTCGGCGTTGGTCGCATTTGAGTCCCAGAGCGCGCCGTCGCGGTCGATCCCTTCGCAGGAAAAAATAAACAGGTCGATGTCGAGTGGTTTGAGCTGCGAGATAAGCGAGGGGTTAACATAGCATCCGTATTTACGCTCGAGGCGACCGCCGGAGCTGATAAGCTGAATGTGTTCACGTTTAGCCAATTCCTGGCAGATGGGCTGGCTGTTGGTAAAAACGTGAATGTTGATGTCCGGTAACTGTCGCGCCAGATACCAGCAGGTTGAGCTGGCGTCTAAGGCTATCACCATACCTTCTTCGATCCATGCCAGCGCTTCGCGGGCAATATGTGCTTTGTGGGCATAATGGCTTTTGAGCCGCATATGAAACGGGTCGCCGCTGTCCTGATCTTCCCGGTGAATCACTTTGGCCCGCCCGTGATTACGCAACACTTTTCCCTGGGCTTGTAACTCACTGAGATCGCGGCGGATGGTCTCTCTGCTGACGTTAAGCTGCAAAGAAAGGGCTTCGGTTGTCAGACTTTTGTGGTGAGTAAGTAGATCTACAATTGCCTGCTGGCGCGCCGCTTTCATGTTCTGATCCTTATCTTTTGATGAATGCCCGTAGCTGACGGGCATTCAGACCAGAGATTACGGCGTTACCCCTTTTTTTAATAGAATATTCCCGTACTTTGCCCGCTCTCCTGTGATAACGATCGCAAACGCCTGTTGCGCGCGGTCATAGAAGGCATAGCGGTCAATACGTGTGATATCCGGGCAGGGGGTTTGTAGTGAAAGCGCCTGACGATAACGTGACTCGACATCAGGATCGAGGGTGTCGCCTTCAACAGCGGCCATCATCACCAGTGGTGGGGCGTAGCTGTCCAGTTCAAACAGTGGAATAATCGCCTGCAGCAGATCGCTGACCAGTAGACCATCTGCGCGAATGACCTGCGGTCCCATGCTGTGGGCCGGGAAGTGGGCATCGGAAAAGATAATCTCATCACCGTGTCCCATTTCAGCCAGCACCTTCAGTAGATCTGGGGAAATTAAGGGAGATATCGTTTTGAGCATGTTACACGACTCCTGTCAGTTCGGATTCGGTTTGCGGATAGAAGTAACGGTATTGGTAGCACACCTGCGCGCGTGCCTGTTCGGGAGAGGTAAATTCCCCGATGCCTGACCAGGCAAACATCGCGGCCCCGGCCACGGTGGTTTCGGCATCATCCAGCACTTTGACAGGGATCCCGAGTACATTCGCTTTGATCTGATTCCACAATGCGTTGCGGCTTCCTCCGCCAACCAATAGCAGTTCCGTGGCCTGAAAATGACCGATTGTTTCCAGCGTGTGCAGATTTCGCTGCAACTGTTCTGTGAGCGCTTCCAGCGCGGCGCGATAAAAGTGCCCGCGGGTGGTATTGAGCGTAACCCCTCGCCAGCCCGCATCCTGACAGGCCAACAAGTCGCAGTGCATCTTCACCCCTTCGGCACCTGCGGGAATAGCCAAAGCTTCATCAATCAGCGTCTGCCAGGGGGTGTCGGCAGTCCACAGCAGCTTACGTACCCACTCGAGTACACCGGAAGCCAGCCACTGCATGCCGGGGTTTTTCAGTCCTGCCTGGCTATCCAGTTCACAGGTGGAACCCGCATAATGGCTGAGCTGGGAGGTATCTACCTGTGAACTGCGCACCATCAGAATCTCCCATGTGCCGGAAGAGAGCACCGGTTCATCGGGCTGCGCCCCTGCGCCAAATAGCGCAAACTGCGTGTCGTGTCCGGCAGAAATGACCGGAATACCCGCCGCAAGCCCGAGCTGGCTGGCGGCCTCTGGCTGCAGAATCCCAATCTGTTCGCCAGCTTCTACCAGGCGTGGGAACAGACGACGCGGTATACCTGTTGCTTGCAAAATGTCATGACTAAAATCGCGCTGGCGGATATCCAGCATCTGGCTGGTGCCCGCCATGGAGATATCGGTAGTGAACTCGCCGGTTAATCGGTGGTTGATAAGCGATGAGATAAATAGCCAGGCATGCGCCTGTTCCAGTAATTGCGGATGGTTTTCTTTGAGCCACACCAGTTTATACAGCGTATTAAAGCTAAACGCGCCGACGCCGGAGATTTCCTGCAACTGCTGCGGCGACATATAGCGGTGGATAGTTTCCATTACCGCTGCGGTGCGTGGGCATTTCCAACTGATTACCGGATACAGTTGCTTGCCGGTTTTATCAACCAACGCGCCGTCTACGCCGAAGGTGGTGACGGCGATCCCGCGGATATGGCAGGCGGCCAGCTGCGTTTTGAGTCGCTGACAGCAGTCGGCGAAGCGTTGCAGAATGGCCTCCAGCGACCATTGATGCCAGCTACTATTTTCTGTTGCGGTGTCGCTGGCATTCGGGGTCGCTGCGCGGGCGACAATCTTTCCCTGTCGGTCAACGGCGATTGCCCGCACGTTGGTCGCGCCGCAATCGAGGACCAGAATAACGTCTTGTTTCATAATCGCTCCCGAGACGTTGCCGGATGGCGGCGTAAACGCCTTATCCGGCCTACACGTTGTGCTCCTGTAGGCCCGGTAAGCTTGCGCCACCGGGCGGAGTCGCATTAACGCTTATACAGCGGGCCGTAGTTCTGGCAGGCGCGATAATCCTGGCCTTCCGTATCCATTCCGTGGGCTGCCCAGGCTGAAGGACGGTAAATTTTCTCGTCTTCCACGTTGTGCATGCAAACCGGGATACGCAGCATGGCGGCCAGAGTGATAAAGTCCGCGCCCACGTGACCAATCGTCAGCACACCGTGGTTTGCGCCCCAGTTTGCCATTACTGAATAGACATCGCTGAACGGGCCTTTACCGGTTAAGCGCGGGGCAAACCAGGTGGTCGGCCAGGTAGAGTTGGTACGCGCATCGAGCTGGTCATGCATATCTTTCGGTAATTCCACGCTCCAGCCTTCCACGATTTGCAGCACCGGCCCCAGGCCTTTGATAATGTTGATGCGAGTCATGGTGAACGGCACGCCACCCTCGGTCAGGAAGCGAGAGGAGTAGCCGCCGCCGCGGAAGTATTCGTGAATAGCTGGACACCATTCGGTTGCCGCCAGGCAATCATCGACCTCTTTCTGCGCGATCTCCCAGTGCGGCTTCATAGTCGGTTTCCCTGCGCCGTCGCGCTGTTTGCAGGAGCCGTCCAGTGCTGCCGAGCCGGAGTTAATCAGGTGAATAATGCCGTGCTCAGCAAGGCCGGTCAGTGGTTTCCCCGTGACGCGTTCAACCGCCTCTGGCGACCAGTAGGTGCGCACATCGGCAAAGACCTGCGCCGTGCCGGTGAGTTGATGACCAAACAGCATCGCCACGCCGTTCAGGCTGTCGTTTTCGGTGGCGACAACAAACGGTTCGCGTATGCCATTCCAGTCAAAGGAGCTGTTGAGCAGGGCTTCGGCGGTATCACCATTCGGATATTGATCGGTCCAGTGACGCTGGCCCTGGAAGCCTGCGGCAATCGCGTTGTACCCCAGCGACTCTTCAACCCGACCTTTGTCGGCCAGCTTCTGGTTACCCTGCATCATGTCGCGAATGCACATGGCCATCAGCAGACTTTCTTTCAGCACAGCCCGGCTTTGCTCTGCGTTACGCTTATATTGCTGCGCATTCTGATCCTCGCCGTAGCGGAAGTTTTTGTCCGCCCAGGCCAGCGCCATTTCCAGCTCAGCTTCATCATAGATTTTTTGGTCGATGCGACGACGCAGTTCAGTCATATCAACGGGTTGAACCTTCATTCCCAGCCAGGATTCAAAGAAGTTATGATCGACAATTGAGCCGGCAATGCCCATTGAAACGCCGCCTACGGACAGATAGCTTTTGCCCTTCATACTGGCAACTGCTAAGCCCGCGCGGGCAAAACGCAGCAATTTTTCTTCCACATCGGCAGGGATCGTGGTGTCGCCGGCATCCTGTACGTCATGGCCATAAATAGAGAAGGCGGGAAGTCCTTTTTGATTATGCGCAGCCAGTGCAGCGGCCAGATAAACGGCCCCCGGACGCTCGGTACCGTTGAAGCCCCAGATAGCTTTCGGGCGCATCGGATCCATATCGATTGTTTCGCTACCGTAGCACCAGCATGGGGTAACAGTGATTGTCACGCCCACATTCAGGCTGCTGAATTTTTCTTCGCAGGCGGCAGATTCAGCCATCCCGGCAATGCAGGTATCGGCGATCACACATTCAATTTGCGCGCCGCAGGCGTGACGAAGTTTCTCAGCGATCAGCGCAGCGGTGGCTTTAGCCATATTCATGGTTTGCTCTTCGAGCGATTCGCGAACACCCATACGGCGCCCATCAATCACCGGACGAATGCCAATTTTCGGCAAGCTATTTTTTTTCATTCGAGGTTCCTCATCTCACTTTATGCCGTGCTGCAAAAGCGGATTTTGAACACCACCGTCGCAGTTGGCCGAATAACCCATTTTTGCTAACTCGAGTTAGCTTAGGTATCAGAGAGTTTTTTGCACAACTTTTTTGTTGTGGAACTGTGAGAGGCTTCACGAGAAGTGGTTAAAATTCGATCTGCGTCAAATAAACCAGGACGGATATTTTTAGATAAGTTCTTTTAAATTAATTATTTGCAATAAATTGTCTGTTCAGCGTCACAGTTTTAAACCAAATGATTTGGCTAATTTGAGTAGCTAAAATAGCTTTAAAAGGCAATTCGCTAACTCGAGTTAGCATGATTGATAAAACGCATATGAACGTATAGGTAGTATTCGCATTAACGGTGACGATGGCTTCCTGGCAACGTTTTTTCGCCTGATTCACTGATTGCAGTTTCTGTATATTGAGGAAAGCAGCAATGTCTGAAACATTTTTACAGATGAGTCATATTACGAAACGTTTTCCCGGCGTATTAGCGTTGAGTAATGTGGATTTTGCTTTACGCAAAGGCGAGGTTCATGCGCTGCTGGGTGAGAATGGCGCAGGAAAGTCTACGTTGATGAAGATTTTATCCGGTGTTTATCAGCCTGATGAAGGAGATATTATTTTCGAAGGGCAACCTGTTACTTTTGCAAACCCACTGAGCGCACAAAGCGCAGGTATCACTATTATTCACCAGGAATTCAATCTATTCCCTGAACTCACAGTAGAAGAAAATATATTTATTGGCAGGGAGTTTTGCAAAAATAATCGCTGGCGTCTGGATGAAAAACAGCAGCGACAGGCTGCTATCGATATTTTGCAAAAATTAAACCTGAATATCTCCCCAGAAACGCTGGTGGCCGATCTGACCGTCGCACAACAACAAATGGTTGAGATTGCTAAAGCGATATCGGTGAATGCCAAGATCCTTATTATGGATGAACCGACGGCGGCACTGACGGAAACGGAAATCGACAGCTTATTTCAGGTGACCCGTTTGTTGAAGGAACAGGGAACAGGCATTGTTTATATCTCGCACAGGCTGGAGGAACTGGCGCTGATAGCCGACCGCGCGACGGTGATGAGGGATGGTCAGTTTATTGCCACCGTAGATTATGATGCGGTTAAAATTAGCGATCTGATTGCCATGATGGTTGGGCGTGACCTCGGCAATATCTATCCTCGTCGTGGACCTTTGGCTCAACGTAAGCCGGTGTTGGAAGTCAGCGGTCTGACGCGCAATGGCGTACTGAACAACATTGATTTCACCCTGTATCAGGGCGAAATTTTGGGCTTTGCCGGCTTGATGGGCGCAGGGCGTACTGAGCTGGCGCGGGCGATTTTTGGTGCGGATCCCATTGATGGCGGAACTCTCAAGCTAAACGGCAAAGTTACGGTAATTAAAGATATTCCTGATGCTATCAAACAGGGCATCAGCTATTTAACCGAGGACAGAAAAAAAGAGGGGCTGGCATTAGGGCTGTCCGTTGAGCGCAATATCATGTTGGGCAATTATCCTGAGTATTCCGACCGTTATGGCAATGTGGACAGCAAACGTTGTCAGAAAACCAGCGAGGAACAGGTTAAGGCCCTACGTATTAAAACACCACATTTAGAGCAGGCAGCACTGAATTTAAGTGGCGGTAATCAGCAGAAAATTATTATTGCCAGATGGGTATGTAAAGATACCGATATTCTCATCTTTGACGAACCAACTCGCGGTATTGATGTGGGTGCCAAACTTGAAATTTATGAATTAATGAATCGACTGGTGGCAAAAGGGAAGTCAATTATCATGATTTCCTCTGAATTACCGGAAGTGCTGGGTATGTGCGATCGCATTTTAGTGATGCGTAATGGACGTATTACCGGGGAGTTAGCTTCTGATGACGCCACACAAGAAAAAATCATGCAATATGCGACGTTAGAGGACTAATTTATGACTATCTCTGTAACCTCTTCAGACAGCAATAATAAGAAAATAAAAATTAATAAAGAACTTTTAATGCGCCTTGCGCCGCTTTTGAGTCTGATTATTTTAGTAATATTTTTTAGCTTCGGTTCGCCATTTTTCTTTAACACTGAAAACATTATGACAATTGCCCTGCAAACGTCGGTGATTGGCATCATGGCGATTGGCGTTACCTTCGTCATTATCACTTCAGGAATCGACCTTTCTCTTGGCTCGGTCGTGGCCTTTTCTGGTGTTGCGGTCGGTATCAGCGCCACGCTGGGACTGCCTCTGCCCGTATGTATTCTGGCGGGGGTGCTGGCCGGGGGATTATGCGGCTATATCAACGGCCTGCTGGTCACCAAAATGACTATCCCGCCTTTTATCGCCACGCTGGGCCTGATGATGTCCGTCAGAGGCATCAATATGGTGATGACGGATGGTCGTGCGATTTATTTCGCCGATTACCCCACCTTCAAAATGCTGGCCCAGGGACGTTTGTTCGATGTGCTGCCTTATCCCGTTTTTTACCTGGTAGTGGTGGCGTTAATCGCCGCCTACATCCTGAAGAAAACGGTGATTGGTCGCTATGTTTACGCCGTGGGTAGCAATGAGGTGGCCGCACATCTTTCCGGTATTAAAGTTCAGCGCGTCAAAATTTTCGTCTACGCCTTTTGTGGTCTGCTGACCGGGATTGCCGGGGTGATTCTGGCCTCTCGTTTGAACTCTGGTCAGCCAACGGTCGGCGTGGGATATGAGCTGGAAGCCATCGCGGCGGTTGTTATTGGCGGTACGAGCCTGATGGGCGGAATTGGCACCATCGGCGGCACGATCATCGGCGCATTCATTATGAGCGTGCTGAAGAATGGCCTGAACCTGATGGGCGTTTCCCAGTTCTGGCAAATGGTAGCCATGGGCGTGGTGGTCATTGCCGCGGTTTATCTCGACACATTACGCAAAAAAATTCGTTGATTTACGCTCCCGGAAGTCACGGGGCATCATAACCCTGACGTTTAGGGTGACTCACTCAGAACGGAGTAAAACAATGAGAACCAGGAATTTTGTCTATGCGTTATCCCTGCTGGCCTGTATGACATCCAGCGTATTGGCTAAAGATATGAACCTTCCGGTGGTCAGTAAAGGTTTCCAGCATGAATTCTGGCAAACCGTAAAAATGGGGA
Source organism: Citrobacter sp. Ce119 (assembly GCF_030334525.1). Taxonomy (NCBI): domain Bacteria; kingdom Pseudomonadati; phylum Pseudomonadota; class Gammaproteobacteria; order Enterobacterales; family Enterobacteriaceae; genus Citrobacter; species Citrobacter sp. Ce119. Next base: position 190,855 of record NZ_JAOWDR010000051.1, read on the forward strand.
CGGAAGCGGCAGCAAAAGAGTTGGGTGATAAAACCAGCTATGTTGGCCCGGCGGATGAAACTCAGATTGCCGAGCAGATTCAGTTAGTTGAAAACGCGATGGCGCAAAAACCGAATGGGCTATTACTGGCCGCGTTAGATGCCAATGCGCTGGCGCCATTAGTTGAGACCGCAAATTCACGCGGCATTAAAGTTGTGACGTTTGACTCCGGCGTGAATTCCGATATTCCGGTGAGCTTTGTCGCTACGAATAACCGAAAAGCCGGTGCTGAAGCCGCAGACGCGCTGGCAGCGGAAGTGGGCAGCAAAGGGAAAGTGGGCATTATTGCGCACGTAGCAGGGACTTCTTCAGCGATTGAACGTTCGGAAGGGTTTATTGCCCGTATGAAGGAGAAATATCCGGATATTCAGGTGCTACCGGTCCAGTACAGCGATGGCGATCCGCAAAAAGCGATGGATAAAACCATCGATATGATCCAGGCCAACCCGGATATCGCAGGAATTTATGGTACGAATGAAGGCTCAACGCTTGGCGTAGCAAACGCTATTGATAGCCAAAATCTGAAAGGCAAAGTGAAGGTGATTGGTTTTGATAGCACCGAGGCAATCATTGCTTTCCTGAAGTCCGGAGTGATTCAGGGATTTGTGGTGCAGGACGCTTATCAGATTGGCTACCAGGGTATTAAGACGCTGAATGCTGCGGTATCGGGTCAGTCTGTACCGAAAGAAATTGATATTCCGGTGAAATTTGTCAGCGCGAAGAATATTGATACGCCAGAAATTGACAAGCTGTTACACCCATTCGGTAAAAAATAAGACCGTTGGGGCGAGGTGCTCGCCCCATCATTAGCCAGCGTCAGGGAGTTACTATGGGCAGTGGATATTTCCTCGGTGTGGATGTCGGTTCCGCCAGCGTCAGGGCGGGTGTCTTTGATGCCAGTGGCAAACGGCTGGCTTTTGCGACTCGTTCCATCTCGCAGTTTCGACCCGGTCCTGAGCGGGTTGAGCAGTCATCTGCAGAAATCTGGCAGCAGGTTTGCCATGCAGTGAAGGAGGCGGTGTCGTCATCCGGGGTTTGCATTGAGGATATTCGCTCATTGGGTTTTGATGCCACCTGTTCATTGGTAGCACTGGACGAACAGGGGCGGGGACTGGCGGTTTCCCCCGGCGAACCGTCAGACCATAACATCATCATGTGGATGGATCATCGTGCGGCGCAGGAGACGCAGCGTATTAACGCCACGCAGGATCCCTCTCTGCGCTATGTTGGCGGTGAAGTCAGCGTCGAAATGGAGCTTCCCAAAGTGCTATGGCTGAAAAACCATTTTCCAGCCACCTGGCAGAGTGCGCATCGATTCTACGATTTGGCGGACTTTCTGGTCTCTAAAGCTACCGCCACTGATGTTGCGGGGTTGTGCACGCTAACCTGTAAATGGAACTATCTGGCACATGAACAACGCTTCAGCCACTCCCTGCTCGATGCCGTTGAATTAACGGATTTATTGGGCAAAATCCCGTCGCGTATTCTGCCGCCAGGCGCTGGCGTTGGAACGCTTAGCAGCGATGCGGCCCAGGCGCTGGGGCTGACGACTGCAGTGGTCGTCGCCAGTGGAATGATTGATGCCCATGCAGGCGGAGTGGCGCTAGCTGGTGCCGAGCCTGAGGGGACGTTGGCGCTGATCAGCGGAACGTCAAATTGCCATATGCTGTGCAGCCGGCACGAAATTCATACGCCAGGCGTATGGGGACCATACTGGTCAGCCATGCTGCCAGGCTACTGGCTGACGGAAGGGGGACAAAGCGCCGCCGGGGCGTTAGTCGACTGGACGCTTCAGGAGTCAGGTGCCAGCGCTGAGCTGTTTAACAAAGCTGAAGCGCGGGGGTGCCATCCCATCGTTTTAGTTAATGAATGGGTTGCAGCACTTGAGGATCAGGAGTCAGAGCCTGGTCGTTATTTGCATGTGCTGGCCGATCACCATGGTAATCGTTCGCCGCGCGCGCGACCCGATGCCCGGGGGAGTGTGTATGGTTTAACGCTGGAACGAGGCGAGATGCAGGTTGCTCGTCTGTACCTGGCGACAATACAGGCGATCGCCTGCGGTACGCGACATATTATGGAGGTGATGCGCGAAAACGGTCACACCATTTCCCGTCTGACGCTGTGCGGCGGCGCAACGCATAACCCACTGTGGTTGCGAGAATATGCCGATGCCACCGGATGCGATATTCATCTTATGCAGGAAGAGGATGCGGTAACGTTAGGTGCGGCCATTACCGGCGCGGTGGCATGCGGCGCGTGGACCACGATTCCGTCCGCATGCCAGGCGATGGTTCGATCGGGCGAGGTGATCAGGGCTAACCCGGCACGGCGGAACTTCTATGATCGTAAATACCAGGCTTATCTGATGCTGTGGGATCAGCAGCAGGCGATTAACCAACTTATGCAGTAAGACAAAAGTTTAAAATACTTTTATGATTGGGGATTGACGTTTTTGGATGTGAACTGGGGCATATAAATGGCTAAAACAGTAGAACAGATAGCCAGCGATCTGAATTTATCGGTTACGACCGTACGACTGGTGCTGAACGGGAAAGCAGAGCAATATCGAATCAGTGTCAAAACCCAAACGCGTATTAATGAATATGTCGAGCGCTATGGTTACGTCATTAACCATTCAGCACGCAGCCTGAAATTGAATAAAACGGATACGTTAGGATTGATAGTCCCTAATATTTCCAACGTGTTTTTTGCCACACTTGCAGAAAAACTTGAGCAACGCTGTCGCCGTTCTGGTTATCAGCTAACGATTAGCTGTACCTATGACGATGTTGATTACGAAAATAAACTGACCAAAGCGTTAATCGCGCGCAATGTCGATGGCCTGTTTATTGTTCCTTCAACGTTAGAGAATCAGCAACACCATTTACGTCAGGTCAGGAAACCAATGGTGTTGCTTGACCGTGATTTTAAGTATACCGACAACGCACTGGTTGAAAGTCATAACATTTTGGGCGGCGAAAAGTTGACGCAAAGTTTGTTTGACGCTGGAAAGTCGCCGATCTGGTTTTTAGTAGGGGATACCGGATTACCCAGCATTGGTGACCGTTTGCAAGGTTATCTTAATGCATTGAACAATAATGGTATTTTTCACAGAGATTGGGTGCGCGAAGGTCCGGATAACACACCTGAAGGTGGTTATCGACTCATGGATGAGTTGATCGGTGAACAGGACTGTCCGCAGGCATTTATCGCCTCATCATTACCCGTACTGGAAGGGGCCATTAACGCTATTCGTAATCGTTTAGGCACTATTCCACCAGAAATTAATATTGGGACATTCGATGAACACCCAATGCTGGGATTCCTCGCCAATAATGTCTGGTCAATGCAACAGGATGAAAATGTCTGGGCGGAAAAAGCATTCGATATGATGATGAGTGCTATTGATGACCGGCCAATTAAAGAAACTGTAAAAGTTGAAATGAAACTAATTAAGCGCGTAAGACAACCATAATTCGTCGCTAAAAATAAATCGGCCAACTGAATCTGAATAAATACATTCAGTGGCTGCCTGTACCTGAAACCTGACCCGTCTTATTCTGCGGCTGCATTTTTCGCAATAAAGACGAGGGGAAACTGTACCCGGAGAATCATTATGGAAAGAATGCGTTTGTCGCGAGAAATCATTGAAACCTGTCTGGAAATGACCAGCCTTGGATTGAATCAGGGGACGGCGGGAAATGTGAGTGCGCGTTATGAAAACGGGATGCTGATCACGCCCAGCGGTATTCCTTACGAAAGACTTACTGAAAACATGATCGTGTATGTAGATAACGACGGGAAATATGATAAAGGACAATTACCCTCCAGTGAATGGCGTTTTCACCTGGCGGCATACCAGACGCGTCCGGATGCCAATGCGGTTGTCCATAACCATGCCGTACACTGCACCGCCGTTTCAATTCTCAATCGCCCTATCCCGGCAATTCACTACATGATTGCAGCGGCGGGGGGAAACTCTATTCCGTGTGCGCCTTATGCGACGTTTGGTACACGAGAGCTGTCAGAGCATGTGAGCGTCGCCCTGAAAAACCGTAAGGCAACGCTTTTACAGCACCATGGGTTGATTGCTTGTGAAGCGAATTTAGAAAAAGCACTGTGGTTGGCGCATGAAGTGGAAGTTCTGGCCCGCCTGTATCTGAGCACGCTGGCGATTGTTGACCCAGTTCCGGTGCTGGATGACGAAGAGATCGCCATTGTGCTGGAGAAATTCAAATCTTACGGATTACGCATTGAAGAGTAATTTCGCATAGCGAAAAGGAGATATACGATGGCGAACAGAATGATTCTGAACGAAACGGCATGGTTTGGCCGGGGAGCTGTTGGCGCGTTAACCGATGAAGTCATCCGTCGTGGTTATCGCAAGGCGTTGATTGTGACAGATAAAAATCTGGTACAGTGCGGCGTTGTTGAAAAGGTGACTTCCCGAATGGATGCTGCAGGTCTGGCATGGGAAATCTATTCAGGCGTTATCCCTAACCCAACCATTGCGGTGGTGCAGGAAGGATTGGGTATGTTTCAGCAAAGTGGCGCAGACTATCTGATAGCCATCGGCGGAGGCTCCCCGCAGGATACCTGTAAAGCGATTGGCATTATCCATAATAACCCTGAGTTTGCAGATGTGCGCAGCCTTGAAGGGTTATCGCCGACGCGCAGCCCGAGCGTACCGGTTATGGCAGTCCCAACCACCGCGGGAACGGCAGCGGAAGTGACCATTAACTACGTGATCACTGACGAAGAGAACCGGCGTAAGTTTGTTTGTGTCGATCCACATGACATCCCGCAGGTGGCGTTCATCGATGCTGACATGATGGACGGCATGCCCGCTGCATTAAAAGCCGCCACAGGAGTGGATGCACTGACTCATGCCATTGAAGGGTACATCACGCGGGCGGCGTGGGCGCTTACCGATGCGCTGCACATCAAAGCCATCGAAATTATTGCCGGGGCATTACGCGGTTCGGTCGCGGGCGATAGCCAGGCGGGTGAAGCGATGGCGCTGGGCCAGTACGTTGCCGGAATGGGGTTTTCCAACGTTGGCCTGGGATTAGTGCATGGCATGGCACATCCGTTAGGCGCGTTTTACAACACGCCGCACGGCGTCGCGAATGCCATTTTGCTGCCGCACGTGATGCACTATAACGCCGAATTTACCGGGGAAAAATTCCGCGATATCGCCCGGGCGATGGGGGTTAAGGTTGAAGGCCTGACGCTGGCAGAAGCACGTAAAGCGGCGGTGGATGCTGTCTTCGCCCTTAACCGTGATGTAGGGATCCCACTGCATTTACGCGATGTTGGCGTACGCAAAGAGGATATTCCTGCACTGGCGCAGGCGGCATTTGACGATGTTTGTACCGGGGGAAATCCGCGTGAAGCGAGCCTTGGGGATATCGTCGAGCTATACCATACCGCCTGGTAATCACCTGGCGTTTATCCGGCCTGCTGGGTTGTACGATAAGTAGGCCGGATAAGGTGTTGACACCGCATCCGACAATAAGGCTACCGCGCCAGGCGTAATTGCTGTAGGTTTCCGTCGATATGTAAGTCCGTTTGCAGCCGCGCGATATCGCGGCACAAAAACGCCATCTCCCGATGTTCTTCGAGTTTCTTGCGCCATTTCTCCGGTACGTCATTCAGATGTTCATACAACGCTTCCAGCATTGGAAACTGCGTCAGCAATTGTGTGGCGCTTTTGGGTCCAATACCGGCAACCCCTGGAACTTTAGAACTGCTGATCCCCGCCAGTCCCCAGTAATCAGGCAACTGTTGCGGTAGTACGCCGAACTCTTTCTCGATAAAGGGCGCATCCAGCCAGCGTTTCTGGAAATAGTCCCGAATACGCAGCGTTGGGGAGAGTAGCTGACAATAGCCTTTATCGGTTGAAACGATGGTTGCCTGATGTCCCGCCTGGCAAACTTTAACCGCCAGAGTAGCGGCTAAATCATCGGCTTCATTCCCGCTGGATTCCCAGCAGCAGACGCCGCGCTGTTCAAAAGCAGCGCGTAAGGCGGGCATTTCCTGGTGTAAATCGTCAGGCATTGGCGGGCGACCGGCTTTGTAGTCAGGTAAGCGTTGGTGACGCCAGCCGCTGTTGCGCGCCTCGTCATCAAATACCGCCACGGCGTGCGTGGGCTGACTGTGCACAATCAGCTGATCGAGTGCGTGCTGGCACGTCTCCACGCAGGGTGAGCCCTGTACGGCGTGAATACGGCGGATGAGATTCAGTGCATCAACAATGAGCAGATGGACGGCCACGGTGTTCTCCCTAACAAATCAGTCTGTAGGGTAACATTCACGGCGAAGGGAGGCGAATAGTTGGCAGAAAAACAGGAAGAGGCCTCGCAAAAGAGGCCTCTTCAGGGGACTTAATCGCAGGTGACAATCTTCATCGCCAGACCACCGCGAGAGGTTTCGCGGTATTTGGCATTCATGTCTTTACCGGTTTCGTACATGGTCTCGATAACTTTATCGAGGCACACGCGCGGTTCACTGGTACGGCGCAGCGCCATACGCGCGGCGTTAACTGCTTTAACCGAAGCAATAGCGTTACGCTCAATGCAGGGTACCTGTACCTGGCCGGCAACCGGATCGCAGGTCAGACCCAGGTTATGTTCCATACCGATTTCCGCCGCAATGCACACCTGCATTGGGCTACCGCCCAGCAGTTCAGCCAGACCGGCTGCAGCCATGGAGCAGGCAACACCGACTTCACCCTGACAGCCCACTTCGGCGCCAGAGATAGAGGCGTTCATCTTGTACAGTGAACCAATGGCGCTCGCAACCAGCATGTAGCGTGCCAGCGAGTTAGCGTTCACTTCGCGGATAAACTTGTCGTAGTACGCCAGTACAGCAGGAACAATCCCGCATGCGCCGTTGGTTGGCGCGGTAACCACGCGTCCACCGGCAGCGTTTTCTTCGTTCACGGCCAGCGCGAACATGTTGATCCAGTCAACAACCGCCATCGGGTCAGTGGTGGTTTTGTCGCTGCTGACCAGCATACGACGCAGCACCGCAGCACGACGCGGAACGCGCAGTTTGCCTGGCAATACGCCTTCGGTGGTGATACCGCGCTCAATCCCGCTACGCATCACTTCCCAGACGTTGGCAAAGTGCTGTTCCAGCTCTTCTTTGCTGTGCAGCGCCAGTTCGTTTTGCATCATCAGACCAGAAAGCGACAGGCCGGTTTCCTGGCAATGACGCTGCAAATCAGCCGCAGATTTATACGGATACGGCACGTTTACCGGAGAGTTGTTCGGTAAACCAAAATGTTCTTCATCAACGATGAACCCACCGCCAATGGAATAGTAGGTCTGGCTGTAAATGGCTTTTTCGCCCGCCAGTGCGGTAATACGCATCCCGTTTTCGTGCAGGGACAGATTGTCCGCATGGAAATTCATGCACTTGTCGACCGGGAACTCAACCTCATGTTGACCGTCCGCCAGCAGCAAACGTCCATGAGTATTCACATCCTGGATAAAGGCCGGGATGGCATCAATGTCTACGGTATCCGGCAGATTACCCGCCAGGCCCATAATAATCGCGATGTCGGTATGGTGACCTTTCCCCGTCAGAGACAAAGAGCCATAGACATCAACCACTACGCGGGTTACGTCAGTGAGAATTCCGCGTGCAATCAGGTCATCCGTGAATTGTTTGCCTGCTTTCATCGGGCCAACAGTATGGGAGCTGGAAGGGCCAATGCCGATTTTAAAAATATCGAATACGCTAATCATGAGGCGTCCATTGTGTATCGAGGTGCGCCGCCCCGAAGAGCGGCGCAGGGGAATTAACTGAACAGAGAGTAGAAAATAGCGGAGATAGCGATCAGGCCCATAATCACAACGAAGACGTTGCTGATATGGCCGCTGTATTTACGCATTGCCGGTACTTTCTGAATGGCATACATCGGCATCAGGAACAGAATCATCGCGATGATCGGGCCACCCAGGGTTTCAATCATACCGAGGATGCTCGGGTTCAGCGTCGCCACAATCCAGGTGGTTACCAGCATGAACAGCGCAGTGATTTTGTTCAGTTTGTTGATTTCGATGGTTTTGCCTTTGCCGCGCAGAGACTTAATCACCATACCGTTGAAACCTTCACGCGCGCCCAGATAGTGGCCGAGGAAGGATTTGGTGATAGCGATAATCGCGATGATCGGTGCCATCCAGGCGATGATCGGCGCGTTAAAGTGGTTTGCCAGGTAAGACAGGATAGAGATGTTCTGCTCTTTCGCTGCAGCCAGGTCCGCTGGGGACAGGCTAAACACGCAGCTGAAGACGAAGAACATTACGGTCAGCACCATCATGATGTGAGCGAATGCCAGGATCTTAGAGCATTTTTTCTCAGCTTCATCACCGTATTCTTCACGCTTCGCCACGGCGAAGGAGGAGATGATTGGTGAGTGGTTGAAGGAGAACACCATTACCGGAATTGCCAGCCACAGGGTCAACAGCAGGCCGTTGCCGGTGGTTGCTGCAGAATCAAAGGACAGGGTTTCCAGAATCGCACCGCTCCACTGAGGGATCAGGTACAGCGCCAGCAGCATCAGAGCCGCAACGAACGGGAATACCAGGATGCTCATCGCCTTCACGATCATCTGCTCACCGAAGCGCACGATGGTCATCATGCCAACAATCAGGATTAGAGACAGGATTGCGCGCGGCGGCGGCGTAATCGCCAACTGGTGGGTCAGGAAGCTTTCAACGGTGTTGGTGATTGCAACGCTGTAGACCAACAGAATTGGGTAGATAGCGAAGAAGTAGAGCAGGGTAATCAGTTTACCCGCGCCGACACCAAAGTGTTCTTCTACAACTTCGGTGATGTCTTCACCCGGATTTTTACCGGACAGCACGAAGCGAGTCAGACCGCGGTGTGCAAAGAAGGTCATTGGGAAAGCAAGGATCGCCATGATGATAAGCGGGATCATGCCGCCTACGCCTGCGTTAATCGGCAGGAACAATACACCCGCGCCAATCGCCGTGCCGTAAAGGCCCAGCATCCACATGGTGTCTGTCTTGCGCCATGCGCTGCGGGTCTGGCCCGTAACGATAGTGCTGGTTTGAGTGTTTTCCATCTATTTCTCCTGGAGGAAGCTTAAAAAGTCGGGTTTGGGTTCAATCCAATGAGAAAGCACCCGACTGTAAATCGAAATTCGTTGAGCGATTTTTTATATAATTTTTCGCCGTAATAATTTGCGGGCGGAAAGATACATTTTAGTAATGGATGTATCAGTGATCGGGATCCCAAATGCAATAATCCACCTTTTATGTGGATAAATTTGGGCCATTAATCTGTTAAAAAATAGTCAAAGCGAATTTACGGGCGCGAAGGCTAACATTAACGACATATCTCATGAAAGCGAAGGCGCGAAGATAGGCGTGTTAAGCTGTAAAAACTGTTGTTTTTAGAGGATTTTGGCGACTAATAATAATTTCCTAAGATAAATCACGGTTGGGTTTTTAAGGTAATCGTTTGCGTGCCGCTTCTTTTTTAATGAAATATCACTGATATTTATATGATTCTCTGAGCTATGTGACTGGTATCACTAAAAAAAGCCGAGAGGCTAATGCGCCAGACCCGGCTTTAATATGGACAAAACTGTCACCGCGATAGCGTCTGCTGGCGGCTGTTGAAGGTTAGGCGCAGATCTCGTAGCAAGGGATATACGCAGAGCCTGGTAACTTCATACGATGCTGTGCAACAAAGCCCTGCAGGAGATCGTCCATGCGGCGCATCATCTCACGGTCACCGTGGATTTTGTACGGGCCAAACTCTTCAATGGCGCGGATCCCAACTTCCTTCACGTTCCCCGCCACAATACCCGAGAACGCACGACGCAGGTCGGCCGCCAGTACTTCAACGGGCTGATCCGGGTACAGCTTAAGGTTAGCCATGTTTTCATGGGACGGCTCGAACGGCATCTGCAAATCCGGTGCGATACGAATCGACCAGTTAAAGCTGTAGGCATCGCCAGTGTCGCGGCGGTTCTCTTTCACCAGCGGCATCGCTTTTTTCATCAGACGCGCCACTTCCGCTGCATCGTCAATGATAATGCGATAGTGGCGACGCGCATCTTCCCCCAGCGTGTGCACGATAAATTCGTCCAGCACGCGGAAGTAATCGGCGCTCTCTTTTGGTCCGGTCAGGATCAGCGGTAAAACCTGATCTTTGTTGGCCGGATTCATCAGGATCCCCAGCAGATACAGCAGCTCTTCTGCTGTCCCTACGCCGCCCGGGAAGATGATAATACCGTGGGCGATACGCACGAACGCCTCCAGACGTTTTTCAATGTCTGGCATGATGATCAGTTCGTTAACCAGCGGATTAGGCGGCTCTGCGGCAATGATTGACGGTTCGGTCATACCAATAAAGCGACTGTCTTTGTATCGCTGCTGGGCGTGACCGACTGCAGCGCCTTTCATTGGCGCTTCCATCGCCCCCGGACCACAGCCGGTACAGATGTTCAGTTCACGCAGGCCCAACTGGGTGCCTACGCGACGGGCGTACAGGTATTCATTCTCGTTGATTGAGTGACCGCCCCAGCAGACGACCATGTTCGGCGCTTCGCCAACGTGTAGCGCCCGGGCGTTACGCAGGATCGAGAATACGAGGTTGGTAATATGCACCGAGCTTTCGAGATCCAGATGCTGAAAACGACCGGCGTTATGGATCTGGCCATTGACGAACAGAATGTCGCGCAGCACGGCAAACAAGTTGGCCTGTAGCGCGCGAATAATGCGTCCATCAACAAACGCATCTTCAGGCGGGTTGATCAGTTCCAGCTTCACGCCCCGTTCGCGGCGCAGCACGTTAATGTCGAAACTTTCAAAGCGGGACAGCAGCTCTTTGCTGTTATCGGTCAAACTGCCGGAGTTCAGAACGGCAAGCGAACAGTTACGAAACAGTTGATACAGGTCGCTGCTGGCCGTGCGTTTAAGCATATCGACTTCCAGCTGCGACAACATGTCCATTGAGCCAAGCGGGCTAATATGTGTAATCAAGTAAACTCCTTACGGGACGAGAGACATCATCCTCTACTGATTACAATAGCCCTGGCTTATGACCTTTCACAACCTTGTGCGCGGAATCGGGCACGCAAAATTGAGAAAAAAGATTACTGACGCACCAGACGACCCGTTGCCGGAGTGAAGTCGGTGTTGGTGCGCCATGGGTTAATGTCCAGACCGCCACGTCGCGTGTAGCGCGCGTAGACGCTCAGTTTCTCCGGCTGGCAGAAGCGCAGAATGTCATTGAAAATGCGCTCCACGCACTGCTCGTGAAATTCATTATGGTGGCGGAAGGAGACCAGATAACGCAGCAGCTTCTCCCGGTCGATTTTGCGTCCGCGATACTGAATTTGTATGGAGCCCCAGTCTGGCTGGTGGGTGATCAGGCAGTTAGATTTCAGCAGATGGCTGACCAGCGTCTCTTCCACCGCTTTTTCACCGCTCACGGCGTTTTCCAGATACTCAGTGCTGAACTGGTAGTTATCGATGACGATATCCTGATTATCGATACAGGTGCCGTTAAAGTGGGCAATCGGCTGTCCTTCCAGTTCGTCAAGACGGTACAGCGCCACGCTGACATCGCCCTCAGCACAAGTGCGCAGATCGTTTTCCAGCGTCTGGCGTACCGCTTCCCAGGAGTCAAAACGCGTCTGGTTAAAACTGTTCAGGTACAGCTTAAAGCTTTTCGATTCAATCAGATTTACGCTGGTGTAATCCAGTTCTACATGACCGACCGCGACCTGCGGTAAACCGTTGGCATTCAGCCACGACAGTTCATACAGCGTCCAGATATCGGCACCGTGAAAAGGCAGATTATCGGCCTTTAAATCCAGTGGGTCGCGGTTCAGGCTGCGCGGGACGCCCTGCAGCAGGCTGGCATCGTAATTGTCACGGTAATCAGTTGATTTACCGAGAGTCAGGCCATCAAGCGCCTGATGATTTTCATAAGAGGACATGTTTCACCGTCATAAACCAGATACACTATGCGACAAGTGTATCCTGGCTTTTGTGAAGAGAGAAATCAGTGGACGAATTGACAGCGCAGGCGTTGACAGCCTTTACGACACGTTATTGCGACACATGGCATGAAAAAAACAACAGCTGGCCGCTCAGTGAAGAGCTGCATGGCGTACCTTCTCCGTGCATCATTTCTTCCACAAACGATGCGGTTTACTGGCAACCTCAGCCTTTTGTTGGCGAAAAAAACCTCAACGCGGTTGAACGGGCCTTTGATATCGTGATACAACCTGCGGTTCACGCTTTTTACACCACCCAGTTTGCCGGGGACATGCACGCGCAGTTTGCGGATGAAAAGTTAACGCTGCTGCAAACCTGGAGTGAAGATGACTTCAGGCGCGTTCAGGAAAACCTGATTGGTCATCTGGTCACGCAAAAGCGCCTCAAGCTATCGCCTACGCTTTTTATTGCCACACAGGACAATGAGCTCGATGTCATTTCGGTGTGCAATCTGTCCGGTGAAGTGTGCAAAGAAACGCTGGGAACCCGTCAAAGAAAGGTGCTGGCGGCCTCACTTGCGGAATTCCTCACTCAACTTAAGCCAGTTCTGTAATCCAGTTTGCCCTGAACCTTGTGAGAGATCTCTTACAAACCCTGTAGGACATTGCCAGGTAATAAGCGAAGACTTAATCAACGGATAAAATGATAATTCCTTATTATTCAGTTTGTTAATGATTCGATGTCAACTTTCATACGAAAATAATCTTAAGGGTATGTCTGTAAGCGTCTTGTAAGACAAGGCGAAACAGGCGATTCTATATCTGTCGACAAGGAGTCGCACTACGAAGAGAACATCAGGATGATGGCTCTTCGCCAGGACACACCAGGACGGTGTTACAAGGACAGGCTTCAGGATGAAGCAAAGCGGAAAACGCTGGATGCGTTAAAGGACACCTCCAGGACGGAGAATGAGAGCCGGTCAGGATGTTCGGCGGGTCAGGATGGCCAGGACACTTCAGGATGAAGTTTTCACATCGGGGTGATGTGAGCAGGATGCAAAAGTTCAGGATGAACACGGTCGCAAGACCACAGGAAAAGTTGTCACGGATGAGCAGGGAGCACTAAAAGTAGCTGGAATGCTGCGAAACGAACCGGGAGCACTGTTTTTACAGTGCTCCCTTTTTTTATTTCCCTTCACTAGTGCTATTCTTCGCGCCAGATTTTACATCATTGAGGTTAATTTCATGACGACTCATGACCGTGTGCGCCAGCAGTTACACGCGCTTGAAGCGCTACTGCGTGAACATCATCACTGGCGGATGGATGAGCCTGCAGACCATCTGTTTACCAGCACGCAGCCTTTTTGTATGGATACCATGGAGCCGGTTGAATGGCTGCAATGGGTATTGATTCCCCGCATGCATACGCTGATTGATAACGCGCAGCCGCTTCCACAGGCTTTTGCCGTCGCACCGTATTACGAAATGGCGCTGGCTGCCGATCATCCGCAACGCGACATCCTCCTGACTGCATTGCAGGAGCTGGATGCGCTGTTTACAAGTGATAACACCTGATGCTGGAGATCCTCTATCAGGACGAATGGCTGGTCGCAGTCAATAAACCTTCGGGCTGGTTAGTTCACCGCAGTTGGCTCGACCGGGATGAGAAAGTGGTGGTGATGCAAACGGTACGCGACCAGATTGGTCAGCACGTTTTTACCGCCCACCGACTCGACAGGCCGACCTCCGGCGTGCTGCTGATGGGGTTGTCCAGCGAAGCCGGGCGTTTGTTGTCTCAGCAGTTTGAACATCATCAAATTCAGAAACGCTATCATGCGATTGTGCGTGGCTGGCTGATGGAGGATGCCGTACTGGATTATCCGTTAGTCGAAGAACTGGATAAGATCGCCGATAAGTTTGCTCGTGATGATAAAGGCCCGCAGCCTGCCGTCACCCATTATCGCGGTCTGGCGACGGTGGAGATGCCGGTAGCGACCGGGCGTTATCCGACTACCCGCTACGGACTGGTGGAGCTGGACCCTAAAACCGGTCGAAAACACCAGCTCAGACGCCATCTGGCACACTTGCGCCATCCGATTATCGGTGACAGCAAGCACGGTGATTTGCGGCAAAACCGCAGCGCCGCAGAGCATTTTGGCTGTCAGCGCCTGATGCTGCATGCCAGCCAGCTTGCGCTGACTCATCCTTTTACCGGCGAACCGCTGGTGATTCGCGCCGGGCTGGATGATGTCTGGATGCAGGCGCTATCACAGTTTGGCTGGCGTGGACTTCTCCCTGAGAATGAAAGGGTTGAGTTCAGCGGGCTGTCAGGTCAGGATGAGCAAATAGATTCTTAAGTCCAGGAGATTACGGTTATGGCGGAAATTGGAATTTTTGTCGGCACGATGTACGGAAACGCACTGCTGGTTGCCGAAGAGGCCGAAGCGATTTTGACGGCGCAGGGTCATAAAGCCACGGTGTTCGAAGATCCGGAGCTCAGCGACTGGCAGGCATATCAGGATAAATATGTGCTGGTCGTGACCTCAACGACCGGGCAGGGCGATTTGCCGGATAGCATTGTGCCGCTGTTTCAGGGAATCAAAGATAATCTCGGTTTCCAGCCAAATCTGCATTACGGGGTCATTGCGCTGGGCGACAGTAGCTACGTTAATTTTTGCAATGGCGGTAAGCAGTTCGATGCGCTGTTGCAGGAGCAAAGCGCTCAACGCGTAGGTGAAATGCTGCTGATTGACGCCAGCGAACATCCTGAACCGGAAAGCGAATCTAATCCCTGGGTAGAAAACTGGGGAACCTTGCTTAAATAACCCTTCGCCTGCACGGGCATTCAATCCCCATTTGAACCGTAGGCCGGGTCTGGCGCAGCCGCCACCCGGCAATAAAACCCCAATTACGTGAACTAACTTCCACTGCTTTGGGCTTATGCCCCAAACAACTTCTCACTGCCTCTCTAATGTTGTGTTCATGCACGGTGAGGGTCAGTGGCACTCCTTCATATACTTTTCCCGTCAGTTCCCGAAAAGGCAGCGAGTCAGAATAAAACGGCCCTGAGCTGTACCAAAACTGCCACACACTAACCTCTCATTCTGATCACCCTACAGGTGCTGTACAGAATGAACTGGCGACAGCCAAGATTCAGGAGTGCAACAATGAGTTCATTAAGTCAGGCGGCGAGCAGCGCGGAAAAACGCACTAACGCTCGCTACTGGATAGTGGTGATGCTGTTTATCGTCACATCCTTCAACTACGGCGATCGCGCCACCTTATCCATTGCCGGTTCGGAGATGGCCAAAGACATTGGCCTGGATGCCGTAGGTATGGGGTATGTATTCTCCGCTTTCTCATGGGCCTATGTTATCGGCCAGATCCCCGGCGGCTGGCTGCTCGACCGCTTCGGTTCAAAACGCGTCTACTTCTGGTCCATCTTTATCTGGTCCATGTTTACCCTGCTGCAGGGCTTCGTTGATATCTTCAGTGGCTTCGGCATTATCGTTGCGCTGTTTACCCTGCGCTTCCTCGTGGGACTAGCTGAAGCACCCTCCTTCCCCGGCAACAGTAGGATTGTGGCGGCGTGGTTCCCTGCGCAGGAAAGGGGCACGGCGGTCGCTATCTTTAACTCTGCGCAATACTTTGCCACCGTTATTTTCGCGCCAATCATGGGGTGGCTGACCCACGAAGTGGGCTGGTCACACGTGTTCTTCTTTATGGGCGGTCTTGGGATTGTTATCAGCTTTATCTGGCTGAAGGTGATTCATGAACCGAATCAGCATCCGGGCGTAAACCAAAAAGAGCTGGAGTACATTGCCGAAGGTGGGGCGCTGATCAACATGGATCAGGCGGCCGCCAAAGCCAAAGTGCCGTTCAGCGTGAAGTGGGGGCAGATCAAGCAACTGCTGGGTTCACGGATGATGATCGGTATTTACATCGGCCAATACTGCATAAACGCGTTGACCTACTTCTTTATCACCTGGTTCCCGGTTTATCTGGTACAGGCGCGCGGCATGTCGATTTTGAAAGCCGGTTTTGTTGCCTCGGTCCCGGCCATATGCGGATTCGCAGGCGGCGTGCTCGGCGGCATTATTTCCGACTGGCTGATGCGCCGTACCGGCTCGCTAAATATCGCCCGTAAAACGCCAATCGTGCTGGGTATGCTGTTGTCGATGGTGATGGTGTTCTGTAACTACGTCAACGTGGAGTGGATGATCATCGGCTTTATGGCGCTGGCCTTCTTCGGTAAAGGCATCGGTGCGTTGGGATGGGCGGTGATGGCGGATACCGCGCCAAAAGAGATCAGCGGTCTGAGCGGCGGTCTGTTCAATATGTTTGGCAACATCTCCGGGATTGTCACACCAATTGCTATCGGCTACATCGTGGGGACCACCGGCTCATTTAACGGCGCGTTGATTTACGTCGGGGTGCATGCGCTGATTGCGGTAGTGAGCTATCTGGTGCTGGTGGGTGATATTAAACGTATCGAACTGAAACCTGTCGCAGGACAATGATGATGACAACACAATCGAGTCCCGTTATTACCGATATGAAGGTCATCCCGGTGGCCGGGCATGACAGCATGCTACTCAATATAGGCGGGGCGCATAACGCATACTTTACCCGCAATATCGTGGTGCTCACCGATAACGCCGGCAATACCGGGGTTGGTGAAGCGCCGGGCGGTGAAGTGATTTATCAGACGCTGGTTGAGGCGATTCCACAAGTGTTAGGCCAGGAGGTCGCACGCCTGAATAAGGTGGTTCAGCAGGTGCATAAAGGCAATCAGGCCGCTGATTTTGACACTTTCGGCAAAGGCGCCTGGACCTTTGAACTACGGGTCAACGCGGTGGCGGCGCTGGAAGCCGCGCTGCTCGACCTGCTGGGCAAGGCGCTGAACGTGCCGGTCTGTGAATTGTTAGGGCCTGGCAAACAGCGCGATGCGGTCACCGTGCTCGGCTATCTGTTCTATGTAGGCGATCGCAGCAAAACCGATCTGCCGTATCTGGAAAGCACGCCGGGTAACCATGAGTGGTATCACCTGCGTCACCAGCAAGCGATGAACAGTGAGGCGGTGGTGCGTTTGGCTCAGGCGTCGCAGGATCGCTACGGTTTTAAAGATTTCAAACTTAAAGGCGGCGTGCTGCCTGGCGAGCAGGAAATCGACACCGCTCGCGCGTTGAAAAAATGCTTCCCGGATGCGCGTATTACGGTCGATCCCAACGGCGCCTGGCTGCTGGATGAAGCCATCTCTCTGTGTAAAGGGCTGAACGATGTTCTGACCTACGCCGAAGATCCGTGCGGCGCTGAACAGGGTTTTTCGGGGCGTGAAGTGATGGCCGAGTTCCGCCGCGCGACCGGTCTGCCGGTAGCAACGAACATGATAGCCACCAACTGGCGTGAGATGGGCCATGCGGTGATGCTGAACTCAGTAGATATTCCGCTGGCCGATCCGCATTTCTGGACCCTTTCCGGCGCGGTGCGCGTGGCACAGTTATGCGATGACTGGGGACTGACCTGGGGCTGCCACTCGAACAATCATTTTGATATTTCATTGGCGATGTTCACTCACGTCGGCGCCGCCGCGCCGGGCAACCCGACGGCTATCGACACCCACTGGATCTGGCAGGAGGGAGATTGTCGCCTGACCAAAAATCCGCTGGAGATTAAAAACGGAAAAATTGCGGTACCCGACGCGCCCGGCCTGGGCGTGGAACTGGACTGGGAACAGGTACAAAAAGCGCATGAAGCCTATAAGGCGCTGCCCGGCGGCGCGCGTAATGACGCAGGCCCAATGCAGTATCTGATCCCCGGATGGACTTTTGACCGTAAACGTCCTGTTTTCGGCCGCCACTAATTTTGAATAAGGACTTAATTATGAGCGCACAATTTACCACTCCCGTCGTGACTTCCATGCAGGTTATTCCGGTGGCAGGCCATGACAGCATGCTGATGAACCTGAGCGGCGCACATGCCCCGTTCTTCACGCGTAATATTGTAATTATTAAAGATAACTCCGGTCATACCGGCGTGGGTGAGATACCCGGCGGCGAAAAAATTCGTCAGACCCTGGAAGATGCCATTCCGCTGGTGGTAGGCAAAACGTTAGGCGAATACAAAAACGTACTGAATGCGGTCCGCAATACCTTTGCCGATCGTGATGCCGGTGGACGTGGTTTGCAGACCTTCGATTTACGTACCACTATTCATGTGGTTACTGGGATCGAAGCGGCCATGTTGGATCTGCTGGGCCAGCATCTGGGCGTCAACGTCGCTTCATTGCTGGGCGAAGGCCAACAGCGTAGCGAAGTTGAAATGTTGGGTTACCTGTTCTTCGTCGGCAACCGCAACGCGACACCGCTGCCGTATCAGAGCCAACCGGATGAGAAATGCGACTGGTATCGCCTGCGTCATGAAGAGGCGATGACCCCGGATGCAGTGGTGCGCCTGGCGGAAGCGGCGTATGAGAAATATGGTTTCAACGACTTCAAGCTGAAAGGCGGCGTATTGGCCGGAGAAGAAGAAGCGGAATCTATTGTGGCGCTGGCGAAACGCTTTCCACAGGCGCGCGTCACGCTCGATCCCAATGGCGCATGGTCGTTAAATGAAGCGATTAAAATTGGTAAGTACCTGAAAGGAACGCTGGCTTATGCGGAAGATCCTTGCGGCGCTGAGCAGGGGTTCTCTGGTCGTGAAGTCATGGCGGAATTCCGTCGTGCAACCGGTCTGCCGACCGCCACCAACATGATCGCCACCGACTGGCGTCAGATGGGGCATACGCTGTCGTTACAGTCCGTGGATATCCCGCTGGCGGACCCGCACTTCTGGACCATGCAAGGGTCGGTTCGTGTGGCGCAGATGTGCCATGAGTTTGGGTTGACCTGGGGCTCGCACTCTAACAACCACTTTGATATTTCGCTGGCGATGTTTACGCATGTCGCGGCGGCGGCTCCGGGCAAAATTACCGCGATCGATACGCACTGGATCTGGCAGGAAGGCAATCAACGCCTGACCAAAGAGCCATTTGAAATCAAAGGCGGCATGGTACAGGTACCGGCGAAACCGGGTCTGGGCGTGGAGCTGGATATGGATCAGGTCATGAAAGCTCACGAGTTGTATCAGCAACATGGGCTGGGGGCGCGTGATGATGCGATGGGGATGCAGTATCTGATCCCGAACTGGACGTTTGATAATAAGCGTCCGTGCATGGTACGCTAAGCGAACTGGGACCGCTCCCATGAAGGGGCGGTTTTTATCCTGGTATATGCTTAACACAGTCAACATGCGTAAGGATGCTTTATGAAAATAGTAATCGCACCGGATTCCTATAAGGAAAGTTTGAGTGCGCTTGAAGTGGCAACGGCTATTGAGCTGGGATTTCGTGAGATCTGGCCTGAGGCGGATTACGTGAAGATCCCAGTCGCGGACGGCGGTGAAGGAACGGTCGAAGCGATGGTTGCCGCAACGCAAGGCCACCTTGTGCATGTTGATGTTACCGGCCCTCTGGGCAACACAATTCAGGCATTTTATGGTTTGTCCGGTGATGAGCGGTCGGCGTTTATCGAAATGGCGGCCGCCAGCGGACTGGAGCAGGTTCCTGCTGATTTACGCGATCCGTTGAAAACCACCTCCTGGGGAACCGGGGAGCTAATCCGTCATGCGCTGGACGCTGGTGTTGAGCATATCATTATTGGGATTGGCGGTAGCGCCACCAATGATGGCGGTGCCGGGATGGTGCAAGCGCTGGGAGCTAAATTGCTGGATGCGCAAAATAACGATATTGCTCATGGCGGGGCTGGCCTCGAATCGCTCGCCCGGATTGATATCTCTCAGTTAGACCAGCGACTTGCCACGTGTCGTATTGAAGTGGCCTGCGACGTGACTAATCCGTTGACCGGTGAAGAGGGGGCCTCTGCGGTATTTGGCCCGCAAAAAGGGGCAACGCCGGAGATGATTACCCGCCTTGATCGGGCGCTCACGCACTATGCCCAACTCATTGCCCGCGATCTGGACATCAACGTGCTGGAGCTGGCGGGCGGTGGCGCGGCTGGCGGCATGGGGGCGGCGCTGTATGCGTTTTGTGGCGCACAGCTACGCTGCGGTATTGAGGTGGTGACGGATGCGTTACACCTCGACGACTGCGTTGCGGATGCGGACTTAGTGGTCACGGGCGAAGGACGTATCGACAGCCAGACCATTCACGGTAAGGTTCCGGTTGGCGTAGCGAAGGTGGCAAAGCGTTACAATAAACCGGTTATCGGCATTGCCGGTAGCCTGACGGCCGATGTTGGTGTGGTACACGAGCATGGGCTGGATGCGGTTTTCAGCGTCATCTATACCATTTGTACGCTGGATGAAGCGCTAAAGAACGCGAGCGAGAACGTGCGAATGACGGCGAGAAACGTGGCTGCAACGCTCAAAGCAGGGCAACAATTACGCTGAATTGTTAGCCGCATTCGGCGATGTGCCCGATGCGCGACGCTTATCGGGCCTACGGTAAACAGCGAAACCTGTAGGCCGGATAAGGCGTTTACGCCGCATCCGGCGAATATCACCCCAATATCCGTTTCGCTTCCCGCGCAACGTTATCCATTTCATCCAGAAGCTCTAAAAACTCAGGCTCCAGCTCTTCTTCTTTGGTTCCGCTACGTAATTGCTGCTCAATAAGCTGACACAGGTTTTTCATACGGGGAACGCCGCTATAGCCGCAGCTGCCGTGCAGCTTGTGGATCATATCTACCAGTCCTTCCGGGTTTTCACCTACCAGCTGTTCTTCAATTCTGTTCCGCACTTCGGGCAGAAAATCGAGCAGCATTTGCAGCATGTCGCGCGCCAAATCGTTTTTACCCGCGGCTTGTCTTAATGCCAGTTGCCAGTCGAGTGTGGTATTAGGATTGACGACCGGCTCAACAGGTTCAACCGCGAGCGCCCGAAGCGATGAGCTTGCGCCGGGTTTGTAGCGTAACAGCAGATTATGCAGCTTATCTTCTTCGATAGGCTTCGCCAGGTAATCGTTCATACCGGCGCTGAGCAACTTCTCTTTCTGCCCGGCCATGGCATGCGCGGTGACCGCAATGACCGGCGTCTGCTGTTGATGAGGAAGCTGGTGGATCAGTTCGCAGGCGCGAATACCGTCCATGTCTGGCATTTGAATATCCATCAGGATCAGATCAAACTGCATCTGTTTGGCGCGATCCACTGCCTGATGTCCGCTGTCGCAGAGCACCACGTGCTGCACTTTATCTTCCAGCAGTGCGCCAATCAGCTTGAGATTCGCCGGGTTGTCGTCCACCGCCATGACGGTCATCGCGATTTTGCTCTCGTCTAACAGCAGCGGATCTGCGCGGTGGTTCAACTGACAATACTCTGTCAGCGCAGGCAGTAAGCGGGTTGAGGTGAGAGGTTTCAACAGACACGCCGCCGCGCCGCCTTGTTTTAACTTCTCTGCGTTAATCTGCGCATGGCAAGGCAGGGCCAGTAACAAAAAGTCGGTCATCGCCGCAGCGCTTGCCAACCGCTCATGCTGCATGGTGAGCGGTTCGCGTAACGTGACCGGAATGCCGAGCAGCAGAATATCGTAGTGATCCTTCGGCAGCCCGGAGAACGAAGGGCTGTAAATCACCTCCAGCGGCGTTTCACTCAAGATATCTAACGTGCATTGCGCGGCTGTGGCGTTAGGTTCGACGTAGGCCAGTCGTTTACCGGCCAGACAGAGCGTGGTTGAGCGATCAACGAGAACGTTAGGATTGAGATCGAGGCTGATATGGAACCAGAACGTGGATCCCCGGTTCGGTTGGCTGTGGAAGGAGATATCCCCGCCCATTTCGTTGACCAGTTTTTGCGTAATCACCAAACCCAGCCCCGTCCCGCCGTGGCGTCGGGAAATACTGGCATCCGCCTGGCGGAAGGCCTGGAACAGGCGTGACTGATCGCGCTCAGGGATACCAATCCCGGTATCGCGGATTTGTACTTCAATCTGCACTTTCGTGTTACTGAGGGCGCGTTTCTCAACCAGAATATCGATATTGCCGCCTTCGGTAAATTTGATGGCATTGCCGACCAGGTTAGTGATCACCTGCTGTAAGCGCAGCGGGTCGCCGATGACGTTGTCCGGCACGTCATTCTTAATATTCAGCGTCAGCTCAAGCCCTTTATCATGGGATGAGTGCGCTAACAGCGTGACGACGTCATCCAGCGTGCTGCGCAGCGGGAACGGGATGCTTTCCAGAATCAGTTTGCCAGCCTCCAGTTTGGAGAAGTCGAGCACATCATTGATGATGGCCAGCAGATTATTGGCCGAACGCTCAATTGTATTCAGGTGATCGCGCTGTGTGGTATTGAGCTCGGTTTTTAGCGTCAGACGGGTGAAGCCAATCACGCCATTCAGCGGGGTACGCAGCTCGTGCGACATGTTAGCCAGAAACTCAGACTTAATACGCGCCGCTTCCTGGGCGCGTTTCTTCGCCAAATCCAGTTCGACGTTCTGGATTTCCATCTGCTCCAGGGTTTCGCGTAGATCAGAGGTGGCCTGATCGATGTTGTGCTGCATCTCTTCATGGTAAGCCGCGAGAGACATCGCCATCGAGTTGATGCCATTTTTGAGCATATCCAGCTCGCCCAGCATGAAGCCTTCTACCCGGCTGTCGAGCTGTCCTCTACGTATTCGGTCAACGGTATTCACCATATTGCGAATCGGGCCGGTCACGTCGCGCATCAGACGCCAGCCAAAAATTAGCGCAATACCGATGCAAAACAACATCATTACGCTGGAGATAAAGATCTCTTTATACTGCTGCAATCGCACTGACTTGAGGTCTAGCTCAAGCGCCACGTACCCCAGCATGTTTTGCGTATTTTTGGCGTCGCTGACGGCGGATTCATCCGGCGAATAGCTTTCCGATATAATGGGTGTTCGCAGGATCATGATATCCCCGAGCCGGGTGACGCTCAGCTTACGGGGGAATGGTGAACCCGTCGCCAACTGCATTTCAGACGGATCGAGATGAAAATTGGATGTGACGAACAGTCGGTTGTTCTCGTCATAGACAGAAATTGCCCGCACGATATCGGAATGGCGACGATGCAGCACGCTGATAAGTTGGCCGATGGATTCCCTGTTTTGCAGGTTCATGCCATATTCGCTGGAAACAGCGAGTGGCTCAATGATGCTGGCGCCAGCATCTTCCAGTTGACGCTGCAAGTCGTTATAGCGATGCACAACAAAAAAGATACTGAGCAGCAAACCAATCAGGACGGTCGGGGCCAGGATCAGAATCATCATGCGTGCGCGCAGGCTGTAGTTGGTCATGGAGTTCCGTTATGGGACAATTAGGGTCACACTGTTAAATAGAGAAATATCTCGTCGATGGCGCAATTCTACTCTGCAAAACGACGCGTGACGACGCGTCAGATCATAACCGTTACCGTCAATGACCTTGATCCTTTCGGTCAGGGCGTCGCTCGCCACGACGGAAAGGCGTTGTTTATACCGGAATTGCTGCCTCAGGAAAGCGCCGAGGTAGTCATTACCGAAGATAAAAAACAGTTCGCCCGCGCGCAAGTAAAACGACGTTTAAACGACAGCCCGCAGCGTGAAGTGCCACGTTGTCCGCATTTTGGCGTGTGCGGCGGTTGCCAGCAGCAGCATGCCAGCATCTCGTTGCAGCAGCGTAGCAAAAGCGCGGCGTTGTCGCGTTTAATGAAATGTGAAGTGTCGGATGTTATAGCTGATACCCCGTGGGGCTATCGTCGTCGTGCCAGGTTAAGCCTGAACTATCGGCCAAAAGAACAAAAGTTGCAGATGGGATTCCGCAAATCCGGCTCCAGCGACATTATTGATGTCAAACAATGCCCTATTTTGGTGCCCCAGCTTGACGCGTTATTGCCCCACATCAGGGCGTGCCTGGAAAGTCTGCAAGGGTTACGCCATCTTGGTCATGTCGAGCTGGTGCAGGCAGGGAGCGGAACCCTGATGATTTTACGCCATACGGCGCCTTTGAGTGCGGCGGATAAAGAAAAACTGGAATGCTTTTCGCATTCTCAGGGGCTGTCTTTGTTTCTGGCCCCGCAAAGCGAGATACTGGAATCATTATCAGAAGAATCGCCCTGGTATGACTCAAATGGGCTACGGTTAACCTTCAGCCCGCGTGATTTTATTCAGGTCAACGAAGGGGTAAACCAACAAATGGTTGCCCGTGCGCTGGAATGGCTCGATGTGCAACCAGAAGATCGCGTACTCGATCTGTTCTGCGGAATGGGAAATTTTACCCTGCCGCTGGCCACCCGGGCAGCAAGCGTGGTGGGCGTGGAAGGGGTGCCTGCGCTGGTGGAAAAAGGCAGGGAAAATGCGCTGAATAACGGTTTGCACAATGTGACATTCTTTCATGAAAACCTTGAGGAAGATGTTACCCGGCAGCCATGGGCGAAAAACGGATTCGACAAAGTATTGCTCGATCCTGCGCGTGCGGGGGCTGCAGGTGTGATGCAACATATTATAAAATTGGAACCTATACGCGTTGTTTATGTATCCTGTAATCCGGCAACGCTGGCTCGTGACAGCGACGCTTTGCTCAACGCGGGGTATGCCATACGGCGACTGGCGATGCTCGATATGTTCCCGCACACTGGACACCTGGAATCAATGGTCCTGTTTGAGCGTATGTAATGAATTTTGTACCCATTGGATTTCGGGTTGTAACGCAGCATGAAAGACAATGGGTATGGCTTGTCGACTTCGACAGGCCTGGCCCCTTAAGGAGAGGACAATGGTTGCGGTAAGAAGTGCACATATAAATAAAGCTGGTGAGTTTGATCCAAAGAAATGGATCGCGAGTCTGGGGATCTCCAGCCAGCAGTCGTGTGAACGCTTAGCCGAAACCTGGGCGTACTGCCAGCAGCAGACACAGGGTCACCCTGATGCGGAGCTGCTGCTGTGGCGTGGCGTGGAGATGGTAGAAATACTCTCCATGTTGAGCATGGATATCGACACGCTGCGCGCAGCAATGCTGTTCCCTCTGGCAGATGCCAACGTGGTCAGTGAAGACATCCTGCGCGAGAGCGTGGGTAAATCCATTGTTCATCTTATCCACGGCGTGCGGGATATGGCGGCAATACGCCAGCTTAAAGCCACGCATACCGATTCAGTCTCTTCCGAGCAGGTCGATAACGTCCGCCGCATGCTGCTGGCTATGGTGGACGATTTTCGCTGCGTGGTCATCAAGCTGGCGGAGCGGATTGCCCATCTGCGCGAAGTGAAAGACGCGCCGGAAGATGAACGCGTTCTGGCGGCAAAAGAGTGCACCAATATCTATGCGCCGCTGGCCAACCGTTTGGGCATTGGGCAGTTAAAATGGGAGCTGGAAGATTACTGCTTCCGTTACCTGCACCCGGCTGAATACAAACGTATAGCCAAGCTGCTGCATGAACGTCGTATCGACAGGGAGCATTACATCGATGAGTTCGTCGGTCATTTGCGCTCTGAGATGAAAACGGAAGGCGTCAAAGCCGAAGTGTACGGACGTCCGAAACACATCTACAGCATCTGGCGCAAAATGCAGAAAAAGCAGTTAGCCTTCGATGAACTGTTCGATGTGCGCGCGGTGCGTATCGTGGCCGAGCGTCTACAGGACTGCTACGCCGCGTTGGGGATAGTACATACTCACTATCGCCATCTGCCGGATGAGTTCGATGATTACGTTGCTAATCCGAAACCTAACGGCTACCAGTCAATCCATACGGTTGTACTGGGGCCGGGCGGGAAAACCATCGAAATTCAGATCCGTACCAAACAGATGCACGAAGATGCCGAACTGGGCGTCGCGGCACACTGGAAATACAAAGAGGGCACCGTCTCAGGCGCGGCGCGTTCTGGTCATGAAGATCGTATTGCATGGCTGCGTAAGCTGATCGCCTGGCAGGAAGAGATGGCGGATTCCGGTGAAATGCTGGATGAAGTCCGCAGCCAGGTCTTTGATGATCGCGTGTACGTCTTTACGCCAAAAGGTGATGTTGTGGACTTACCGGCGGGCTCCACGCCGCTCGATTTTGCTTACCACATTCACAGCGATGTGGGACACCGTTGCATTGGCGCGAAAATTGGTGGACGCATTGTACCGTTTACCTACCAGTTGCAGATGGGCGATCAAATTGAAATTATCACCCAGAAGCAGCCAAACCCAAGCCGCGACTGGTTGAATCCTAACCTCGGCTACGTGACCACCAGTCGTGGGCGCTCGAAGATCCACGCCTGGTTCCGTAAACAGGACCGCGACAAAAACATCCTTGCTGGCCGTCAGATCCTTGACGATGAGCTCGCGCATTTAGGCATTAGCCTGAAAGAAGCGGAAAAACACCTGCTGCCGCGCTACAGCTTCAATGAGCTGGAGGAGTTGCTGGCAGCGATTGGCGGGGGCGATATCCGCCTCAACCAGATGGTGAACTTCCTGCAGGCGCAGTTTAATAAGCCAAGCGCTGCCGAACAGGATGCCGCCGCGCTGAAACAGCTTCAGCAGAAAACGCAGGTGCCGCAGAGCCGCCGTAAAGACGACGGTCGCGTGGTGGTTGAAGGGGTGGGTAACCTGATGCACCACATCGCGCGCTGCTGCCAGCCGATTCCTGGCGATGAAATTGTCGGTTTTATCACTCAGGGCCGCGGTATTTCCGTACACCGGGCGGATTGCGAACAGCTGACTGAGCTGCGCTCGCATGCGCCGGAGCGTATTGTTGATGCAGTTTGGGGCGAAAGCTACTCGGCAGGATATTCGCTGGTGGTTCGCGTCCAGGCGAACGATCGCAGCGGCTTATTGCGTGATATCACCACGATCCTTGCCAACGAGAAGGTGAACGTACTGGGGGTTGCCAGCCGGAGTGATACCAAACAACAGCTTGCTACCATCGATATGACCATCGAAATCTATAACCTGCAGGTGCTCGGTCGCGTGCTTGGCAAGCTGAACCAGGTACCGGACGTGATCGACGCACGTCGTCTGCACGGTAATTAATTATTTTGTAGGCCGGATAATCTTGTAGGCCTGATAAAACGCGTTAGCGTTGCCATCAGGCATTGCTATGTTGCCGGATGTAGGCTATCGCCTTATCCGGCCTACCGTATTGAAATTTCAGGATATTCCAATGAATCAAATCGACCGACTGCTCGGTATTATGCAGCGCCTGCGCGACCCGGAAAACGGCTGTCCGTGGGACAAAGAGCAGACATTCGCCACGATTGCCCCTTACACCCTCGAAGAAACTTATGAAGTGCTGGACGCGATTGCGCGAGAAGACTTCGACGACCTGCGTGGAGAGTTGGGTGATCTGCTGTTCCAGGTGGTGTTTTACGCCCAGATGGCGCAGGAAGAAGGGCGCTTCAACTTTGATGATATCTGTGCTGCGATAAGCGATAAGCTTGAACGCCGCCACCCGCATGTTTTTGCGGATGTTTCTGCCAGTAACAGCACCGAGGTATTGACCCGCTGGGAGCAAATCAAAAGCGAAGAACGCGCCGAGAAGGCGCAGCATTCCGCGCTCGACGATATCCCCCGTAGTTTACCGGCATTAATGCGCGCCCAAAAAATCCAGAAACGTTGCTCAAATGTTGGCTTCGACTGGAAAACATTAGGCCCGGTTGTCGACAAGGTTTACGAAGAGATCGACGAAGTCATGTTTGAGGCGAAGCAGGCTGTTGTCGACCAGGCTAAACTGGAGGAGGAAATGGGCGATCTGCTGTTTGCTACGGTCAATATGGCCCGGCATTTAGGCACCAAAGCAGAGACCGCATTGCAAAAAGCGAACGAGAAATTTGAGCGGCGTTTTCGTGAGGTTGAGCGAATTGTGGCTGCTCGCGGTCTGGAAATGACTGGTGTTGATCTGGAAACTATGGAAGAAGTCTGGCAACAGGTAAAACGGCAGGAAATTGATCTCTAAGGGATTTCGTCGGTCAAGGGCGATTTGTGTGATTTTTTAAATAACAAGCGCTTGATTTACGTCAAAAACATTTACCCAAAAGAGGCTATTTTCTCTTCCCGTTATGTTGATGAAACACCTTGTATACTGCCTCTTCGAGTGATTCGAGTCGCAACAAGGCGGCGACTGAAAGAATCTTCAGGAACATAGAAATGCTATGTGACTGGGGTGAGTGAAGGAAGCCAACACCGGTGCGGCTTGAAGAACGAAGGAGAGGGAATAATGAAAGTTTGTGGCGCTCGTCATGTTCGGGTATACTACTTTCCCGTCTTGGTAATTCCATCGTTTCACCCTAACTTCTCAGGTCCAGCATGACAACGAACTATATTTTTGTGACCGGCGGGGTCGTATCCTCTCTGGGAAAAGGCATTGCCGCAGCCTCCCTGGCAGCCATTCTTGAAGCCCGTGGCCTCAATGTGACCATGATGAAACTGGATCCGTACATCAACGTCGATCCAGGTACTATGAGCCCAATCCAACACGGGGAAGTGTTCGTTACCGAAGACGGCGCTGAAACCGACCTGGACCTGGGTCACTATGAGCGTTTCATCCGTACCAAAATGAGCCGCCGCAACAACTTCACCACGGGTCGTATCTATTCCGACGTTCTGCGTAAAGAACGCCGTGGCGACTACCTGGGCGCTACCGTTCAGGTTATCCCGCACATCACGAATGCGATTAAAGAACGCGTTCTGGAAGGCGGCGAAGGTCATGATGTTGTTCTGGTCGAAATCGGCGGAACCGTTGGGGATATCGAATCTCTGCCGTTCCTTGAAGCGATTCGCCAGATGGCCGTAGAAATTGGCCGTGAGCACACGCTGTTTATGCATCTGACGCTGGTTCCGTACATGGCGGCGGCAGGTGAAGTCAAAACTAAACCGACCCAGCACTCGGTAAAAGAGCTGCTTTCTATCGGTATTCAGCCAGATATCCTGATTTGCCGCTCCGATCGCGCAGTTCCGGCTAATGAACGTGCGAAAATTGCATTGTTCTGTAACGTTCCGGAAAAAGCGGTGATTTCTCTGAAAGATGTCGATTCCATCTATAAAATTCCGGGCCTGTTGAAATCCCAGGGCCTTGACGATTATATTTGTAAACGATTCAGCTTGAACTGTCCGGAAGCTAATCTGTCAGAATGGGAACAGGTTATCTATGAAGAAGCGAATCCGGCAGGCGAAGTGACTATCGGTATGGTTGGCAAGTACATTGAACTGCCGGATGCCTATAAGTCAGTTATCGAAGCGCTGAAGCACGGTGGTCTGAAGAATCGTGTCACCGTCAATATCAAGCTGATCGATTCGCAAGATGTTGAAACGCGCGGCGTTGAGATCCTGAAAGGTCTTGATGCAATCCTGATCCCTGGCGGCTTCGGCTACCGTGGCGTTGAAGGTAAAATCGCGACGGCGCGCTTTGCGCGTGAGAACAATATTCCTTATCTGGGCATTTGCCTGGGTATGCAGGTTGCGTTGATTGAGTTTGCACGTAACGTAGTAGGTATGGACAACGCCAACTCCACGGAATTTGTGCCAGACTGTAAGTACCCAGTGGTGGCCCTGATTACCGAATGGCGCGATGAAGACGGCAACGTCGAAGTCCGTACCGAGAAGAGCGATCTGGGTGGCACAATGCGCCTTGGCGCGCAGCAGTGTCAGTTGAGCGACGATAGCCTGGTTCGTCAACTGTACGGCGCGCCGACAATTGTTGAACGCCATCGCCACCGTTACGAAGTCAACAATATGCTGTTGAAACAGATTGAAGCTGCGGGTCTGCGTATTGCAGGCCGTTCCGGTGATGATCAGTTGGTCGAGATCATTGAGGTACCGAATCATCCGTGGTTCGTGGCCTGTCAGTTCCACCCGGAATTTACTTCCACGCCACGTGATGGGCACCCGCTGTTTGCCGGCTTTGTGAAAGCCGCCAGTGAACATCAGAAGCGTCAGGCGAAGTAAGAAGTAAATAAGTTAGAACGGCAATGCACCCATCCGGGTGCATTGTTTGTCTGGAGTTTTAGTTTAACTTGTACTGAGGAAAATCTAATGTCCAAAATCGTTAAAATCATCGGTCGTGAAATCATCGACTCCCGTGGTAACCCGACTGTTGAAGCCGAAGTACACCTGGAAGGTGGTTTCGTTGGTATGGCAGCAGCTCCGTCAGGTGCTTCTACTGGTTCCCGCGAAGCACTGGAACTGCGCGATGGCGACAAATCTCGTTTCATGGGTAAAGGCGTACTGAAAGCTGTTGCAGCTGTTAACGGCCCAATTGCTCAGGCTCTGCTGGGTAAAGATGCTAAAGATCAGGCTGGCATCGACAAGATCATGATCGATCTGGACGGTACTGAAAACAAATCCAACTTCGGTGCAAACGCCATCCTGGCTGTGTCCCTGGCGAACGCCAAAGCAGCAGCTGCTGCTAAAGGCCTGCCGCTGTATGCACACATTGCTGAACTGAACGGTACTCCGGGTAAATACTCCATGCCGGTTCCGATGATGAACATCATCAACGGTGGTGAGCACGCTGACAACAACGTCGACATCCAGGAATTCATGATTCAGCCGGTTGGCGCTAAGACTCTGAAAGAAGCCGTTCGTATGGGTTCTGAAGTGTTCCACAACCTGGCTAAAGTTCTGAAAGCTAAAGGTATGAACACTGCTGTTGGTGACGAAGGCGGCTACGCGCCGAACCTGGGTTCCAACGCTGAAGCTCTGGCTGTAATCGCTGAAGCGGTAAAAGCAGCTGGCTACGAGCTGGGCAAAGACATCACCCTGGCGATGGACTGTGCAGCTTCTGAATTCTACAAAGACGGTAAATACGTTCTGGCTGGCGAAGGCAACAAAGCATTCACCTCCGAAGAATTCACCCACTTCCTGGAAGAACTGACCAAACAGTACCCGATCGTGTCCATCGAAGATGGTCTGGACGAGTCTGACTGGGACGGTTTTGCATACCAGACTAAAGTACTGGGCGACAAAATCCAGCTGGTTGGTGACGATCTGTTCGTAACCAACACCAAGATCCTGAAAGAAGGCATCGAAAAAGGCATCGTTAACTCCATCCTGATCAAATTCAACCAGATCGGTTCTCTGACCGAAACTCTGGCTGCGATCAAAATGGCGAAAGACGCTGGCTACACCGCTGTCATCTCTCACCGTTCTGGCGAAACTGAAGACGCTACCATCGCTGACCTGGCTGTTGGTACCGCTGCAGGCCAGATCAAAACAGGTTCTATGAGCCGTTCTGACCGCGTTGCTAAATACAACCAGCTGATTCGTATCGAAGAAGCTCTGGGTGAACAAGCACCGTACAACGGTCGTAAAGAGATTAAAGGCCAGGCGTAATCCTGTTCTTTAGCTCTTAACGTAAAAACCCGCTGCGGCGGGTTTTTTTATGTCTTTAAAGCAGCAGTGGTAAGGTCGCGCTGGCGGTTTGCTGGCTCACATCACTGTACTTTTCATCCAGCGCAATCAGCGATGTGGTGAGCAGTTCTACCAACAGCATCACTCCCACCTTGGCGTTTAGCGCGCCAGCACTCAACGGACCCTCAGGTTTGGCTGCGACCAGTTGAATATCACTCAGCGAAGCCAACGGGCTGCGCGGCGTATTACTCAACGCCAGCACGCGCACGCCTTGCTTACGCGCCAGTTTAACGACGTGCAGCAGATCGCGCGTCGAGCCAGAACTGGAAATCGCTACCACGATCGTGTCTTTGTTAAGCGTCGTGGCATTCATGGCTGCACGATGCATGTCGCTGAACAATTGTGCAGGTTTGCCGAGACGCAGGAGTTTGTAATGTAAATACTCCCCCAGAATGGCGCTGGCCGCTACGCCATAAATCTGTACTGACTGAGCCTGATGCAACGCAAGGGCGGCGGCTTCAAGTAATGTCCTGTCGAGTAACTTTGCAGTGTCCTGCAATGCTTGCACCGATTCATTGACCACATTGTCAATTTCATCCCCGCAGTGCTCTACCGGCTGTTCTTGCTGGAGATCGAGTGCCAGCGCCATCTTGAATTCGTTGTAGCCCTTACACCCCAGCGTACGGCACAGACGCGTAACGCTCGCCTCGCTGGTGTCGCTTTCACGCGCCAGTTCGGTAATCGTCAGGTAGACAACTTTTGCCGGATCGCTGAGCACAAACTCTCCCAGCTTCTGCTGTGTTCGGCTATATCCGTCAACGCTCTGGCGCAGTCTCAGCAGCAGGTTTTCATTTTCTGACATGCAAAATCCTTAATGCGTTTCTCTGCTGATAGTGTGGCGGAAAGCAGGGGAGAGATGCCAGTCATTTTAAAAAAGTATGATCGACTTCCTGAATTTTGATGATAATTTTCACTTTTAAAAATTAACATGGTAAAAATTTTCATCATCAATCGGGGAGATGAAAAAATGATGCAAATGTTTAGCGGCGCCTCGTCGGGAGCATGGTTTGAAAAGGCACAGCGGTTCGGCAAATCGTTCATGCTGCCGATTGCGGTATTACCCGCCGCGGGGCTGTTGCTAGGGATTGGCGGCGCGCTGTCGAATCCAAACACATTGACGGCTTATCCGTTTTTGGACGTTGATTGGTTACAGGCAATCTTCACAATCATGACCAGCGCAGGTTCTATTGTATTTGCCAACCTGTCGGTGCTCTTTGCGGTGGGTGTCGCGGTAGGACTGGCGAAAACGGATAAAGGCACCGCCGGGCTTGCGGCATTGCTGGCATTTCTGGTGATGAATGCCACCATTAATGCCTTATTGACGCTCAACGGAACGCTGGCACACGAGAATCCCGGTGCCGTAGGCCAGGGGATGACGCTGGGCATTCAGACGCTGGAAACAGGTGTGTTTGGTGGGGTGGTGATTGGCCTGGTTACCTGTGCGCTGCATGGCCGTTTCAATAAAGTCTCACTCCCTCAGTTCCTTGGTTTCTTCAGCGGCTCGCGCTTTGTACCGATTATTAGCTCCCTTGCCGCGATAGTCGTGGGGGCGGTCATGACGGTGGTTTGGCCGCATTTCCAGAAACTCATTTTTGGACTGGGTGGTCTGGTTGATGCGACAGGCTATCTGGGGACGCTGCTGTACGGCTTCATCCTGCGTATGCTCGGCCCATTGGGTTTACACCATATCTTTTATTTGCCCTTCTGGACGACGGCGCTGGGCGGGAGCGAAATCGTCAACGGCCAGTTAGTTGAAGGTACGCAGCGGATTTTCTTTGCCCAACTTGCCGATCCGAATACGCAGCAGTTCTATGCGGGCACCTCGCGCTTTATGTCCGGGCGCTTCATCACCATGATGTTTGGCCTGCTTGGTGCATGCCTGGCGATGTACCATACTGCCAGGCCGGAGAACAGAAAGCTTGTTGCTGGCCTGCTGTTGTCTGCGGCCCTGACCTCTTTCCTGACGGGGATCACTGAGCCTATCGAGTTCTCATTTCTGTTTGTGGCGCCCGTGTTATACGTCATTCACGCCTTCTTCGATGGTCTGGCGTTTATGATGGCTCATATTTTACATATCACTATTGGGCAAACCTTTTCGGGTGGGCTTATCGATTTCCTCCTCTTTGGCGTGCTACAGGGGGAAGCGAAAACCAACTGGATGTACGTCCCCCTGGTGGGGGTACCGTGGTTCTTTCTTTACTACTTCACCTTCCGCTATTTGATTAACCGCTTTAACTGGCTAACGCCTGGCCGTGAAAACGCAACTCCGATGGAATCCAGCCTGCCGCAAAGTGAGCGAGCAGCAGCAGTGATCGCCGGGCTGGGAGGCAAAGATAATCTGGAAGAGGTGGACTGTTGCGCCACACGCTTACGCGTGACGGTGAAAGAGAGCAGCAAGGTAGATGAAGCGGCGCTGAAAGCGACCGGAGCGCGTGGCGTAATTATTCGCGGTAACGGTGTTCAGGTGATTTATGGCCCGCATGTCACCATCATTAAAAACGAAGTCGAAGAGATCTTATCGTAATGAAAACTGTACTGGATTCCCTAAAAGGTAAATTAATCGTCTCCTGTCAGGCGCTGGAAAATGAGCCCCTGCACAGTTCGTTTATTATGTCGCGTATGGCGCTGGCGGCAGCTCAGGGCGGTGCGGTAGGTATCCGTGCGAACAGTGTGGTGGATATTCGCGCGATCAAAGAGAGCGTCTCCCTGCCGGTGATTGGGATTATTAAGCGCGATTATCCGGGCAGTGATGTGTTTATTACGGCTACTCTACGGGAAGTGGATGAGCTAATGACAGTTGGACCGGAAATTATTGCTCTGGATGCGACAGCGCGCCCGCGCCCTGGTGGACAAACGCTGGAAGAGCTGGTCACGCAAATCCGCGCTCGATACCCGTCCATACTACTGATGGCGGATATCGCCACCGTAAACGAGGCGGTGACAGCTGAGCGTCTGGGTTTTGACTGCGTGGGCACCACGCTTTACGGCTATACCGCTGACACTGCCGGGCATGTGCTGGCGGAAAACGACTGTGGTTTTTTACGTGAGGTATTGGCTGCGGTCAGCATACCGGTGGTAGCGGAAGGAAACGTCGATACCCCGGAACGCGCCGCATGTTGTCTGGCATTAGGCGCTCATACCGTGGTGGTTGGGGGGGCTATAACGCGTCCGCAGCAGATAACGGCGCGCTTTGTCGCGGCGATCGCCTCGTAAAGCATCGATGGGGCATGATACTTTGGCGGGGATCTGCGATAATTATCGTTTATCCCCATATTGAGAGCGCTATGCAGTACCCGATTAACGAGATGTTCCAGACCCTGCAAGGCGAGGGCTACTTTACCGGCGTCCCCGCCATTTTTATTCGTTTACAGGGATGCCCGGTTGGCTGTGCCTGGTGCGATACCAAACACACCTGGGATAAGCTTGAGGATCGGGAAGTCTCCCTGTACAGCATCCTGGCCAAGACTAAAGAGAGCGATAAATGGGGCGCGGCGAGCAGCGAAGATCTGCTGGCGGTCATTTTGCGTCAGGGCTATACCGCCCGTCACGTGGTGATCACTGGCGGCGAGCCCTGCATTCATGACCTGATGCCGCTGACTGACCTGCTGGAAAAGAACGGCTTTAGCTGCCAGATTGAGACCAGTGGTACCCACGAAGTACGCTGTACGCCGAATACCTGGGTAACCGTATCGCCGAAGGTGAATATGCGCGGTGGTTATGATGTGCTGTCGCAGGCGCTGGAGCGCGCGAATGAAATCAAACATCCGGTTGGTCGCGTTCGCGATATTGAAGCGCTGGATGAACTGCTGGCAACGTTGAGTGACGACAAACCACGAATCATCGCCTTACAGCCAATCAGCCAGAAAGAGGATGCGACGCGTTTGTGCATTGATACCTGTATTGCGCGAAACTGGCGTCTGTCGATGCAAACCCATAAATATCTGAATATTGCCTGATAACTGTGCCGGGAGCGTTTCGCTTACCCGGCCAGAGTTTGTTGTTCGTTGCTGGCCGGAGAAGACGTTTCGCCATCCGTCAAGGCTACAATCACTCGCCGCGATACACGCAGCCCGCTGTGCAGGTCTCTTTCACCATTACGGCACTCAGCAGAGGGACAACCGGTTTTACCTGATCCCAAATCCATTTTGCCAGCACTTCACTGGTTGGGTTTTCTAAGCCTGGAATATCGTTCAGATAGTAGTGATCAAGCCTATCGTACGTCGGCTTAAACGCCGCTTTTAACTCAGAAAAATCCATAATCCAACCGGTATGCGGATCGACTTCACCGGTAATTTCAAGACGCACCATAAATGAGTGACCATGCAGGCGGCCACACTTATGCCCTTCCGGTACATGTGGCAGGCGGTGAGCGGCTTCGAAGGTGAAATCTTTAAACAAGGTGGTGGACATTATTTACTCTCAAGAATGCGAAAAACCGGCGTAGGGTACCGTAAAGAGCAAATTTTATCATTAGTTAAAAGGGCGCAGAGTATCAGAACAATCCATTCATAAAGATAATGTTCAATAACTATTTATATATCAAATGCTTATTAAATCGATTTTGCTGTTAATAACTATAACTAAAACAGGTTAGTCCATTTGGTTATTTGTTATTTCCATCACTTCTTTAATTGTTACTATCCCCGCCGTTAACCTTATCTTCAGTTTGGGTTTTATTGCTGAAATCCGCTTTGCTTACTGGAACATGACAACGCATGACGACACAGGCCCCACCTTCCGCTTTGCTACCGCTAAACCCGGAGCAACTGGCACGCCTTCAGGCGGCCACGACCGATTTCACTCCCGCACAGCTTGCGTGGGTTTCTGGCTATTTCTGGGGCGTGCTGAATCAGCAGCCAGGCAGCAATACGGCGTCACCAGCGCCTGCCGCTCAAATGCCGGGCATTACGCTTATCTCCGCCTCGCAAACCGGTAATGCGCGTCGTGTGGCGGAAGCCCTGCGCGATGATCTGATCGCCGCGAAGCTCAACGTCACTCTCATCAACGCTGGCGACTATAAATTCAAACAAATCGCCAATGAAAAACTGCTGATCGTGGTGGCGTCGACGCAAGGGGAAGGTGAACCGGCGGAAGAAGCCGTGGCGTTGCATAAATTCCTGTTCTCGAAAAAAGCGCCGAAGCTCGATAACACCGCTTTTGCCGTGTTTGGTCTTGGCGACACCTCTTACGAGTTTTTCTGTCAGTCAGGAAAAGACTTTGATACGAAACTGGCTGAGCTGGGCGGTGAACGTCTGCTTGACCGCGTCGACGCTGATGTTGAATACCAGGCCGCGGCTGCCCAGTGGCGTGCCCGTCTGGTTGATGTCCTGAAAGCACGTGCGCCTGCGGCATCGTCTGTGCAAGTTGCCGCGAGCGGCGCGGTAAACGAAGTACACACCAGTCCGTATACCAAAGAAGCACCGCTGACGGCGTCGCTTGCGGTGAATCAGAAAATTACCGGCCGCGACTCTGAAAAAGACGTGCGCCATATTGAGATTGATTTAGGCGATTCCGGCCTGCGCTATCAGCCGGGCGATGCATTGGGTGTCTGGTATCAAAATGATCCGGCTTTGGTCAAAGAGCTGGTAGAACTGCTGTGGCTGAAAGGGGATGAACCGGTCACGGTTGATGGCAAAACCCTGCCGCTCGCCGAAGCACTGGAGTGGCACTTTGAACTGACGGTCAACACCGGCAATATCGTAGAAAATTATGCCACCTTGACCCGCAGTGAAACTTTGCTGCCGTTAGTGGGTGACAAAGCGCAGTTGCAGCATTACGCCGCAACCACGCCCATCGTCGATATGGTGCGTTTCTCCCCGGCGCAACTGGATGCCCAGGCGTTGGTTGATCTGCTGCGCCCGCTGACGCCGCGTTTGTACTCCATTGCCTCTTCCCAGGCGGAAGTGGAAAGCGAAGTGCACGTTACCGTGGGTGTGGTGCGTTATGACATTGAAGGTCGTGCCCGCGCAGGCGGCGCGTCCAGCTTCCTTGCCGATCGTGTAGATGAAGAAGGTGAAGTTCGCGTGTTCATTGAACACAACGATAACTTCCGCCTGCCGGCGAACCCGCAGACGCCGGTGATCATGATTGGACCTGGCACCGGTATTGCGCCGTTTCGTGCATTCATGCAGCAGCGTGCGGCTGACGGAGCCGAAGGCAAAAACTGGCTGTTTTTTGGCAACCCACACTTTACCGAAGATTTCCTGTATCAGGTGGAATGGCAGCGTTACGTCAAAGAGGGCGTACTGAGTCGTATCGATCTCGCCTGGTCCAGAGATCAAAAAGAAAAAGTCTACGTACAAGATAAACTGCGCCAACAGGGCGCGGAACTGTGGCGCTGGATTAATGACGGTGCCCACATTTATGTCTGCGGCGACGCCAATCGTATGGCGAAAGACGTTGAGCAGGCTTTGTTGGAAGTGATTGCCGAATTCGGTGGTATGGATATCGAAGCGGCGGATGAATTTTTAAGTGAGCTGCGCATTGAGCGCCGTTATCAGCGAGATGTCTACTAATGAGCGAAAAACATCCAGGACCATTGGTGGTCGAAGGCAAACTGACTGATGCTGAGCGCATGAAGGTTGAGAGCAACTACCTGCGCGGTACCATTGCCGAAGATTTAAATGACGGTCTGACCGGCGGTTTTAAAGGCGACAACTTCCTGCTGATCCGTTTTCACGGTATGTACCAGCAAGATGACCGCGATATCCGCGCCGAACGTGCCGAGCAAAAGCTGGAGCCGCGCCACGCCATGCTGCTGCGCTGTCGTCTGCCGGGTGGGGTGATCACCACCAAACAGTGGCAGGCGATCGATAAGTTCGCCCATGACAACACCATTTACGGCAGCATTCGTCTGACCAACCGTCAGACATTCCAGTTTCACGGCATTCTGAAGAAGAACGTGAAACCGGTACACCAGATGCTGCATTCAGTCGGGCTTGACGCTCTGGCGACCGCCAATGACATGAACCGTAACGTGCTGTGCACCTCGAATCCGTATGAATCTGAGCTGCACGCCGAAGCCTATGAATGGGCGAAGAAAATTTCCGAGCACCTGTTGCCGCGCACCCGCGCTTATGCAGAGATTTGGCTGGATCAGGAAAAAGTCGCGACCACCGATGAAGAGCCGATCCTCGGTCAAACCTATCTGCCGCGTAAGTTTAAAACTACCGTGGTAATCCCGCCGCAGAACGACATCGATCTGCACGCCAACGACATGAACTTTGTGGCGGTTGCGGAAAACGGCAAGCTGGTGGGCTTTAACCTGCTGGTGGGCGGTGGTTTGTCGATTGAGCACGGCAACAAGAAAACCTATGCCCGTACGGCAAGCGAGTTTGGTTATCTGCCGCTTGAGCATACGCTGGCCGTGGCGGAGGCTGTGGTGACCACGCAGCGTGATTGGGGTAACCGTACCGATCGTAAAAACGCGAAAACCAAATACACGCTGGAACGCGTAGGCGTAGAGACC
Source organism: Citrobacter sp. Ce119 (assembly GCF_030334525.1). Classification (NCBI taxonomy): domain Bacteria; kingdom Pseudomonadati; phylum Pseudomonadota; class Gammaproteobacteria; order Enterobacterales; family Enterobacteriaceae; genus Citrobacter; species Citrobacter sp. Ce119. Next base: position 229,727 of record NZ_JAOWDR010000051.1, read on the forward strand.
TTTAAAGCTGAAGTTGAGCGCCGGGCGGGGATCACGTTTGAGCCGATCCGTCCGTACGAGTTCACTGGTCGCGGCGATCGTATCGGCTGGGTGAAAGGGATCGACAATAAATGGCATCTGACGTTGTTTATTGAAAACGGACGCATCCTCGATTATCCGGGCCGACCGTTGAAAACCGGTCTGCTTGAGATCGCGAAGATCCACAAAGGCGAGTTCCGCATTACCGCGAACCAGAACCTGATCATTGCCGGTGTTCCTGAGAGTGAAAAGGCGAAGATCGAAAAGATTGCGCAGAAGAGTGGCTTAATGAACGCGGTAACTCCGCAGCGTGAAAACTCGATGGCCTGCGTCTCGTTCCCAACCTGTCCGCTGGCGATGGCGGAAGCCGAGCGTTTCCTGCCAACGTTTATCGACAACATCGACACGCTGATGGCGAAGCACAGCCTGAGTGATGAAAACATTGTCATGCGTGTTACCGGCTGCCCGAACGGCTGCGGCCGCGCGATGCTGGCGGAAGTTGGTCTGGTGGGTAAAGCACCCGGACGTTACAACCTGCATCTGGGGGGCAATCGTATCGGAACTCGCATTCCCCGGATGTTTAAAGAGAACATCACCGAGCCGGAAATTCTGGCATCGCTGGATGAACTGATTGGGCGCTGGGCGAAAGAGCGCGAAGCGGGTGAAGGCTTCGGTGACTTTACGGTGCGTGCGGGCATTATTCGCCCGGTGCTCGATCCTGCCCGGGATTTCTGGGAATAATGTGAAATTGACTTATCGGGTCTACTGAATTTGTAGGCCTGATAAGCGTAGCGCCATCAGGCAAGGCAAACAGCGAGGAATTTATGTCCAAACTCGATCTCAACGCGTTGAACGAGCTGCCGAAAGTTGAACGCGTTATGGCGTTGGCGCAAACCAACGATCAACTGGAAACATTGAGCGCCGAGGATCGCGTGGCGTGGGCGCTGGAAAACCTGCCTGGTGAATATGTTCTGTCATCAAGTTTTGGGATCCAGGCAGCAGTAAGCTTGCACCTGGTAAATCAGGTTCGCCCGGATATCCCGGTGATCCTCACCGATACTGGCTATCTGTTCCCGGAAACCTACCAGTTTATTGATGAGTTAACGGACAAGCTCAAGCTTAATCTGCAAGTCTACCGGGCAAAAGAGAGTGCCGCCTGGCAGGAAGCGCGCTATGGCAAACTGTGGGAGCAGGGCGTTGAAGGCATTGAGAAATACAATGACATCAACAAGGTCGAGCCGATGAACCGGGCGCTACAGGATCTGCATGCGCAAACCTGGTTTGCCGGTCTGCGCCGCGAGCAGTCGGGCAGTCGCGCGCATTTGCCGGTGCTGGCTATCCAGCGCGGCGTGTTTAAAGTGCTGCCGATCATCGACTGGGATAACCGTACGGTTTACCAGTATCTGCAAAAACACGGACTGAAGTACCATCCGTTGTGGGATCAGGGCTATCTGTCAGTCGGTGATACCCACACCACCCGCAAATGGGAGCCGGGAATGGCGGAAGAAGAGACGCGTTTCTTCGGATTGAAGCGCGAGTGCGGACTGCACGAAGGGTAACAGGAAAGTGGTCCGGTAAGATTTACATCCTACCGGACCACTTCTTCAGGATTTACCCGCTTTTGCCAGTTCCTTTACCAGCGGCAGCATAATGCGTACCACGTCGCGGCTACGGTGTTCTATCCTGCCCGGTAACGCTTTATCGATATGCTGCTGGTTATCCAGTCGCACATCGTGCCAGCTGTTGCCTGCCGGGAACGAGGCGCTTTTGGCGCGCTGTTGATAGCCATCTTTCTTGCCCAGGTTCCAGTTGGTCGCTTCAACGGAGAGAACGGAAATGCCCGCGTTGTCGAAGACCTCTGCATCGTTACAACATCCAGTGCCTTTCGGATAGTCTTTGTTCAGACCTGGATTGGTGCTGGCAACGATACCGCGACTGTGCGCGATAGCCAGCGCCCGGTCGCGCGTCAATTTTCGCACCGCTTCCGGGGTTTTCTTACCGCTATTGAAATAGAGCTTATCGCCGACAATCAGGTTATCGAGGTTGATAACCAGCAGCGTGTTTTTCTTCTCTGCAGCGCTCATTCGCTTCAGAATGTTCTCCGCGCCCAGTTTGCCTTCTTCCTCGCCGCTGGTGGCGATAAATCGGATGCCGTATTGCGTCGGTACGTTTTTGAGTTTTTCCGCCAGTTCCAGCATCACGCCAACACCGGCAGCGTTGTCGTCGATACCTTGCAGGGTTAGTCCACCCAGATTGGCATCTGAATCGGCGTCGCTTTGTGCGGCGTAGGTATCAAGGTGCGCCATGATAATAATCTGCTGCGGCGCTTTACCTTCATGTGCTGCAATAACGGTGCTTCCCGTTACGTTATGCCAGTTTTTACGGTTATCTTTAGCGGTATAAACATAACGGCTATTAAACGTCCGAATATCGCTGCTATAGCCCATCTGTTGAAATTGCTGACGTATATAATCAGCAGATAACATTTCTGCCGGAGATCCCGTCACACGGCCTGGGAAAAACGTTGCGATATATCGAGCCTGGGTATTTGCGATATCTCCAGGTTTGGAAGATGTTGCCTGTGCGGGAAGGATGAAGCACGCGCCGAGCGCCAGGGCGGTAGTCAGGTGGCGCAATGCGGAAAACATAGTGAGTCCTTAAATACCAAGCAGAAATTTTCAGCCGCTAGTATGAAACCGTGATCGAGGTAAAACAATTTCATTTGCTCCTAAATGCCCTAAATTCGGTAGCTTAAGCACTTTTTGATATTTGCTTTTCCAGATCGTTATTCCTTTGAGGAACTACTCATTCCAATTCGTAATTTCATTCGCCTCCTTGCCCTCCCTATAGTCAGGTTATCTGAGCATCGTTAGCAAAATAACGGCATTACATAGGAACGGTTATGGATCAAAAACGACTTACCCACCTGCGGCAACTGGAAGCGGAAAGCATCCATATCATTCGTGAGGTGGCCGCCGAGTTTTCTAATCCGGTGATGATGTATTCCATCGGCAAAGATTCCAGCGTAATGCTGCATCTGGCGCGCAAAGCGTTTTATCCTGGTACGCTGCCGTTCCCCCTGTTGCACGTTGATACCGGCTGGAAATTCAGCGAGATGTACGAGTTTCGTGACCGCACGGCGAAAGCCTACGGCTGTGAACTACTGGTGCATAAAAACCCGGAAGGGGTGGCAATGGGCATCAACCCGTTTGTCCACGGTAGCGCCAAGCATACCGACATTATGAAAACCGAAGGGTTGAAGCAGGCGCTGAACAAATACGGTTTTGACGCCGCGTTCGGTGGTGCTCGTCGCGACGAAGAGAAATCGCGTGCTAAAGAGCGCATTTACTCTTTCCGCGATCGTTTTCATCGCTGGGATCCGAAAAATCAGCGCCCGGAGCTGTGGCACAACTACAACGGGCAGATTAACAAGGGCGAAAGCATTCGCGTATTCCCGCTCTCTAACTGGACTGAACAGGATATCTGGCAGTACATCTGGCTGGAAAATATCGACATCGTGCCGCTATACCTGGCGGCGGAGCGTCCGGTGCTGGAACGCGACGGCATGCTGATGATGATTGATGACGACAGAATCGATCTGCAACCTGGGGAAGTGATTAAAAAGCGCATGGTGCGTTTCCGTACGCTTGGTTGCTGGCCGCTGACAGGCGCGGTGGAGTCGAATGCGCAGACGCTGCCGGAAATCATCGAAGAGATGCTGGTCTCAACCACCAGTGAACGTCAGGGGCGCGTGATTGACCGCGACCAGGCGGGCTCCATGGAGCTGAAGAAACGTCAGGGGTATTTCTAAGGAGCCGCCATGAACACGACACTTGCACAACAAATTGCTAATGAAGGCGGCGTTGAAGCCTGGATGGTCGCCCAGCAACACAAAAGTCTGCTGCGTTTTTTAACCTGCGGTAGCGTGGATGACGGGAAAAGTACCCTGATTGGCCGTCTGCTGCACGACACGCGTCAGATTTATGAAGATCAGCTTTCATCGCTGCACAACGACAGTAAACGTCACGGTACTCAGGGCGAAAAGCTCGATCTGGCGTTATTGGTTGACGGCTTGCAGGCCGAGCGCGAGCAGGGCATCACTATCGACGTGGCGTACCGTTATTTCTCTACCGAGAAGCGTAAATTTATTATTGCGGACACTCCTGGCCATGAACAGTACACCCGCAACATGGCGACCGGGGCGTCGACCTGCGACCTGGCGATCCTGCTGATCGATGCGCGTAAAGGCGTGCTGGATCAGACTCGTCGTCACAGCTTTATCTCTACGTTGCTTGGGATCAAACACCTGGTGGTGGCGATCAACAAAATGGATCTGGTGGACTTTAGCGAGGAGACATTTAATCGCATTCGCGAAGACTATCTTACTTTTGCTGAACAACTGCCGGGTAACCTGGATATCCGGTTTGTGCCGCTTTCTGCACTGGAAGGCGACAACGTGGCTTCGCAAAGCGCCAGCATGCCGTGGTACAGCGGTCCAACGCTGCTGGAAGTGCTGGAAACCGTTGAGATCCAGCGCATTGTTGATACTCAGCCGATGCGTTTCCCGGTGCAGTATGTGAACCGACCGAATCTGGATTTCCGTGGTTATGCCGGGACGCTGGCCTCCGGTAGCGTGAAGGTCGGGCAACGCGTCAAAGTGTTGCCGTCTGGCGTTGAGTCCAGCGTGGCGCGGATCGTGACTTTTGATGGCGATTTACAGGAAGCGCATGCAGGCGAAGCAATCACCCTGGTGCTGAAAGATGAGATCGACATCAGCCGGGGCGACCTGCTGCTTGATGCCGGTGAAGCATTGCCAGCGGTACAAAGCGCTGCCGTTGATGTGGTGTGGATGGCGGAGCAGCCGTTGTCGGCAGGGCAGAGCTATGACATCAAAGTTGCAGGCAAGAAGACTCGCGCACGCGTTGATAGCGTGCAGTATCAGGTCGATATTAATAACCTGACTCAACGTGACGTTGAAGCGCTGCCGCTAAACGGCATCGGTCTGGTTAATTTGACCTTTGACGAGCCGCTGGTGCTGGATACCTATCAGCAGAATCCGGTTACGGGTGGGCTGATTATCATTGATCGCCTGACCAACGTTACCGTTGGCGCGGGCCTGGTGCGTGAGCCAATCGTCCAGGAGCACGTCGCGGCTTCTCAGTTCAGCGCGTTTGAGCTGGAGCTTAACGCGCTGGTGCGTCGCCACTTCCCACACTGGGGTGCGCGCGATCTGCTGGGAGGAAAATAATGGCGTTGCATGACGAAAACGTCGTCTGGCATGCCCATCCTGTTACACCGCAACAGCGGGAACAACGCCACGGTCATCGTGGTGTTGTGCTGTGGTTTACCGGGCTGTCTGGTTCCGGTAAATCCACGGTAGCAGGGGCGCTGGAAGAGGCGCTGCATAAGTTGGGGGTGAGCACTTATCTGCTGGATGGTGATAACGTGCGTCACGGTCTGTGCAGCGATCTCGGGTTTAGCGATGCCGACCGCAAGGAGAATATTCGTCGGGTTGGCGAAGTGGCTAACCTGATGGTCGATGCCGGTCTGGTGGTGTTGACCGCTTTTATCTCTCCGCATCGCGCCGAGCGACAAATGGTCCGTGAGCGCGTGGGAGAGGGGCGTTTTATTGAGGTTTTTGTCGATACGCCATTAGCAACGTGTGAAGCACGCGATCCAAAAGGGCTGTATAAAAAAGCGCGGGCGGGGGAGTTGCGCAATTTTACCGGAATTGACTCAGTATACGAAGCGCCTGAATCGCCAGAGATTCATCTTGATGGTGAACAATTGGTAACAAATTTGGTACCCCAATTATTAGACCTGCTGAGGCAGGAAGATATTATCAGATCCTGAGACATCCGAGCTTGTATGCCCGGTCAGTCACGGTCACAGGATTAGATATGCGTAACAGCCATAACATTACTATTACAGAGTCAGATACCTTCGCTGCCGACGACGAAACCACCTGGTCACTTCCGGGGGCCGTGGTCGGATTTGCAGCGTGGTTGCTGGCGCTGGGATTTCCGTGTCTGATGTATGGCCCTAATACACTGTTTTTCTTTATTTATACCTGGCCCTTTTTCCTCGCATTGTTGCCCGTGGCGATCGTCGTAGGTATTGCCCTGCACTCGCTATTAAAAGGACGGTTGTTGCTGAGCATTACCTGTACCCTGCTGGTGGTTGGGGCTATGTTTGGCGCACTATTTTTGTGGTTATTGGGTTAAGCTCACGTCAATTTCGCATAATCGCCGCGGTTGTTCACTCTCTGGCCATAATTCAAACCGTAACCAACAATGAGATTATGTTCTCCTTACACGGGGTATACGTAACAACGGGCAAATGTGGTACATTTGCCCGCGTTGTCGCGGCATTCCCGCCCGTTGATGTAAAGTCGTCTGCGGAAGTTATGGGATGTTAATGCCGTTTTTCAGGGGGCAGGATGGGTAAACTAACGCTGCTGTTGCTGGCTTTATTAGTCTGGCTGCAGTATTCGCTGTGGTTCGGTAAGAACGGCATACATGACTATAGTCGCGTCAACGATGATGTTGCTGCGCAGCAAGCTACAAACGCGAAACTTAAAGCGCGTAACGATCAGCTCTTTGCCGAAATTGACGACCTCAATGGTGGACAAGAGGCTATCGAGGAGCGCGCGCGTAACGAACTCAGCATGACTAAGCCGGGCGAAACCTTTTATCGTCTGGTACCTGACGCGTCTAAACGCGCTCAGACTGCAGGGCAAAACAATCGATAAACCGTCCAGGGATTTAACATGGCAGCCACTTTATTGGACGTTTGCGCCGTGGTGCCGGCTGCCGGGTTTGGCCGCCGAATGCAAACAGAGTGTCCTAAGCAGTACCTCTCTATTGGCAATAAAACCATTCTTGAACACTCGGTTGATGCGCTGCTGGCTCATCCCCGGGTGACGCGAGTCGTCATCGCTATCAGCCCAGGCGACAGCCGCTTTGCCCAACTTCCACTCGCTGCGCATCCGCAAATTACCGTAGTGGATGGCGGCAACGAGCGTGCCGATTCTGTCCTTGCCGGTTTGCAAGCCGCAGGGGAAGCCAACTGGGTACTGGTGCATGATGCCGCGCGTCCGTGTTTGCACCATGATGATTTATCCCGTTTACTGGCAATAAGTGAGACCAGCCGCACCGGCGGGATCCTGGCGGCGCCCGTACGCGACACGATGAAGCGCGCGGAGCCGGGCCGAACAGACATTGCTCATACGGTCGATCGCACCGATTTATGGCATGCGTTGACGCCACAGTTTTTCCCTCGTGAGCTGTTGCACGACTGCCTGACCCGTGCGCTCAACGAAGGCGCAACCATTACGGACGAAGCCTCGGCGCTGGAATATTGCGGCTTTCATCCGCAACTGGTTGAAGGACGCGCTGACAACATCAAAGTCACTCGCCCGGAAGATCTGGCGCTGGCGGAATTTTATCTGACCCGAACTATCTAGACACCTCATCCTTCACGCTGCAACGAGGCAGCCTGCAGGATGCTGTGTATATCAGGAGAAGGCATAATGCGAATTGGACACGGTTTCGACGTACACGCTTTTGGCGGAGTTGGCCCAATTATCATTGGTGGTGTACGCATCCCATACGAAAAAGGATTGCTGGCGCATTCTGATGGCGACGTGGCGTTACATGCGCTAACTGATGCTCTGCTGGGCGCGGCGGCGCTGGGGGATATCGGTAAACTCTTCCCGGATACCGACCCGGCCTTTAAAGGTGCAGATAGCCGTGAATTATTGCGTGAAGCCTGGCGGCGTATTCAGGCCAAAGGCTATACGCTTGGTAATGTGGATGTGACGATTATTGCTCAGGCGCCGAAGATGCTGCCGCACATTCCGCAGATGCGCGTGTTTATTGCCGAAGATCTCGGCTGCCATATGGATGATGTTAACGTGAAAGCGACCACCACGGAAAAACTCGGTTTTACCGGGCGTGGGGAAGGGATTGCCTGTGAAGCGGTGGCGTTACTCATTAAGGCAACGAAATGACTGCGTTTGAAGATCTGACGTATCTCCATGGCAAACCACTGGGCCATGGCGTTCTGAAAGCGAATCCGGAAGACTTTGTCGTCGTCGAAGATTTAGGCTTCGAACCGGATGGCGAAGGCGAGCACATTTTGGTGCGCATCCTGAAAAACGGCTGTAATACCCGTTTTGTGGCTGACGCGCTGGCGAAGTTCCTGAAAATTCACGCCCGCGAAGTAAGCTTTGCCGGGCAGAAAGATAAACATGCGGTTACGGAACAGTGGCTGTGCGCACGCGTCCCCGGCAATGCGATGCCTGATTTAAGCAAATTTGAGCTTGAAGGCTGTAAAGTGCTGGAGTACGCGCGCCACAAGCGTAAGCTGCGTTTAGGGGCGCTGAAGGGCAACGAATTTACGCTGGTGCTGCGTGAAGTGAGCGAGCGCAATGACGTTGAAGCGCGTTTACAGGCGATTGGCGAGCGCGGCGTACCGAACTATTTTGGCGCTCAGCGTTTTGGTATCGGCGGCAGCAACCTGCAAGGGGCGCTGCGCTGGGCGCAAAGCGATGCGCCGGTGCGCGATCGCAATAAACGCAGTTTTTGGTTGTCGGCGGCCCGTAGCGCGTTGTTTAATCAGATAGTCAGTGAACGCTTGAAAAAAACAGACTTTAATCAAGTTGTTGACGGCGATGCGCTACAATTGTCGGGACGTGGAAGCTGGTTTGTCGCCACACTGGAAGAACAAACTGAATTACAGCGTCGCGTCGATGAGAAAGAATTGATGGTAACAGCGGCATTACCGGGCAGCGGTGAGTGGGGAACTCAGCGCGACGCGCTGGCGTTTGAAGAAGCCGCTATTGCTGATGAAACCGCGCTGCAGTCTCTGTTATTGCGCGAGAAAGTCGACGCGTCGCGTCGCGCTATGTTGCTGTATCCACAACAATTAAGCTGGAACTGGTGGGATGACGTAACCGTTGAGTTACGCTTCTGGCTACCGGCAGGTAGCTTCGCCACCAGTGTTGTAAGGGAACTTATTAACACAATGGGTGATTATGCGTATATTGCTGAGTAACGATGATGGGGTCCACGCACCCGGTATACAAACGCTGGCGAAAGCGCTGCGTGAGTTTGCTGACGTACAGGTGGTTGCCCCGGATCGTAACCGCAGTGGCGCGTCTAACTCGCTGACGCTGGAATCCTCACTTCGCACGTTTACCTATGATAACGGCGATATCGCCGTACAAATGGGTACGCCTACCGATTGCGTCTATCTGGGCGTAAATGCGTTAATGCGTCCGCGTCCGGACATTGTCGTTTCTGGTATTAACGCGGGTCCTAATCTGGGTGATGATGTTATTTATTCCGGTACCGTTGCGGCGGCGATGGAAGGTCGTCATCTGGGGTTCCCTGCGCTGGCTGTCTCGCTCGATGGGCATAAACATTACGATACTGCTGCCGCAGTAACCTGTCGTATCTTACGGGCGCTGAGCCGTGAACCGCTGCGCACCGGTCGCATTTTGAATATCAACGTGCCGGATTTACCGCTGGATCAAATTAAAGGCATTCGCGTCACCCGCTGCGGCAGTCGCCATCCGGCGGATCAGGTGATTCCACAGCAGGATCCGCGCGGTAATACCCTGTACTGGATCGGGCCGCCGGGTGAAAAATGCGACGCCGGGCCGGATACGGATTTTGCCGCCGTCGATGAAGGCTATGTTTCCATCACGCCGCTGCATGTCGATTTAACCGCATACGGCGCGCATGAGGTGGTTTCTGACTGGTTAGACAGCGTGGGAGCCGACACGCAATGGTAAGCAGACGCGTACACACTCTTCTTGAACAATTACGTGCGCAGGGCATCAGAGATGAGCTTGTTCTCGATGCGCTCGCCGCCGTGCCGCGTGAAAAATTCATTGATGAGGCGTTTGAACATAAGGCCTGGGACAATATTGCTCTGCCGATTGGCCAGGGGCAGACGATTTCGCAGCCCTATATGGTTGCGCGGATGACCGAACTGCTTGAGCTAACGCCGCAGTCCCGGGTGCTGGAAATTGGTACAGGCTCTGGCTACCAGACGGCGATTCTGGCGCACCTGGTGCATCATGTGTGCTCCGTTGAGCGCATTAAAGGTTTGCAGTGGCAGGCACGTCGTCGCCTGAAGCAGCTTGATTTACATAATGTTTCGACCCGTCATGGTGATGGATGGCAAGGCTGGCAGGCGCGAGCCCCGTTTGACGCTATCATTGTAACGGCAGCGCCGCCCGAGATCCCAACCGCATTGATGATGCAGCTGGATGAGGGCGGCATTCTCGTCTTACCCGTGGGCGATGAGCACCAGTTTTTGAAACGGGTGCGTCGTCGGGGAGGCGAATTTATTATCGATACCGTGGAGGCCGTACGTTTCGTTCCCCTTGTGAAGGGGGAGCTTGCGTAGATACTGGCTCTGAATACCTGGAGTTTTCCTGGATATTCTGGAATTAGTCAGCGTATCGTGTCGATGCTTTGCACGGTGATTACGTCACTGGTTTTAACCAAATTTTCCTGGGGGATAAATGAGCGCGGGAAGCCAAAAATTTACCGTTCGCCGTATTGCGGCATTGTCACTGGTTTCATTATGGCTGGCAGGTTGTTCTAACACCTCGAATCCACCAGCGCCAGTCAGCTCCGTTGACGGCAGTTCATCTACGAACACCAGTTCCGGCATGCTGATTACACCTCCGCCTAAAATGGGCTCGACGTCGACAGTACAGCAGACGCCACAGCTCCAGCCGGTGCAGCAACCAACCACGCAGCCAACGCAAATCCAGCCTGTCGCACAACAGCCTGTACAGATGGAAAACGGTCGTATTGTGTACAACCGTAAGTATGGGAATATTCCGAAAGGTAGCTACACGGGCGGCAGTACCTATACTGTTAAGAAAGGCGATACCCTTTTTTATATTGCCTGGATCACCGGGAACGATTTCCGTGACCTCGCACAACGCAATAACGTTCCGGCCCCGTATGGCCTGAATGTCGGTCAAACTCTGCAAGTGGGCAACGCGTCTGGCGCACCGATTACCGGTGGAAATGCCATCACCCAGGCGGATGCAGCACAGCAAGGAGTTGTGACCAACCCTGCACAAAATTCCACCGTTGCTGTTGCTTCGAAACCAACAATTACGTATTCTGAGGATTCAGGTGAACAAAGTGCTAATAAAATGTTGCCGAACAACAAGCCTGCTGGGACCGTGGTCACAGCGCCTGTAACGGCTCCAGCAGTTAGCGCAACCGAATCAACTGCAAGCTCAACGTCGACAAGCTCGCCAATCTCTACCTGGCGCTGGCCGACTGACGGCAAAGTGATCGAAAACTTTGCGGCTACCGAAGGTGGCAATAAAGGGATCGACATTGCAGGCAGCAAAGGACAGGCTATTGTCGCGACCGCAGATGGACGCGTCGTTTATGCCGGTAATGCGCTGCGTGGTTACGGTAATCTTATTATCATCAAACATAACGATGATTACCTGAGCGCCTACGCCCATAACGATACGATGCTGGTCCGGGAACAACAAGAAATCAAGGCGGGGCAGAAAATAGCTACCATGGGTAGCACCGGAACCAGTTCAACACGCTTGCATTTTGAAATTCGTTACAAGGGGAAATCCGTAAACCCGCTGCGTTATTTACCGCAGCGATAATTCGGCGGAACCAGGCTTTCACGTGCTAGTTCCGTTAGGGATCACGGGTAGGAGCCACCTTTATGAGTCAGAATACGCTGAAAGTTCATGATTTAAATGAAGATGCGGAATTTGATGAGAACGGAGTAGAGGCTTTTGATGAAAAAGCCTTGAGTGAAGAGGAACCCAGTGATAACGACCTGGCTGAAGAAGAGCTGTTATCGCAGGGGGCCACACAGCGTGTGTTGGACGCGACTCAGCTTTACCTTGGTGAGATTGGTTATTCACCACTGTTAACAGCCGAAGAAGAAGTTTATTTTGCGCGTCGCGCACTGCGTGGGGATGTCGCATCCCGCCGTCGCATGATTGAAAGTAACCTGCGTCTGGTGGTGAAAATTGCTCGTCGTTATGGCAATCGTGGTCTGGCATTGCTGGACCTGATTGAAGAGGGCAATCTGGGACTTATCCGTGCAGTCGAGAAGTTTGACCCGGAACGCGGGTTCCGCTTCTCAACATACGCAACCTGGTGGATCCGCCAGACGATCGAACGGGCGATTATGAACCAAACCCGTACGATCCGACTGCCGATTCACATTGTAAAAGAGCTGAACGTCTATCTGCGTACCGCGCGTGAGTTGTCGCATAAACTGGACCACGAACCGAGCGCAGAAGAGATTGCTGAACAACTGGATAAACCGGTTGATGACGTCAGCCGTATGCTCCGACTCAACGAGCGTATTACCTCGGTAGACACCCCTCTGGGTGGCGATTCCGAAAAAGCGTTGCTGGATATTCTGGCCGATGAAAAGGAAAACGGTCCGGAAGACACCACGCAAGACGATGATATGAAACAAAGCATCGTCAAATGGCTGTTCGAACTGAACGCCAAACAGCGTGAAGTGCTGGCACGTCGTTTTGGTCTGCTGGGGTACGAAGCTGCGACACTGGAAGATGTGGGCCGTGAAATTGGTCTCACTCGTGAACGTGTTCGCCAGATTCAGGTTGAAGGTCTGCGTCGTCTGCGTGAAATTCTGCAGACTCAAGGGCTGAATATCGAAGCGCTATTCCGCGAGTAAGCACAAGTTCTATCAAGAAAGGCCAGTCTCATTGGGACTGGCCTTTTTCTATGTTTGTTGCCTGATGGCACTGCGTTTATCAGGCCTATGGGGAGCTGGACTTTGTAGGCCGGATAAGACATTTATGTCGCCATCCGGCAGATTAGTTCATCATCTTACGCACCAGACGAGTGAACTGCTCACGCTCTTCATCGGATAATCGCCCCAGAAACTCCTCATCCACGCTATTGCCTAACGGAGTGGCGCTGGCCAGTAATGCCTCTCCTTGCGCGGTTAAATAAACAAACCGCCGACGCTTATCCGCTGGATCGTGCTCACGCTTGACCAGATCGCGTTTTTCCATCCGGCTCAGCATTTCCGCAAGCGTCGCTTTGGTACAGACTGCTGCCTCGGTCAGGGTAACCTGCTCAATGCCGGGCTGTTCGGCAATGGCGCGCATCACCGCATACTGTGGTTTGGTCAGATCCGGTAATTCATGTTGCCAGCGAGCCGTATGATGCTGAAAAAGCTGGCGTAAAAGGTGGAAGGCTGTATTTCGTAACCGCATGAGAACTCCGGGATTTCTGTCAGTCTCTATCATAACGGGTAACGCGTCATAGTTTAACCATTGCTGCTTTAGCAATCAGTGCGAGTTGCTCTTGCCCGAAATGCATCGAGGGAGTATTTTGATAAAACGTTCGTACACGAACAAATTTGAGGATTGCATGAGACTGATTGTAGGAATGACCGGGGCAACTGGCGCACCGCTTGGCGTGTCGCTACTGCAGGCGCTGCGGGAAATGCCGGGGGTGGAAACTCATCTGGTGCTGTCAAAGTGGGCCAAAACCACAATTGAACTGGAAACGCCGTACAGCGTCCGCGAGGTGTCTGCGTTGGCCGATTTTTGCCACAACCCGGCAGACCAGGCGGCAACCATCTCCTCCGGGTCGTTTCGTACTGACGGCATGATCATTATCCCCTGCAGTATGAAAACCCTGGCCGGTATTCGTGCAGGCTACGCGGAAGGACTGGTAGGGCGTGCCGCTGATGTGGTGCTGAAAGAAGGGCGCAAGCTGGTACTGGTGCCGCGTGAAATGCCGCTTAGCACCATTCATCTGGAAAACATGCTCGCGCTTTCCCGCATGGGCGTCGCGATGGTTCCCCCGATGCCCGCGTTTTATAACCACCCGCACACGGTCGATGACATCACGCAGCACATTGTGGCTCGCGTGCTCGATCAGTTTGGTCTGGAACACCCCAACGCCCGTCGCTGGCAGGGATTACGACAGGCGCAGAATTTTGCACAGGAGAATGAATAATGGCATTTGATGATTTGCGCAGCTTTTTGCAGGCGCTGGACGACCAGGGACAACTGCTGAAAATCAGTGAAGAGGTCAACGCCGAGCCGGATCTGGCGGCGGCGGCCAACGCAACCGGGCGTATTGGCGACGGCGCCCCGGCGCTGTGGTTTGACAATATTCGTGGATTTACCGACGCCCGCGTGGCGATGAACACCATCGGCTCGTGGCAGAATCACGCCATCTCTTTAGGTCTGCCGCCAAATACCCCGGTGAAAAAACAGATTGATGAGTTTATCCGCCGTTGGGATAAATTTCCGGTTACGCCGGAGCGTCGTGCCAACCCTGCGTGGGCTGAAAACTGTGTTGATGGTGATGAGATCAACCTGTTTGATATTCTGCCGCTGTTTCGCCTCAACGATGGCGACGGGGGTTTTTATCTTGATAAAGCCTGCGTGGTGTCGCGCGATCCGCTGGATCCTGACAATTTTGGCAAACAGAACGTCGGCATCTATCGTATGGAAGTCAAGGGCAAGCGCAAGCTTGGTCTGCAACCGGTGCCGATGCACGATATTGCGCTGCATCTGCATAAAGCCGAAGAACGTGGTGAAGATCTGCCGATCGCTATCACGCTGGGTAACGATCCGATCATCACCCTGATGGGAGCTACGCCGCTGAAGTACGATCAGTCGGAATACGAAATGGCGGGGGCGCTGCGTGAAAGTCCGTACCCGATCGCTACCGCACCGCTCACCGGCTTTGACGTACCCTGGGGGTCAGAAGTGATCCTTGAAGGGGTCATTGAAAGCCGTAAACGTGAAATCGAAGGTCCGTTTGGTGAGTTTACCGGTCACTATTCCGGTGGACGTAACATGACCGTCGTGCGTATCGATAAAGTCTCTTATCGCACCAAACCGATCTTTGAATCGCTGTATCTGGGGATGCCGTGGACGGAGATTGACTACCTGATGGGTCCTGCAACCTGCGTACCGCTTTATCAACAGCTGAAAGCTGAATTCCCGGAAGTGCAGGCGGTAAACGCCATGTACACCCACGGTTTGCTGGCGATTATCTCAACCAAAAAACGCTACGGCGGCTTTGCCCGCGCGGTGGGGCTGCGCGCAATGACGACGCCGCATGGCCTGGGTTACGTGAAAATGGTGATTATGGTTGATGAGGATGTTGACCCGTTCAACCTGCCGCAGGTGATGTGGGCGCTGTCTTCGAAGGTCAATCCGGCGGGAGATCTGGTGCAACTGCCGAATATGTCGGTGCTGGAACTTGATCCGGGTTCCAGCCCGGCGGGGATTACCGACAAGTTAATTATTGATGCGACCACGCCGGTTGCGCCGGATAACCGTGGGCACTACAGCCAGCCGGTATGCGATTTACCGGAAACGAAAGCCTGGGCTGAAAAGCTGACCGCCATGCTGGCCAACCGTAAATAAGGAGTAGCAGATGATTTGTCCACGTTGTGCCGATAAACATATTGAAGTGATGGCAAACTCGCCGGTGAAAGGCGTCTGGACGGTATATCAGTGCCAGCATTGTCTGTACACCTGGCGTAATACCGAACCGCTACGCCGCACCAGCCGCGAGCACTACCCGCAAGCGTTTCGCATGACGCAAAAAGATATTGATGATGCGCCGATGGTGCCGAGTATTCCGCCGCTGCTGGCGGAAGATAAGCGCTAATCAACATAGCCGGGTGCGGCTTCGCCTTACCCGGTATACAATTGCTTAAGTTCTTTTTTGCAGCATGACAACAAGGATGTTTTCAGAAATATGTCACTCTATCGGCGAGTCGTTTTATTATCTTTACTGGGAATGAGTTCTGGCGCGCAAAGCGCATCACATGAACAAATCATGCAAATCTATAATAGCGGGTCCGTTGGCTCTGTTATTAAATGTCAGGCCCACATGGACGTTAAGAGTGGGGATGGCACAATTCCAGTACAGATTATGTCCGTAATGACGATAACGGGTCGGCAATTTCATCATCTCTATTATGATAGTGCGATAACCTATTCAATCGTTAATGCAGAAAAGCCCTATATGTATGTGTCTGTTTCGGCGGAAGAAAATATCCAAGAAGAGCAGCGAAAAATACGTAGTGAGCTCGATCTTTCAACCCTGCGGGTCGATTTTCCTGGAAATCCTGAAATGGCGAATACAGTGCGTGAACTTTTTCGGGAACAACGTGTTACGTACGCCAATTATACAGATATTACCGTTAGTGAACCGCCGAGCTATACGGTCAGGCAATATAGCAAAGATTCTATTTCTGGCGTCATTCTTCAGACTTGTACGCCGATGGCGCAACGCTGAGGGGGCTGGAAATGGTAGTTCATGTCGGCCCGATAAGCGCAGCGTCACAACGCACTAATATTAAGCCTCGGAATATCCGGGGCTTGTTATTTTGCGAGCAGGCTCGTAGCAAATGGCTTAAATTGTTCGAGGAGATGACGCCTGGAATAGAATAGCGGCGGGTGCTTGAGGCTTTCTGAGCTTTGAGCATTTGCAAGGTCCCGGAAAGACAAAAGCCCCAGGAGATAGTTCTATCAACCTGAGGCTAGCGTTCAAACCTAGACCATTTGGATGTTAGTCTCTTCTTTGCAGGGAGGCAAGACATGCTGACAAAATATGCCCTGGTGGCGATTGTAGTGCTGTGTTTCACGGTGCTGGGATTTACGTTAATGGTACGAGATTCGCTGTGCGAGTTAAGTATCAAAGAGCGTAATATGGAGTTTAAAGCTGTTCTCGCTTACGAACCGAAGAAGTAGCAACAACGCGGGGGAAACCCCGCGTCCTGATGGCCTGGTTTTGTCCTCTCGCACCCATTCCCGAAGTGCGCGCCAGTTGTTGTAGGCCCGATAAGCCAGGCGCCATCGGGCATTACAACGTTACACCAGACTCTTCAGTCGGTAGATCCACTCCAGCGCCTGGCGGGGCGTTAGCGAATCCGGATCGAGATTTTCCAGCGCTTCAACGGCGGGTGATGTTTCTTCCGGAACCGATAGCAGCGACATCTGCGTGCCGTCGACCTGGGTCGCAGCAACATTCGGCGCGATGCTTTCCAGTTCACGCAGTTTTTGCCGCGCGCGTTTAATAACCTCTTTCGGCACACCTGCCAGGGCTGCGACCGCCAGGCCATAGCTCTTGCTCGCCGCGCCATCCTGTACGCTGTGCATGAAGGCGATGGTATCGCCGTGCTCTAACGCATCCAGATGCACATTTGCTACGCCCTCCATCTTCTCCGGTAACTGAGTCAGTTCGAAGTAGTGGGTGGCAAATAACGTTAATGCTTTGATTTTATTGGCCAGGTTTTCTGCGCACGCCCACGCCAGCGACAGGCCGTCGTAGGTGGAGGTGCCGCGTCCAATCTCATCCATCAGCACCAGGCTGTTCTCGGTGGCGTTGTGCAGAATGTTGGCGGTTTCGGTCATTTCTACCATGAAGGTAGAACGACCGGATGCCAGATCATCCGCCGCGCCCACGCGGGTAAAGATGCGATCGATAGGCCCGATCTCCACTTTCTGCGCCGGAACGTAGCTGCCGATATAGGCCAGCAGAGCAATCAACGCGGTCTGGCGCATATAGGTACTTTTACCCCCCATGTTCGGGCCGGTGATGATCAGCATCCGTCGCTGAGGCGAGAGGTTAAGCGGGTTGGCAATAAACGGCTCGGTCAGCACCTGTTCCACCACCGGATGACGTCCCTCGGTAATACGAATACCAGGCTTGTCGGTGAAGGTCGGGCAGGTGTAATTCAGGGTATAAGCACGTTCCGCGAGGTTGACCAGTACGTCCAGTTCCGCCAACGCGCTGGCGCTCTGTTGCAAATCAGCCAGGTGCGGCAGCAGCATGTCGAACAGTTCGTCGTACAGCTGTTTTTCCAGCGCCAGCGCTTTGCCTTTTGAGGTCAGAACTTTGTCTTCGTACTCTTTCAGTTCCGGAATAATGTAGCGTTCGGCGTTTTTCAACGTCTGGCGACGCACGTAGTTAATCGGCGCCAGATGACTTTGCCCGCGGCTGATCTGAATATAGTAGCCGTGTACGGCGTTAAACCCGACCTTCAGCGTGTCCAGACCGGTGCGTTCGCGTTCGCGGATTTCCAGTCTGTCGAGGTAGTCGGTTGCGCCATCAGCCAGCGCCCGCCATTCGTCCAGCTCTTCGTTGTAGCCCGGGGCAATGACGCCGCCGTCGCGTACCAGCACCGGCGGAGCTTCCACCACGGCGCGTTCCAGCAGTTCACGTAGCTCGGTAAACTCACCCATTTTCTCGCGCAGCATTTGCACGGGGGCACTGTCTACGTTTTCCAGTTGTGCGCGCAGTTCCGGTAATTGCTGGAAAGCATGACGCATCCGGGCCAGATCGCGTGGGCGCGCGGTACGCAGGGCCAGGCGGGCCAGAATACGTTCCAGGTCGCCTACCTGACGCAGTACGGGTTGTAATTCGCTGGTGGTATCCTGCAGCGCGCCGATGGTTTGTTGGCGCTCGGTGAGGATTTTAGTGTCGCGCACCGGCATATGCAGCCAGCGCTTGAGCATACGGCTACCCATCGGCGTTACGGTGCAGTCGAGTACCGAAGCCAGCGTGTTTTCAAAGCCGCCTGCCAGGTTCTGGGTAATTTCCAGATTGCGGCGAGTGGCGGCGTCCATGATGATGCTGTCCTGCTGGCGCTCCATGGTGATGGAACGAATATGCGGCAGCGAGGTGCGCTGGGTATCTTTTACGTACTGCAACAGACAACCGGCAGCGCAAAGTCCGCGCGGGGCGTTTTCCACGCCAAAGCCGATTAAATCCCGCGTGCCAAACTGCAGGTTTAACTGCTGGCGGGCGGTATCAATTTCGAATTCCCACAGCGGGCGACGACGTAGGCCGCGACGCCCTTCAATCAGTGAGGTTTCGGCGAAATCTTCGGCATACAGCAGTTCCGCGGGGTTGGTGCGCTGCAATTCTGCGGCCATGGTTTCGCGGTCAGCAGGTTCACTGACACGAAAACGCCCGGAGCTGATATCAAGCGTTGCGTAACCATAACCTTTACTGTCCTGCCAGATGGCAGCCAGCAGGTTGTCCTGGCGTTCCTGCAGCAGTGCTTCATCACTGATGGTGCCTGGCGTGACAATGCGCACCACCTTGCGTTCTACCGGACCTTTGCTGGTCGCCGGATCGCCAATTTGCTCACAAATAGCAACGGACTCGCCCTGATTGACCAGCTTGGCGAGGTAGTTTTCTACGGCATGATGAGGAATGCCCGCCATCGGGATTGGCTCGCCCGCAGATGCACCGCGTTTGGTCAGGGAGATATCAAGCAGCTGAGACGCGCGTTTCGCATCGTCATAAAACAGTTCGTAAAAGTCGCCCATGCGGTAAAACAGCAGTATTTCCGGGTGCTGAGCCTTCAGCTTGAGATACTGCTGCATCATGGGCGTATGGTTAGTGAAGTCCGTATCAAGTGACTCTTTCATATTGTTTTTGCTCTTTTTTTAATCTTTTTGGGTACCTGGGCAGTCTCACGTGAGCCCCTGGAAACTCACATAAACCCACAAATTTGTCATTCGAAAGCCGCCTGAAGGGCAGTAACGACGAGCCTTGTTTCGACCAGAATGGCCTATCTTATCACCGACAACGACTGAGATTCACCCGTAGGTTTTGCCGTCAGAACCCTTATTGATTATTCATTTTCCGGCAACGCATAGTTCTGGCAGTAGAGATAGGGGATCCCCTCTTTGGTAATCAGATACGTCTCGCTATTCAGCGCAAAAAAATCGACGTTAGATACGCTGGTGTTGGTCAGGAAAAAGTCGGGGAGTAATTCCTGAATGAGAGTGGCGGGTGCCGTTTCACGATTAGAGATCTGGATTTTCTGCGAAATCCAGACCGGGCTTGAGCCGTAGCTGGATTGTGTAAAAAGTACCATGCGCTGCACGGTCTGTTCATTATTGTCGGCATCTTTGATAATGCCATCAATATTAACAATACCTTTGCTGCCGCCGGTTTTTATATCAATGATGCCACGGAACGAAGTGGTATTGCGTACAATCTCGATAGCTGAACGGCAGGTCAGATTATGTAACTCGCCATTGTTTTTACTGTACCGATAGACGACGGCGACAATTAGCGTAACAAAACAAAGCAGCAGGATAATACCTGTCTGAATGCGGGACGTTCTGGGATAAAAATTCATTAGCTATCATACCGTGGGTAATAAACCGACTGACAGGCATTTTCCTGCCTGGCTTTCATCGGTGAGCGACACACAAGCACGGACAATTTTTTGGATTCAGGATAGGTGGTGATATAGATAAATTTATGGCTTTGACACAGCCCCGGATTTTTATCGATAAACGCGGTATGTCGAGAGAAATTACTGGCATCGTTATTAAAATAATACTGACAGTCAGTGGGGGCTTTGCCCACAGTGATATAGCCAGAGAAATAGTTATCGCTGGTTTGCCACGGATACAATATAAGCACACAAATTATCAGGGTAATGGTCAGCATTACCATTTCTGCAGTAGTCATCAAAGGTTGACGCGGTGCGCAAGGCAATAGTTCTTCGATGGCGACATCCGGTGCTAAATGTTCAACCGTAGAAGAAGGGCTGTCTTCTGGTGTTTCAATCACCTGAATATCACATTCATCCTGAATGATTAGCCCTTTGCGGGGGATCGTGGTGATAAGCGGTTGTTCCAGCTCTAGTTGTAGCAGACTTTTACGCAAAGAGAGAATGCTTTGATAAAAGGCGTTGAAGCTCACCTGACGGTGATTTTTACCCCAGCCGAATTCCAGTAGTTCGTTTTGTGAAACCACTTGCCCGCGATGTTGAATAAGTAATAAAAGACATAATGACGCCGAGTGTTTGAGTTTTATCCGTTGATTGGGTTGATCTACCCGCGCCAGACATTGCGTCGCTGGCGTAAATATTATTATTTTTTCAATCAGATAACTGACATTGCCAGTCTCAGACATAAGGTCTCTACTCTTGCTGATGCGCCAGGCGGTTGGTGAGTCATGATACCACTTTGCCCATAAAGACCACCAGTATGGACCCGACTCTACAGCGAGAACCGCTAAGTGTTTCAATTTAGTATCATAATATAACAACAATGATAACTTTTTAATGAAAATAAACCATATATAAATCAATTGATTGTATCTTTTTGGCTATGTTGCAAAGAACAGAAAGATGAAAAAATATCGACAAAGATGATTGCCATTAATTCTTTATGGACAGCGCCCTATACTGCCTGGCACCACCACGCGAAAAGAGCAGAAGCCTGAACGCGTCAACGGCACCAGGGAATGTTGGTGGTAGATGTAGAAGGGAATAAATGTCAGCTTGTTTGCAGGCTGACATTTATTTTTCGTGCTAAGTAAATTTATCCTCATTTGACAAAGCCTTAATTTGCGGTAGAGAGTCCTATGTTCCAGAAAGAAATTGAAAATGCTGTAGTGCTCGTTGGCGATGAAATGAAGAAGTCAGATAATGCCTGGCTGTCGTTACGTAAAAAACGTCAGCGTATTGATTTGAAGATTGATGGCAATATCTTGTTTCTGGAGAAAGGGACTGTCTCTGTTTATCGCGTGGAAAATGATTTAGTCACGGTGAGTATTTCTGCACCGGCTATTCTCGGTCTGCCACAAATGCGTACGGAAGTGGCCGGACACTATTTACGTTGTGACACCGATTGCGAGATGTGGGCGATGAGCGTACAAAACGCCGATCTTCTGTTTACCGCTAAAAACTTATGGAAGCAGGCGTTTGATATCTTAACGCACCATCTTCAACGTTATTTCCAGCGCGAGGCGTTGCAATCGCACCGCACTATTCGCGAGCAGATTATTGAACACGTGAAATATATCTGGGCAATGCAGCCCGATGTCCGAGAGAAAACGTCCGTGTATACCTTTATTTTGACCCGCAATCATATCTCACGCAGCGCCATCCATAAGGTGTTACAGGAGCTGGTTAATGACGGGAAAATCACCCTGAATCGCGGAAAACTTTCCTTTTGCATGCCGTTATAATTTCTGCGCTCCCTGACAATAATGAAAGGGAGCACAACCAATCAACGTTCTCTGAGTGCCTCCGCGCGTGCGCGAATAATCGGTTTTAACAAATAGCTCAGAATCGTTTTCTTACCGGTGAGAATATCGACGCTCGCCACCATGCCGGGAATGATAAGCATCGGATGCTCTTTTGTTCCCAGGTAGTTTTTGTCCGTTTGCAGGCGCACAACATAAAAGCTTCGCCCCTGCTTGTCGGTCACGGTATCTGGGCTTATCTGCACCACTTCGCCTTGCAGACCGCCATAGATGGTGTAATCGTAAGCGGTAAATTTCACCATCGCATGCTGGCCTGGATGGAGGAAGGCGATATCGCGCGGTTGTATTTTGGCTTCGATTAACAGCTTGTCATCCAGCGGTACGATTTCCACCAGGTCGCTGCCCGGCTGAATGACGCCACCGATAGTGTTCACCATCACCTGCTGAACGATACCGCGCACCGGTGAGGTGACCATGGTCCGATTCACCCGGTCTTCTAACGCTTTTACGCTGGCCTGGGTTTTGCTCAGATTGGTACGCGCCTCGTTGAGCTGGGCCAGCGCATCGCTCTGGAAACGGCCACGGCTTTCACCGATTTTATTCTCAATCTCTTTAATTTCTGATGCGGCCTTGGGCAGCGACAGGCTAATAGAATTGAGCTGCCCGGCGGTTTCTACTTCGGTACGATGCAGGCGCAGCAGTTCGACTTTTGAAATGGCGCCTGAGGCGAGCAGCGGTTCGGACATTTTGATTTCCTGACGGATTAACCCAAGGCTGTGCTTAAACTGATCCTCCTTCGATTCAAAGTCGCGCAACTCCTGTTTTTTCTGCACCAGCTGTTCTTCGAGCCCGGATATTTCGTTGTGAAACTGCTCCTGGCGGCTGTTGTACAGCTCGGTTTCTCCCCGGGCGACATCCGGCGCCTGGCTGGCTATCTCTGGGGAAATAATAAAGTCGCGGTTCTCAACTTCCGCCGTCAGGCGTTCTACCTTGGCGCGCAGACCGAGCTTATCGGCTTCAGTTTCGCCAACGTTGGAGGCGAAACGCGTGTCATCGAGGTGCAGTAATGGGGTTCCGGCGTTAACGATTTGCCCTTCATGCACATACAGCTCGGTGACAATCCCCCCTTCCAGGTTCTGTATTTTTTGCAGCTTAGATGAAGGGATTGCCTTACCTTCGCCGCGCGTAACTTCATCAATTTTTGCAAAGCCGGCCCACACGAAAGACAAAACCACCAGCGCGAGGATCGTCCACAGCGTCAGTCGTATTACTCTCGGGGCGTCATCAATAATGGCCTGGCTGACCTCATTAATACTGTCGGTTTGATTTTCATCACGGCCGCGAAAGTAATGCTGTAAGTAGCGGCGGGCTCGAGCCAGGAAATCAGCGAGATGCATTAATCTGCCCCTTTTTCAACGCATCCATCACTACCGCTTTCGGGCCGTCTGCGATGATGCGTCCTTTATCAACAATAATCAGACGGTCAACCAGCGACAGCATGGAGGCGCGGTGCGTGACCAGTAATAACGTTTTTCCCGCGATGCAGGGAGTCAGCGCGTGTTTGATCTTCTCTTCGCTGGTGTTGTCCATCGAACTGGTGGGTTCATCCAGTAGCAGGAGAGGGGGATCCAACAGCAGCGCGCGCGCGAGCGCCACCGCCTGCCGTTGACCGCCGGAAAGCTGAGAGCCGCGCTCACCGACCTGTAGGTTATAGCCGTCAGGATGCAGACGGGCGAAATCGTTGACGCCTGCCAGTTCTGCCGCTCGCAGCATGGTTTCGTCGTCGACATAGCGCGCCCCGCACAGCAGGTTGTCGCGCAGCGTGCCGTTGAACAACTGGATGTCCTGCGGCACGTAGCCGATGCTGTGGCGCAGATCGTTCACATCCAACTGACGAGAGTCGATACCGTCGATCAGCAGATTCCCGGCGCTCGGCTGGTACAAATTGACGATAAGTTTACTCAGTGAACTTTTACCGGAACCGCTGCGTCCGATAATGCCGATGCGCTCACCGGGCTGAATGGTCAGGTTTATTTTGTGCAGCGACAGGGTTTGTTGTTCCGGATAGCTGAAATCCACATCGCGAAATTCAATGCTGCCCTGTAACTGTTCCCGCTTGAGCGGATTTTCATCCGCGCGACGCTCCTGCGCCAGCGACATCATTTTCTCGGTATTTTTGATGGTGAGCTTCGCCTGCTGATAGCGGGCGATAAGGCCGGTAAGCTGGCCCAGCGGCATCAGAGCGCGACCATTGAGCATGTAGCAGGCGATCAAACCACCCATACTCAGCTTACCGCCGATAATCATGTATACCCCGACGATGATCATCACCACGCCCGAAATTTGCTGGAACCAGCCGGTGAGGTTGCTTGCCAGGCTGGACAAGGTTTTGACGCGCAGTTCCAGACGACTCAGGCTGCCCAGCGTCTGTTCCCACTGGAACTGGCGTTCGCTTTGGGCATTGTTCACTTTGATGGCATCCAGGCTGCCCAGGGTTTCAATCAGCAATGCCTGACGTTCGCTGGCGAGGCTCATGGTTTTTGCCACCGCGTCGTTGACCGGTTTTTGCAGCGCCCAACTACACAGCAAGGCAATCGGCAATGTCAGTATCGGGATCCATGCCAGCGCGCCGCCGATAATGCCGATAACGATCAGCAGCAACAGGGTGAAGGGCAGATCGATAATCGTCGTCAGCGTGAGCGATGAGAGGAAATCACGCAGCGACTGGAATTCATGAATGTTTTGCGCAAAGCTCCCCACCCGCGCAGGGCGCTCTTTCATCTCCATGCCGGTAATGCGTTCAAACAGGGTCGAGGAGATGATGAGATCGCTTTTTTTACCCGCAAGATCCAAACAGATACCGCGTAGCATTTTCAGGATCAGATCAAAGATAAAGGCCAGACAAATCCCCACCGCCAACACCCACAACGTGACCGTTGCCTGGTTTGGCACGACGCGGTCATAGACGTTCATGGTAAAAAGCGGCGTGCCGAGCGCAATCAGGTTGATCAGCAGGCTGGCCAGCACCGCATCCATATACAGAAAGCGTGATAGCTTCAGCGTGTCTTTAAACCAGGATTTAGTGCGTGGCAGGAAGGCTTCCGCCTGCAAATCGAATTCATGACGCGGATGCGCAAAAATGACTTTACCCGCATAGTTGCGCTCAAGCGTGGCTAAATCGACGCAAATTTCTCCACCTTCGCTTTCGCTGGGCATAAAGCGGGCGCTGCCGTCATCGTTCCATGCTAACAATACGCCGGTTCCGCCAGCGTTCAATAACAACACTGCTGGCAAAGACATTGCCGGAATTTTATCGAGCGTGCGCCTGACGACTCGCGCTTTTAAACCGGCTCTTGCCGCCGCGCGTGGAAATATATTCAGCGTGAGCCGATCGTTTTCTAATGGCAGACCGCTGCTGAGTGTTGAACGACTCGCCGGTTTACCATGCAGAGAACACAGAATAAGTAAGCTATCTAATAACGGGTCGTCATTATGGCTACGTGGGTCGTGATATTGAGAACCTGGCGGAACATAATTCTCGGGGACGTCATTTAATAATTCGGCTTGTGCACTCATTTTCGCAACCATTCTGACCGTACACGGTTAAATAATAGCAGGCTTATAATAAGCATGTAGGTCAGAGATTTAATGGGTATTAATAATTATTAATTAAGTTCCGGTAAACTATTTTCTTCTGCAGAATCTACCGGTTGCCCTGACGGCGGCGGTGTGATTTTTAGAATATTCATTAATTCACCGGTGCGTTCGCTAATTCGATAGCCGCTGGTCATTGCCAGATAACGTAATTCAACAAGGCGACGTTTAGAGGAGAACACTTCATTTTCACTATCGAGTAAATCCAGCAGGGTACGTTCGCCAAGACTGAATTGATCCTGATAAGCCGTGCGCACTTTGACGCTTCGGTCGGCATATTCTTCTGCAGAAGGAAGCTGGGCGCGTGCGTTTTGCAGCGCTGTCCAGGCCAGGCGTAGCTCCTGATTCAACTGGCGAAGCGTGTTATTGCGCACATCCTGAGCCTGCTTGTGCAGATAAGCGCGGGAGTTCATATTGGCTTTGTCGCTGCCGCCCTGGTACAGGTTGTAATGCAGTTTAACCATCGCCTCCCATTCTTCGGTGTGTGCGCGGGTGGTATCGGTGTTGTTGCTAATCCCGCGGGAAAGCTCTACGTCTACGCGTGGGTAGAAAGTTGATTTCGAGGCCTCATATTGCTGGTGCGCAGCTTCGATATCCGCATTGGCGGACTTCAGTAATGGATTATTTTTCTCCATTCGGCTTTTGGCTTCTTCCAGCGAGGTCGGCAGCTGAGAGTCAATGCTCTCTGGCTGGCTTAAGCCCTGCGGATCCATGCCCGTTACGCTGACAAAGGTGGTTTTCGCGTCTTCCAGATTGGTCTGCTCGGTCAGCAGATTGTTACGCGCCTGGGCCAGACGCGCTTCGGCCTGCATAAAGTCTCCGGAGCGACCAACGCCCTGATCGGTACGCAGTTTTATCTGGTCGTAAATGCGCTCATGATTCGCCAGATCGTCTTCTGCAAGGCGCACAAACTCTTCGCGTTGCAGCACATCGAAATAGGCCTGAATTACGGCATAAGCGGTACTTTCGCTGGTGTTCATTACGCCGTAGGCGCGCGAGTCAACGGTCGCTTTTTGCCGCGCCACTTCGCTATTGGTGGCAAAACCGTTGAACACATTTTGCTCAAGGCTGAGAGTCGCTTCGTTAGGCGATTGAGTCAGACCGTTATTGCGACCTGCCGCGCGGGTAGTCGCATCATCAACATTTTTGCGCCCGGCTTCTGCGTTCAGATTCAGGGACGGTAAATAGCCGCCTTGTGCCGCCCGCAGTTCTTGCTCTGAGGAATAACGGCTATTTATTGCGGCATTAACTTCTGGATGATTCGCTAATGCTTCTTTAACGGTATTTTGTAAGTCTTCTGCAATTGCTACATTTATTGAAAAGCACGAAAGCAGAAAAACTAAAAACTTCTTCATGACATGAATGCCTTATATCTCACGGTTATGACATCCAGTTGTCGTCGCTATCATCCATTTTTACAAATGCGTTATATTAATTAACAAATATGAATTATCTTAATTAATGGCTGTTATCAGCTATTCGACGACATGTTTTGTCACATCGTGTTTTATTTTTGGTTATTTTTTATTATATTCATTTGCCAGTCAAGTCTCATGTAATTGCATTCAATAAAATGTGTTTTTTTCTACATTGAGATATTAATGTTTACATTAAATTAATGTGATATTTGTTCGTTAATATATTAGCGAGTTTATAAAAATAATGATGATATTTAAGTGAGGTTACGGTGAGCAAATTACTCGGTGTGATCAAAGCAATCATTGGACAGGTTTACGTTGTTGATGCCAATGGCGCACAACGACAGGTTCATGAAGGCGACAGGGTATATAGCGGTGAAGAAATTGTGACCGGCGCCAGCGGCGCGGTAAGTGTCTCTTTACCAGACGGAAAAACGCTGGATATCGGGCGTAACAGCCACTGGGGCGAGCATGGGCTACAGGCCAGCCATAACCCGGAGAGTAGCGCCCAGGATATTGCCGCCGCACAAAAAGCCATTGCCGAAGGCGCTGATCCGACGCAGGTGCTGGAAGCCACCGCTGCAGGTAATGAAGCGCCGATAACATTAGAGGGCGGCGGAGGCGGTCATACTCTGGTGCAGCTTGAATTGACCGGGCAGGTGGTTGATCCGACAGCAGGTTTTAACACTCAAGGTCTCGGTAGTCCGGGCTGGGATATCAATCTGCCGATAGGAGGCGTGACCGCGGGCTCCGCGAATGTTTTCCCGCCAGAAGTGCAAATTACCGAGTTTGCCGGCAACGATGGTTTTATTAACAAAAGCGAATTTCAACAGACCCATTTAAGTGGCACCAGTAATCAAAATCACGTCACGCTTACCTTCACCGATAGCCAAAAAAACACATTCACCGTAACTGTTCCGGTTAACAACGGGCACTGGAATATTGCTACCGATCTGGCAGGACTGGTACCTGGAAATGTAACAGTGGTGGCAATCGCGACCGATGTGACGGGACGGACGGCGGAAAGTTTTGACCATGCGCTGATTGATATTACTGGACCAAATATCAGCATTAGCGTTGAAAATGTCACGCCGGATAACCTCATAAACTTCGAAGAGTCACGCCAACCGCAAACGTTAATCCACGGGATTGTCGGCGGTGATGCAAGGCCTGGCGATCTCATTTCCTTACTGGTCGATGGCCGGGAATATACCGGCGTTGTTACCGACCCGGGAACAGGGACTCTGACTTATACCATCCCGGTGCTGACTCAGGGATTATTGAATGACCCGAATATTCACGCCACGTTAACCTCTGTCGACGATGCCGGAAACAGCACCACGGTTTCTACCGATCATCACGTCAACAACGATCTGTTTGCGCAAAATGCCGTGACCATTGAAACGGTGGCGAATGATGATGTCGTCAACGCCAATGAGTTTCGTATGCCGACCGTTATTTCAGGCGTTGCCAGCGGTGATGCGAAAGCGGGCGATCCGATAACGCTGACTATTCAGGGCAAAGCGTTTCACGGCACGGTTTTCGACGATCATGGTCAGCTACGCTATGAAATTGTGGTGCCTTCCGCAAACCTGAAGGAAGGTGCGAACGATGTGCAGGTGACGCTGGTCAGCCATGACGCTGTAGGTAATGAAGCCACCGCCGTAACGCATCGCACTGTGGTGCTGGATACTCAGGCGCATAACGCGCTGTCCATCGACAATGTGACCGACGATAACACCCTGAATCGTGTAGAGCTGTATATGCGCAATCAGGTGATTTCCGGCACAGTGAGTGGCGAAGACGCCAAAGTTGGCGACCCGCTGCAACTGGAGATTAACGGTCATCAGTACCACGCTCAGGTTATCTCCCTTGGCAATAACAGGCTGGGATACCGTGTTGCGGTGAGCTCATCTGACTTTGCAAATAACAGCACGCCGGTTGATGGTAACGTGGAAGTGAAGGTTACAGTCACCTCTCACGATGCGGCGGGCAACCTGGCGATTGCCACCGATACTCACAGCGTACACATTGATAATCTCGCGACTAATCAGGTCAACATTGGCGCGGTAGCGACGGACGATGTGGTCAACGCCATTGAAAACCGTATGACTACGCTGATTAGCGGCGTGGCGGGCGGTGATGCCAAAGCGGGCGACGCGGTTGTCGTTAGCGTGCAGGGGCTTAAATTTGCCGGAACGGTGGTCGATGATAACGGCCAGATGCGTTACGAAGTGGCATTACCGAAAGGGACGCTGCTGGAAGGTAAAAACGATGTGGTGGTGACCCTGGTCAGTCACGATGCGGCAGGTAACGAAGTAACGGCGATCGCGCACCGTACCATCATGCTGGACACTCAGGCGCACAACTCTCTGACAATTAATGATGTAGACAGCGATAACACCCTGAATCGGAGTGAGCTGTACTCACGTAACCAGGTCATCTCCGGCTCCATCGGCAGCAATGAAGATGCTAAACCTGGCGATCCGGTTCAACTCGAAATTAACGGTCACCAGTACCGCGGGGAGGTTATCGATTTAGGCAACAATACGCTGGGCTACCGTATCACGGTAGACACTTCAGACTTTGCCAACAACAGCGTACCGATTGACGGTAATGTGGAAGTGAAGGTCACGGTTACCTCTCACGATGCGGCGGGTAACCTGGCGATCGCCACCGACACCCACAACGTGCACATTGATAACTTTGCCACCAACCAGGTCAGCATCGACGCGGTAGCGACGGATGACGTAGTCAACGCCATTGAAAACCGCATGGTAACGCTGATTAGCGGTGCAGCCGGCGGTGATGCCAGAGCAGGCGATGTGGTCACTGTTAGCATGCGTGGGCAAAACTATACCGGAACGGTCGTTAATGATAACGGCCAGTTGCGCTATGAAGTTGCACTGCCGAAGACGGCCTTGCTGGAAGGCAAAAATGAGGTGGCGGTAACGCTTGTCAGCCATGATGCGGTGGGGAATGAAGTTACCGCTCTGGCGCATCGCACCATCACGCTGGACACGCAGGCGCATAATACTGTCCGTATACATGACGTCACTGTAGATAATGCGTTGAATTATCAAGAGCTAACGGCGGCTAAACAGACGATTACCGGTTTTGTTGGCGGTGAAGATGCGAAGGTCAACGATCCGGTCTTACTGGAGATAAACGGCCATCAGTACAGCGGTAAGGTGATTGATTTTGGCCGCGGAAAACTGGGGTACAGCATCGATGTAGACTCGTCTGCATTCGCCGATAACAGCGGTCATGTGCTGACGAATGTGAAAATTACCGCAATGGTGACTTCTCATGACGCCGCGGGTAACCTGGCGATCGCGACCGATTCCCATAAAGTTCATATCGATAACTACGCGGAAAACACCCTCAAGATTGACGCAGTGGCGACGGACAATGTGGTCAACGCCAGTGAAAACCGGATGCCCACCATTATTAGTATCGTAGCCGGTGGCGATGCCCGGGAGGGGGATGCGGTAAAAATAAGCGTTCATGGGCAAGACTTTAACGGCACGGTGGTCAACGATAACGGTCAGCTACGCTATGAAGTGGTTCTGCCGCATGGAACCTTGCATGAAGGTAAGAATGCGGTAGTTGCGACCCTGTTGAGCCATGACGCGCTGGGCAACGCAGTGACCAGTGAGTCGCACCGGATTATCACGGTTGATACTCATGCGCAAAACGCTATCTCACTGGATAACATTGCCACGGACAATGTCATCAATTTCCAGGAACTGTCTGCGGCAACACAGCGCATTACCGGCATCGTCGACGGTGAAGATGCGAAAGTTGGCGATCCCATTCAACTGGACGTTAATGGTCATCAGTACGCAAGCCAGGTCATTGACCTTGGTCACGGGCATCTGGGTTACCGCATTGATGTTGACTCATCAGCCTTTGCGAACAATAGCGTCCATGTGTTAACGGATGTCGATGTGCATGTCACTGTCACCTCTCATGATGCGGCGGGTAACCTTGCCATCGCTACCGATAGCCATAAAATTCACATTGATAATTTTGCCAAAAACGAGGTAACGACTGATGTAGTGGCATCGGATGATGTGGTGAACGCCATTGAAAACCGCATGCCGACGCTGATTAGCGGTATCGCGAAAGGTCTGGATGCCAAAGCGGGTGACGTGGTGACTGTTCACGTGCAGGGACATAATCAGGACTTTAGCGGCACGGTGGTTAACGATCACGGCGTTCTGCGCTACGACGTGTTTGTTCCAACAGGTGTGTTGCAGGAAGGCAGCAACGACGTGATGGTGACGCTGGTTAGCCACGACGCTGCGGGCAATCAGGCGGTAGCGGTAGAGCATCGAACCGTTACGCTGGATACGCAAGCGCAAAGCACCGTCACTATTGATAGCGTCACTGATGACAACAACCTTAACCATCTTGAGCTGGATACGCCGATGCAGCTCATCAGCGGTAAGGTCGGCGGTGATGCGCAGGTTGGCGATGCGGTGATCGTAGAAATCAATCACCATACGTTTAACGGCAAGGTGATTGATCTCGGGGGCGGTCACTTAGGTTATCAGGTCCCGGTCGACTCAACGGCGTTCAGCGATAATAAAGGCCTCCAGGATAAAAATGTGACCGTGAGCGTCACGGTTATCTCCCACGATGCGGTTAAAAATGAGGTCATTACCACCGCAACCCATGACGTCCATATTGATAACCATGCCGGGGCCAGAATTACCGTTGATACGGTAGCGGGCGATGACAAGCTCAACGGTGCAGAAGCCGCGAAACACCTCACTGAGGTGATGGGGACGGTTGGCGGCGGCGATGTGCATGTCGGGGATAAAGTTCAGGTTATCGTACATGGACATACCTACGAAACAACCGTTCAGCGACTCCCGGAGCATAACAATGCGCTGGGATATAAGCTGGACGTTCTGAGCCGCGATCTGGTCAAAGACCCGCATATCGTGGCCCGCGTAGTCGGCGAAGATAATGTGCATAATTTCCAGAAAGCGGAGATATCGCACGATCTGGTGGTTGATTTACATGCGAAAGCCATGCTGACAATTGATCCCGTCACTGGCGACAATATGATTAATGGCGATGAATCAAAACAGCCATTCACGTATGTAACCGGGAAAGTGGCTGGGGATGTTCATGTCAATGACGTTGTTTATCTTACCGTGAATGGTCACGTCCTGACGGGGAAAGTGAGTGACGTAGGAGGCGGGGTTCTCGGCTACAGCATTAAAGTCAGTACTGCCGACCTGATCTCCGATCCGCATTTAACCGCGACGGTTAGCACCACTGATGGCGCGGGCAACCCGGCTACGGCCAATGCAGAAACCACCGTTATTATCGATACCCGTGTGGATGCGCAGATAACCATTGATGCCGTGACGCCGGATAATACGCTGAACCTTGCTGAGCAAATGCATGGCTTTACGATAGTGAGCGGCTCGGTGAGCGGTGAAGTTCATCCGGGCGATCCGTTCACCATGACCATCAATGGACACAACTATTCTGGCGTGGTGGAGGATCGCGGCAATCAGCAGATGGGCTTCCACGTTCCCGTTGCCACGGCCGATCTGGTTGCCGATCCGCATATCGACGTCACCATGGATATCACGGACGATGCCCTGAACCATGCGCAAATTACAGCGCATCATACGGTTACGCTGGACGCTGAAGCGAAAGCCTCAATCACTATCGATCCGGTAACGGGCGATGATGTATTGAATCAGATTGAATTAGGGCAAACCACGACGATCGTCAGCGGTACGGTCGGGGGCGATGCTAAGGTGAATGATGTGGTGCACCTGAATATTGGTGGCCATACGGTTGATGCCACCGTGGTGAACCTGCCAAATCTGGGAACCCTGGGGTATTCCATTGATGTGGACACCCAGTGGCTGCAAAACGATCCGCATATTACTGCAACCATCACCACTACCGATGCGGCAGGTAATAACGCGACGGCAGATGCGTACAGTACCGTGGTCATTGACGACAAGATTGATGCGATTGTACATATTGATCCGATCTTCACCGGTAGCGGTGGTGGGGTGATTAACCACGACGCAGCCCTTAATCCGCAAACGACGGTTACGGGTACGGTGGGAGGCGATGTCAAAATCGGCGATACCGTTGAGTTGACCATCAATCATCAGATCTACTATGCGCAGGTGGAAGATCACAACGGCCAGCGTGTTTTCAGCACAAAGGTATCGACCCTGGATCTGCTTATGGATCCGAAGATTCATGCCGAAGTAACGGCAAAAGATGACGCAGGCAATATTGCACACGGGCACGATGACATGCCTGTGGTGGTTGATACCGTTGCAGATGCCGGGATAACGATTGACTCTGCGATGTCTCAGGGGGGTCAAAGCCTCAATCCGCACGGACGTCCCGAATTCATCACGGTAACGGGGCATGTTGATCCAGACGCACAGTCTGGCGATGTGGTTACGGTCGATGTCGGCGGCGGCCAGTTGCAAACCAATGTGATCACGCTGCCGGATGGAAAGCTGGGTTACACGTTTAATGTTGTTTCAGGGGCCTGGCATGATGACGGTAATATCACGGTATCCATCACCACTCATGATGATCATGGCAATACGGCAACGGCGGTAGAACATAAGTTTATTGACCTTCCATGGTTAGGCAATATCGCTGTTCCAGCCAATACTCCTTATGGTATGCACACCCCGTCGACAACAGGTACTGGCACCACACCGCCGCACCAACCGACCGTGCATCTCACCGTTGATAAAGTGGCGGGCGATGACGTTCTCAACCACGATGAAGCGCAAAAAGGAACCACGGCAATCCGAGGTCTGGTCACCGGCGACGTTCAGGCCGGGGACGATGTTATTGTCACCATCAATAATGTGCAGTACTCCGGGCACGTCATGACTATCCCGACGATGCCGGGGCAACTGGCATACGAAGTGGATGTGCCGACGAGTGAACTGCAGGCGCATCCAACGTTTGATGTCTCTGTTACAGCGGGGATTGCGACAGACTCGGTGCAGAAAACCATCACCATCGACACGGATAACCCGCTGCAGATAACGATGGATAAGATTGCCGGTGATGATGTTATCAATGCGGCGGAAGCGCAAAGCGGTAAAACCACCATCAGCGGTACGGTAAGCGGTGAAGGGATTCATGACGGGAGCGTGGTGAGCCTGCAGGTTAATGGCAATACGCTGACCGCGGTAGTACATGATGATAAACACGGTCACTGGGCCTGGTCGACGAAGGTTAGTATCAACGACCTGCATAATGATCCGGATGTTGTCGCGACGGTATTGGCGACGGATGCTCATGGCAATCAGGGCAGTGCCTCCGCCAGCAGCCATGTCGTGGTCGATCTGAGCGCTAATGCTGGCGTGACGATTGATAAAATTGCCGATGACAATGTGCTTAATGCGCAGGAGTCGCAGCAGCATAAGATGACCGTAACGGGGTCGGTCTCAGGAGATGTGCACCCGGGCGATAAGGTGACGCTGACGGTTAACGGCAACCCTTATGCGGCGACTGTCGATAATAATCATCACTACAGCGTGGATATCTACACCCAAGACCTGCTGGCCGACAGCGCCATTGTCGCCACCGTTTCAGGATATGACGATCACGGTAACGTGCAGCCAGCCAGTTTCACGCAGGGCTACTCGATTGATAAAACGGCAGGCGGCAGTGTGACCATCAACACCGTCGGCGGCGACGATATTATCAATGCTGATGAAGTGAAAGGCGGTAGCGTTGAGGTGAGTGGTACGGTGGATGGCGATGTGCATCTCGGTGATAAAGTTGCCATTCTCATCGATGGCGTCACGGTACATACGCGTGTTATTGAGCTGCCGCATATGAACGGACAGCTGGGCTACAAAGCGATGGTGAGCACGACAGGACTGCAAAACGACCCAACTATCCATGTGAGTGTGCAAGGACAGGATTCGGCGTTGAACCCAATGCATGCCGTGAACGACAAAACGGTCACTATCGACACGCATGTCGATGCCAGCATCGTGCTGAATAAGGTGTCAGTTGATGATGTGCTGAATAATGAGGAAACTCAGCATGCGAAAACCACCATCAGCGGCTATGTGACCGGGGATGTGGACGTCGGCGATCAGGTGACTATCACAGTTAACGGTAAAGATCTGGTCGCTGATGTGAAAAATAGCGGCGGTCAGAAGGTCTTTAGCGTAGATGCCAGTACGATTGACCTGCTTCACGATCAAAAGATTCTCGCTCACGTTATCGCCCACGATGATTCCGGCAACCATGGAAAAATCGATACCAGTAAGGCCATCACCATTGACAGGACCGCTGCGGGAACGATGGATATTGATAATGTCACCCAGGATAACGTTCTCAATCATCAGGAACTCCAGGGCGCGACGGTGAGGGTAACCGGGCATCTTGGCGGTGATGTGGATGTGTGGGATTCGATCAAATTAAACATTGGCGGTCAGGAATTTACCGGTTCGGTAGATACGCTGAGCAATGGCGATCGGGTTTATCACGTTGATGTGGACAGTCATGTCATGGAAGTGAACACCACATTTTCGGTGGAGGTCAAAGGCCATGATGCGCCGGGCAATCCGTATTCAAAGACAACGTCCCACAGCTATTCGGTTGATCAACAGGCAGACGCCACGCTTATCGTCGATAAAGTTACCGGGGATAACCATATCTCACGCGCGGAATCACAGCATACCGTCACGCATATTACCGGTAGCGTGAGCGGTGATGTGCATGATGGCGAGCATATTAAAGCGCTGGTAAATGGTCATCAGTACGATGCCATTCTTCATCAGGGCAATAATGGGCTGACCTATGACATTGAGGCCGATACCTCCGCATTCCGTGCAGGTCATAACCGCGTGAACGTATTGGTTGAGGCGCATGATGACCACGGCAATATTACGCCTTATAGCCAAACGCTGAACGTGACGATGGACGATCCCACGCCAGTGAAAGGACATACGGTGGATAAAGGGAATCATGCTGCGATGCAACATGCGCTGCATAACCTGTTCGATGACAATGCATTGTCTCTGTCTTACGCGCCAGCAGCAACCGGGCACGGCCAGGCGACAGCCGTGCTCAGCGCTGACGATAAGGCGAAGGGCGTACTCGAAAAAGTCGATCTCAGCGATCTGGCGCGCGAACTGCATGAAGGCGTAGATATTGCGAAGTACATTCAAAGCGGCGGCGATCATCACTTGATCGCCAGTCCGGCAAAAGTGGCGCATGGAATAGATACCGCGCTGTCTGGTCCGGCAAGCAGCGATCTGCATTCTCCGACCTACTCGTTAGATCACCTGATAGCTAAACCCGATCAAAACCACACCCACTAACGATTGCCTGCTGCCCTGCGTAAACAGGGCAGCAGCAACTTGCAAAATAAAAAGGCATTGATATGAATTCTGATTCATCTACAGCAAACGTGCAGGCAGAAGGCGGGGCAAAAAGCCCGGAAAATGGCAACCAGCAGGCTTTAGCGACGTTGCAAAAAAGCGACCTCGAGATGGTGCGCGTGCTCGACGATCTGATTTACCTGTTGATGCGTAAAGGCGTGATTGCCATTACCGATCTCCCGCCGATGGCGCAGGTTAAATTATTGAATCGTGCGAACGCGCGCCAGGAACTTGGCGGGTTAGAACAACTACTAGGCGGTGATGATCGTATTTTTTAGCTGACGCAGGCAGTGAGTTTGTTGGCCGGATAAGCGAAGCGCCATCCGGCAATATACAAGCGTCTCAAGACTGCCTGCTTTTATCACAGCGGCGCGGGTTCACCTAATAATTGGCCCATTGCGCCATCAATCCCTAACTCCTGCAATACCTTCAGTTCGCCTTGTGTTTCAACCCGTTCGGCAATGAGCGGCAAGTCAATACTGCGCGTGGCGCTGCATAACACTTCAATAAATAAACGCTTATCGTTTTCTTCATCAATATTGCGGATATAGCTGCTGTCGATTTTCAGGTAAGCAAGTCCCCACTGTGACAGATGGCCGATCATATCGAAACGACTACCGAAGTGTTGCAGACCCAGCGCGCAGCGGTGCTGACTGACGGCTTTAACAAACGCCGCCATTTGATAAGGGCCTGGCAGTTGGTTCTCATCCAGTTCCAGAATCAACTGACTGGCTAATTTCGGTGAATAGCGCAGCGGGTGGAGCAGCTCAGCAATGGCGGTCGCACTGGCGACAGAGCTTCCGGAGATACTCAATGCCAATTTTCCGGGCGCGGTTTTCAACTGATTCAACGTCAGTTTCAGCATCACTTTATCGAGGCGTTGGCTCCAGCCAAAGCGGTGGATCCACGGCAGGAATCGACCGGCGGTAAGGGTATTACCTTGTTCATCAATGATGCGCGACAGCACCTTGTAATGCAGAATTTTGTCCGGCTGGCGGCAATCGACCACCGGCTGATAAACCAACTGGAACTGCTGGTTTTCCAGCGCATGCTCCAGACGAACAAACCACAAATGCTGATCTTCTGTACTCGCAGGTACCTCTGCGGTGGGAACGACCTGATGATCGGTGCGCGTTTCGGCTTCTACCAGCAGGCGATCGGCCTGAATCAGCAATGAC
This sequence comes from Citrobacter sp. Ce119, assembly GCF_030334525.1. NCBI lineage: Bacteria > Pseudomonadati > Pseudomonadota > Gammaproteobacteria > Enterobacterales > Enterobacteriaceae > Citrobacter > Citrobacter sp. Ce119. The sequence continues at coordinate 267,463 of NZ_JAOWDR010000051.1, forward strand.
TGGGCGTTATCCCCGGCGCTAAACGGTACCATGCTGGTGTAGGCAACCGGCTGTTGGTCTGACATCCCGGTGGCGTAAAAGGCCGTCAGCTTTTGGCCGAGCGAATGGGACAAGTCCAGCATTTCACCGTGGGTCACGCCAGGACATAGCAGGGCAAACTCACCGCCGCGAATGCGGGCCAGCGTACTGTCGAGAGAGGCATATTTTTCTTTATGCGCGTTCAGCAGGTTGGCGATATTGAGCAACAGCTTATCGGTATGCGGCCCGCCAAAACGCTGATTCAGACCGCCCAAATCCTGAACGCGGACCAGCAACAGATATCCCGGCGCGGTATCGGCGTCGCTTAGCCGCGCCTGAAGCTGCATATCGAACGCCCGGCGGTTGGCAATTCCAGTCTGGCTGTCGAGATAAGCCTCATTGTGCAGACGTTCGCTGTAGATAGCTTGTTCTTCAAATAACGACTTGAGCTTCGCAGCCATCAAATTCATAGCGCCCACAACGCGGCGCAATTCTGGCGTTTTGGGCAACTCGTGGAGCGTCAGAAACTCGCGGCGGGTAATCGCTTCCGACTGCTTTGCCAGATAATTGAGCGGGCGTAGCAGCTTGCGCAGCAGTAGACTACCGGCGAATAAACAGGCGAGGCTGCAGGACAGCATCCACAACAGATTACCCAGGGTATTGTCCCACAGACGCTGTACGGCAAAGATAGGATCGCTGGTCACTTCAACCCGTGCAGCCTGCTGCCAGCCGCGCATAATCGTTGCCTCACCGGTTTGCGGAGTGACATCCACCAGAGCAACGAACCAGCCTGGGACGTCGGGAATAGATGACGCAGCGCTGCGCTCAAGCATCATTTTGCCGTTTGCCAGGTCGACGATGCGGATTTTTTTGTAGTAACCGCTATCGAAAATAGAGCTCACCATCAGCTCGATCATTGCCGGGTCGTTGACGTTGGGCGTCAGCGAAACGCCCAGCGCCGTTGCCGCATCCTGGGCATGTGAAAGAAGTTGGTTATTGGATTGATTGCGGGAACTCTCCAGCGTCACAATAAAATTGCCGCTGAATACAACCATCATAAAGAGAGAGATTGCCAGAAGTAACTGTTTAAAAAGAGACACGGGCGATTCCTATTTATCCATCGGGAAGCCTTCTTCCCGCATTTTGGTGAAAACTTGCTGCCAGCGAGATAGCCTTTTGCTGTCCCCAACACGTTTATTGTTCTGATTGCCGGGAAGCCAAAGGCCAGTGTTGTTAAAGGAGTAGACGGGTAATAAATCCATGCGCTGCGTAGCAGGTGAAATAGTGCTGGTCAGGCTGTCGAGCACCAGAGGAATCGCCTCAGGGGTGGCGTACCAGGTCAGCACCATGTGCGCGCGGTTTAAGCGCAGGGCTTTAACGTAAGTGATGCGTAGCTTGTCTTCGGAGACGCCCAACTGGCGGAGGGTGAAATATTTGGCGATCGCGTAGTCTTCACAATCCGCTTCACCTTTGCGCAGCGACTCAATGGGAGTGGCCCAGTAATCCACGCTGTGCCAGGCATCAATGTCTTCGGTATAACGGATTTTATCGTTAAAGAATTGATTTACGGCGCGTAATTGCGTTTGCTCGTCGGCACTGCGCAACGTAAGCAAAAGCTGTTGCCAGGAGCGGATCCGTTGTTGCGCCTCTGGCGTTGCCGGGCCGTAAAGCGCATCAGACTTCTGCTGAATACTGGCAAAATCCCAGGCCGCACGTAGCGAATGGACCGATAGCAGCAACAGCAGCATCCCGGGGATTTTCCACAGGCGAAGCAGGCGGTGGCGTAAGCTGTTGCTGATAATGTTCAATGGTTATGCTGGCAACTACCTGGCGATGGATTTTTCATCTTTTCGCAGGTCCAGGGAGACAACCACTTTTTGCGTAATTGCATATTGGTCGGCGAGGCAAAAAAGTCCTTCAGCGTACCATTAACAAACGCCACAAACTGCGGATCGTTTTTCCTCATCATAATGGCATAGTGCATATCGTTACCGATGCTCTGTGCTGAGACGCTGAACAGTTCGGGTTGCTCGCTATGATTAATCAGCGGCCAGGCGAGAATATCATCAACAAAGAACGCGGCGGATTCATTATGCGCCATCTTCTCAAATGCACCCTTTATGGTAGTGCTGGTAATCGTTGAAATATTAAGATGTTGCTCTCTGTTTGCTTTATTAAATTCCAGCAAATCTTTTGAGCTTCCGGTCAGACTCACCGTGCGTCCTTTAAGATCGGCAATTGACTGGATATTATTTTTACGCAAAGAGATGATGCGCATCTTTGCGGTGTAATAGTTGTCAGAAAACGACACGCTGGAGGTTCGCTCCGGCGCATTGGTATTTACGCCACAGTCCATATCTATTTTACGCGTGTTTAATGCGGAGAAGCGTTCGGCAAAATTCACGGGAATATAATGAATGGTTAATTTGTTGAGCTTCAGATACTGGCGTAACTTATCGGCAATCATGTTACATACCGCGATGGTATACCCCGTGACCTTGCCACTGTTGTCTGTAAAAGAGAACGGCGGCAGCTGGCGATAACCCACGTTTAGCACGCTGCTGTTCTGAATGTGGTCGAGCGTCGCAGCGTTCTGTTGCGCCATCAGCGCGGGGGAGAGGACGATGCCTGCCAGTAAAAACAGCCATTGCACCGTGCGCTTCATCCTTGTCATCTCACGATTAATTATATTTTTCATAATCAAAACTGATCTTCTTTTTAGCTGCGGTTAATGCTTTCAGGTTGTCTGACATGGGGATGTTTAAATTAATAGCTTGCGGGGCAATGGGAGACAGAAACCATTTATTGTACAGCGCAGTAAATTCGTTGCTGGTCATCAGGGAAGAGAGCGTGCCATCAACGAATTCTTTAAATTCTTTATCGTGTAACGGCAGTAACAAGCCTGCCGGTAGTGGAGCGCTAAGCGCAATGTTGGAAAGTTCATAGTCTTCAGGGTTAGGTGTTTGCGCAATCATCCCTTTCAGTAAAACGGTGCTGGAGATCAGCGCAGAATACTCGCCGTTCTTCAGTTCATTGAAGGCTGTAATGTTATTGGTATCGAGCTGAATATTAATATCCAGGTCATTAGCAGCATTCACTTTTTGCAGTTGTTCAACGTAAATCGTACCACTTTTTACCAGCACGCTATGTCCCGAAAGTTCTGCCAGACTGTCATTACTTTCATTTTTACGCATCACAAAGCGGGTGCTTGAAAAGTAAAACGGCAGTGAAAATTCGCTAATAGTGTGGCGACTTTTCGAATAAAAGGCAGGTATACACATGATGTCTGCCATGTGGTTTTTAATCAGTACAAACTGCGATGCTGAATTGGCTTTTACCCACTTTACATTCAGCTTTTTAAGCTGAAGTTTTGTCTTGAGCGCGCTGACGATACTGTTGCAGATATCGATAGAGAAACCCGTAGGGCGGTTGCCGTTCTGCCAGGAAAAAGGAAACGCATCATCCTGATAACCAAGGGTAATGGTTTTTGTAGTCGCGAACTGCTCAAGCGTGTGCAGTTTCAACTGAGTTCCCGCTAAGCATGGCGTAGCCCCAACCATCAGCAGGGCAACCGCCATCAGCATGCGTTTTGCCAGGCGCAAGATGTCAGACATGGCACAGTCCTTCTTCACTGACCTCTGCGGCAAACGCGGCAAGTACCTCACGTTCACGCAACGGATAGCTAAAGAAATAGCCCTGTACATTCTGGCATTCAATGGCGCGCAAAATGTCGCGCTGCTGTGCGGTTTCCACCCCTTCAGCGGTAACCGACATATTGTATTTATGGGCAAACTGAATCAGCATCACAATCAAATACTGGCTGGCATTATCCTGCTGGAGCTTATCGACCAACGTGCGCGCGATCTTGATACGCGTGAAGGGATAGATCAGCAGATAGTCCAGCGCCGCGTAGCCGGTTCCTAAATCGTCCATCGCGATTTCAATACCCAGAGAACGGATCTCTTTCAGTACGGGTAAGGCGATCGATTTATCCAGTTTTTCTGATTCGGTGATTTCTATTTCCAGGCGTTCCGCTGAGATCTGGCTGATGCGTAACGCATCTTTAATCACGTCAACCAGTCCGGGGCTGTGCAACTGGTAGGCCGAGATATTAACGGCAACTCTGACATGCTCTGGCCATTTGGCTGCGGCTTCGCAGGACTGGCGAATAATCCATTCGCCTAAACGCACAATCAGGCCGGAGCTTTCGGCGATATTGATAAAATAATCGGGATAAATCAGCCCCTTAGTGGGGTGATTCCAGCGGATCAGCGATTCGTAGCCATAGACGCTTTCATCTTGCAGATTAATAATCGGCTGGTAATGAAGTTCGAACTCCTTGTTATCAATACCATCGATAATTTCCTGATTAATGAACAGGCTGTGGGTTTGCATCATCACCATGCCGTCTTCGAAGAAGTGGTAGCAACCCCGGCCATGATGTTTAGACGCGTACATGGCAAGGTCGGCATTGATCATGAGCGTTGAGGTAGTATTCCCCTGCCTGGGCGCGGTGGTAATACCGATGCTACAGCTGATAGAAAAAGTATGAGAACTCCAGGTAAACGGGGTGCTCAGCGCGCGGATGATACGCTTCGCCAGCCGATTCGCTTCTTTGATGGCGTTGTCGTCGACATGTTGCAGGATGGCGAATTCATCACCGCCCAGACGCGCCGCAATATCGTTGGGACCCAGCAATAACTGCAGACGTTGGGCAACGCTGATTAACAGTTCATCGCCCGCTTTATGGCCGAAGGTGTCGTTCACCGGCTTGAAGTTGTCGAGGTCAATCAACAGCAGATTGAACGCTCTGTCCTCCAGATGCAGTTCACTAACGCGCTTATCCAACGCCTGGCCGAACGAAACGCGGTTGGGTAATCCGGTGAGTGAATCATGATGGGCCATATGCTCCATCTTCTGCGACATTTCATGCATGCGTTGCAGATAGCCACGCTCTTTCATCGCGACGCGCAGTTTTTCAATGGCCCCGGCCAGATGCCCAATTTCGTCGTCCTGATCAAGATAGGGGGTTATGCAATCCGTCTCTTCATGGGCGATGCGGGTGAGGGAGTTTATCAGCAGCGGAACAGGACGGAACAGGCGGCGCATAAACATTGTGACCAGGGCCAGCGTCACCAGTAAAATCAGAACAAAAATGATACTGCTCTTTTTAAGCATCGCGTCGTAGGTGGCATACAACTCGCTTTTTTTACCGATGCTGCTTATCAGGCTCCCGAGGATCTCACCAGAAGGCGTCAAAATAGGTACGGCGCTGATAAAGCACTCTTCGCCATTAATCTGGGCGAAACCAACATAGTAATTGACCAGCACATCGCGCGGCAGGCGGCCTGAGAAGGAGATAATCCCTTCGCCATCTTCTGATTTGTTATTGATGCCAACGAAACCTTTCTCCGGCGTATAGAGAAACAGCCAGGTGGGGCTGTGCGTCTGAACTGACGCCAGCGCCAGGACGTCTACCGGGTTATAACCGGTTTGCAGGATGGAGTCGGTATCGCCAATCTGTCTGTCGGAGACGATGCGGGATATCTGCCCCGCATCGCTGGTCTCAACCGAAACGGTGGTATACACGCTACGGATGATGTAGGTCATAATCTGCGCATTTGCTTCAGCTCGCTGCACCCACTGCTGATAAGAAAAGTTGTCTATCAGGCTCCAGTTAGTAAAGGCGCCAGCGCTAAAAGCAATAACGATACCCGCCAGCAAGAACTGCGTTATTTTGCCAGTGATGGAATGTTGCCACCCTTTTATTGCTTTAAGGGAAAACAGAGACTTTGCCACGGATTATGTTAATTCCTGAAAAGATTACGCGATACTAAATTTAATTTCTGTTATTACTTAATGGAATATTATTGTTGCAAACAAGTAGATGAAAGAGGTGAAACGTAATGACGTAACAAATAAATAACATTGAACCATGGTGAGTAATGACAAAAATACGGTATGCGAATATAGATAACGCTGCTCTTTTCGTCAACAGGCAAAAGTGTGCATAAAAATACATTTTTCGTTATGCCCTTGACAACATATTAATGTTGACATTAATGCTGTCCGCGAAGCTTTTTTGTGCACACTGGTTGGAGGTGCTAATGGCTTATCTCTAAGGTTCTTGTTTTTTTTACGTGACATCAATGAATTAGCTTTTATTTTATCAGGGGAGGGCGTGGCTTTATCCCTGCGGGATGTCCATTTTTGTCTATAAATGGGTATTTATTTCCTGATTTGATATGAATAAGATGCTCACTTCAATATAGAACCTTATTTTATTTTCTCAGTGCGCGGTCAATGTTGACAATTTTGCTATGGTGCATCGACTGGCCCAAAAGGATTTGTTTGTGACATTCGAGTCTGGATTAAAGTCCTATTGGTATAGTGCATAGCGGATAAATTCATTTGGACGCAATAATAAATACAAACACTGTGAAAAACATTCGGGAATGGTGCCTGCCACTTGTTTTACCCGGCCTTTTTTACCCACTGGCACAATATCTTAACGGTTACAGTATTCTCAATAATACTATTTTAACAGTTTACGATCTCAAACTGGCCGTATTTTCAGCCGCATTAGTCTTGTTTGGTTTTCGGGTGATACCGGGATTTGTTCTGTTCCTTATCGTCATGTTTGCGATCGGCCCGCAAAACCAACGGGTAGATGCGTTGTGCCTGATCTTAGCTGCAACTTTAAGCTACGCCGCTTACCGCAGAGTCACGGGCAGACGCAGTTGCGTTAGCTTTGGTCGTATCAAAATCAGCCTTAATCGTCTGGTCTGGCTGTGTGGCTATAACGTCCTGCTGTATCTGGTGCTGGGTAAACTTTTTGCGATGATTGTCACCCATGGCCAACGACCAGATGTGGATAACTTTCCGGCGTTAAGTCTGGGTATGCTGGTACGCGTTCAGGGGAGCATCAACGGCTGTCTGACGGGTATCCCTTTATTTTACAAAATTTATCGAATCATCCGTCGACCATCTTTCCTGCTGACTTTCTGGCGGGCAATTGCTGCACAATGTAAAGGCAATATCAGCGCCTTTGGCGCTATTTCATGGTGTGCCTTACTCTTTTTGTTGATGTTCTTTTTAACATCACCGGACAATCTGAACGTCTTTTTCTCTCTCTATAGCCTGATCTTGCTGTTCCCGTTAATGCTGTGGGGATCCATTAAAATTGGTCATTTGTTCACCATGCTGGTGTGGACCATCGTGGTAATCGTTTTAGGCAAACATAACGACAGCTATCTCGCCAGCGATGTGGACTTCATTCAGCATCAGGCGCTGGTTTCAACGTTGATCTTTGTCTTTTCCCTTACCATCGTGATCATGGGAGTGCTGGCCAAATTTACCCGCCAGCGATTTAACCAGGCGCTTCTGCTCGGCCTGACCGATCCGATGACGGGTATGGCGAATCTGCGTGCGCTGAAGACGGAGCTGTTTACGACTGAGCACGCGACGGTGTGCCTGATACAAATTCCGGAGCTGGAGCTGTTTTCGCGCCGCTATGGCTTTCATTTTCGCGCCCGCTATCAGAAGATCCTCGCCGACCATCTGCGCCAACACCTGGTTAAAAGCGAGAAAGTCTATTACCACGCGGGTTACGATCTGCTGATTCGGCTTGAAAATAGTACCTGGGAACGGCTATGCGACTTGTACCAGGCGGCCAATAGTTTTCGGCTTTTTTACAATAACCATCGGCTGGGTTTTCGCAGCGGTTTGGGCTATTGCCTGATTAACGATCTCAGTGATGACATTTATCAGTTGGTGGGGAAGCTGGGCATGGTGGCGGGTTTATCGCTGACCAACGGCAGGCCGGAAAACATTGAGGCGCAGCATAGCCGGATCCTCGGCAACCACATTGTCGATAAAACGGAAATTCGCACCGCGCTGCAAAATGCGCTGGATAACAACACGTTTGTGCTGATGGCGCAGCCAATCGTCAGTACCAATGGTGAAGCGCCGTATCATGAAATATTGATCCGCATGCTCAACGAACGGGGGGAATTTATTCCTCCGAACAGCTTTCTGCCGGTTGCTCATGATGCGGGGCTGGCGCCTGATATCGATCTCTGGGTTATCGAAAATACCCTGAAATTTATGCGTAACCATCCGCAGCGCTGTTTTTCCATCAACCTGGCGCCGGTGACGGTATGTCGCTCCAATATTATCGCGAAGTTCACCCAGCTCCTGCACGATTACGCGGTGGAGCCGCAGCGAATTATTTTTGAGATAACGGAAGCCGATACGCTTTCAGACAAAGAGCAAACCGTGGAAACGCTTCGTTTAATACGCCAGCTGGGATGTCGGGTAGCCATTGATGACTTTGGTACCGGGTTTGCCAGTCATGCCCGCCTGATGAATATCGAAGCAGACATTCTGAAGATCGATGGCTCTTTTATTCGACGGATCACCGAAAGTGAAATCAGCTATTACATCGTCGAGTCATTCTGCCGCGTTGCCGAAATGAAAAATATGCAGGTTGTCGCCGAGTTTGTTGAAAACGCTACGATTCAGGCGTGTCTGGAAAAAATGGATGTGGGGTGGTTACAGGGATATCACATTGGCAAGCCTACGCCGCTGCTTTCGCTGGAATAAGCAGAGCGCGAACTTCTTATGACCAAAAAGAGTCATTTCTTCTCAGGTAGAGAATAAAAAATATGAGTGACATTATTAAAGTGAAAAATCGAACGGCGGGTGCCAGCGGTGTGGGGCCGCGCGTTCGGGTGCTATCCTGGCTACACAATATCCATCCCGGTGTAGCGATGAAGCTCGGCATGATTCTGGTGGTTTGTATCGCAACATTGCTGATTGGCGCCTCTTTTATATTATCGTCTTATCTTTCCAGACAACTGCAGGTCAATGCGCTGGAGATGATTAAGACCAACACGCGTATATTCCACAACAGCATATCTAACGAATTCCAGCGAGTGACACGCGATGCGGAGCATTACAGCAATGTTTATATTAACAACTACCAAAACGTTGCCAATAAACCGCTGCGTTACATGGACTCTACTGAATTAAAAGCGGTCCTGAGTAACCCGAACACCAACGCGCATTTCACCGAACTAACCAGCGTATTTGCCAGCACGTTTATTTTGCAAGGCGAGCAGTTTGTGCGCGTTAGTAGCACCTTGCTGGCAAGTTCAGGCAATACGGCAACCGCAACGGCGTTGGGGCGCGACAACCCGGCATTACCGTTACTTTTGAAGAACAAACCTTTTTCCGGCGTAGTGACGCTATTTGGTAAGCAGTTTATTAGTCACTATGAACCGATTGCCGATAAATATGGCCAGGTGGTTGGGGCGGTTGCGGTAGGTTTTGACGTCAAACAAAGTCTGCAACCGATTATTCAGCGTTTGCTGAATGTGCATATTGGCAAAGATGGCTATGCCTACGTACTGGATGCCGGATTTGAACCGGGTCGGATGTTGGTCCATCCCTCATTGAACAACCAGCAGGCCATTAATATTACTGATGCCAATGGTTTTAAGCTATTTGCCGATATGCTCGAACATAAAAATGGCATCACCTATTACAACTGGGTGAGCGGTTATGGCGCATTGCCGAAAACCAAAGTCGCCGTTTATGAATACGTTGAAGGGATTAACTGGATAATCGCAACGACCAACTACGTTGACGATGTCGCCAAAAGCAGCAATCTGGTGCGTAACGGTCTGCTGTTATTCACCGCGCTGCTGCTGCCCATCATTTTATTGCTGATTGCCGTTGCCAGCCGCTTCCTGATTTCCCGACGCTTAAACCGCGTATTGGGGATTGCGCAGAGTATCGCTGAAGGCGACTTAACGGTGGATGTGCAGGTCGATCATCACGATGAGATTGGCGAGTTGTTGAGCGCGGTAGAAACGATGCGCCAGCGTTTGCACTCGCTGGTCGGTGGTATGGTTTCTCATGCGAATTCGGTACATCAGGCGTCGCTGCACATCACCGAGGCGGTAGATGGTCAGGCGTCAACCAGCGTGGAAACCTCTTCTTCAGTGGCTGAAATTACCTCCACCATGGAGGAACTGTCAGCGTCTTCCACGCAAATTGCTGAACATTCGCGGGCGGTTGTGGATATCGCCAATCAGACCCTTGATGACTGTAATAAAGGTTCAGAATCGATGTCGCAGTTGCTGATGCGCATGACGGATATTGACACCGACAATCAGCAAAACATGCGTGAAATCATGATGCTCGGCAATAAGTCGACGGAAATCAGTCGCGTGATGGTAATCATTAACAGCGTCGCGGATCAAACGAAACTGATCGCATTTAACGCCGCGCTGGAAGCGGCCAGCGCCGGGGAAGCCGGTAAGCGTTTCTCGGTGGTGGCAGCTGAAATCCGCCGTCTGGCCGACTCGGTAACGGAATCGACGGTTGAGATTGAGAATAAGATCAGCGAGATCCAAAACGCAATCAATCGCCTGGTGCTGAACGCCGAAAAAGGCGGCGAGAGCATCAAAGCGGGCGCCAGAGCGTGCAAAGTCAGCGCCGAGCATCTGAATGATATCGTCGTGACTGCAGAGCAAACCTCGACGGCGGCGCTGCAAATATCCCTGTCTACCCAGCAGCAGAAAACAGCAAGTAATCAGGTGGTTATGGCGCTGCGAGAGATTGTCGTTGCCAGTAACTATACCTCGCAGTCCATCAAAGACATTCTGGTTGTCAGCCAGGACATGACGCAGTTGTCGAAAGCGCTGAAAGAGGCGTCGTCCTCATTCACTCTGATGGAAGCAGAAGCATGAATAGCGGCAACATTCGGGTGCTGATCCTCGACCTGGGCAGCGCGTCGCGTAATGAGCTGGTCAGGCAACTGGAGGATCACCCGCATATTAAGGTGGTGGGGCAAGCAGCCCATCGCCGGCTGGCGATTCGGTTGTTGCAACAGCTGATGCCCGATCTGCTGATTCTGACGCTGGATACCTCAAGCGCCGATAACGTCGAGGTTGTCGAAACGATTATGGCAACCAGCGCCATCCCCATTTTGGTCATGAGATTTTGCCCAGAAAAACAATGGGATGATGATTACATTTCACGCGGTGCGCTGGCGGTGCTGCATCATAGCAGTGATTTCCCGCTATCAACGGACGCCCTGCATCGCAAAGTAGAATTGCTGGTTGGCGTGAAAGTTATTCGTCATATCAAGGGATTACGCCATCCAGGTGAACCGGTGATGCCAACTGCACGACCGACAACGGATGCCGCACAGTCGCCGCAGGACTGGCCTTTTGTGCTGGCGATTGCCTGCTCGACGGGCGGGCCGCAGGCGCTGAGTAAGCTATTGCAGGAACTCCCCGGTACGTTCCCGTGTCCGGTGCTAATCGCCCAGCATATAGCTGATGGTTTCGCAAAAGATATGGTGCGCTGGCTGGACAGCGTGACCGAGCTGAAGGTACGACTGGCGCAGGAAGACGATCGGGTACAGGCCGGGTATGTATATATATTACCGCCGGAGCAGCATCTGATCGTCAAAAACAACCAGCGTCTGGCGGCGATCCCCAGACAGGAAAGTGACGTTTACCATCCCAGTTGCAATCTGTTGCTGGAGTCGGTGGCTGAAGTGTTTCGCGAAAAAGCCGTCGGACTGATTATGACGGGGATGGGCAGCGATGGCTGTCGCGGCATCGAGCTTATTTTCCGGCGAGGCGGCAGAACGCTGGCGCAGGACGAAGAGAGTTCGGTGGTATTCGGTATGAATAAGAACGCGATCGACAAGCAGTTGATACACCGCACGATCCCACTGGATGGCCTCGCCAAAGTGTTGCTTGCAATGGCGTGTCACGGGCGCTTTGAGAGTAAATTGCCATGATCCCCAATCTTCCTGATTATGCCCGTCTGATCAAAGAACGGGTCGGTTTACACTTCGATAACGCCATGGAAGCACTGCTGAAAACGGCGCTGAGTCGGCGAATGGCTGAGCGAAAAATCAGTGATTACTATGAATACTACGAGCAACTGCGTATCTCGCAGAACGAGTTTGATAGCTTCATTACGTTGATTACGATTAACGAAACCTATTTTTTCCGTGAAAGCGATACGCTGGATTTAATCTGTGACAAGTGGATCCCACGTCTGTTGCAACAGCGTAGCGGCCCGGTGCGTATTCTGAGTGCCGGATGCTCCTCGGGGGAAGAAGCCTACTCGCTGGCTATCAAGCTGCATGAGAAATTCCTCGGCGCGATGGCGCAGCGTATTGAAATTTACGGCTGTGATATTGACCCGGCAATCCTCGCAAAAGCCCGTAACGCCTGCTATTCAAGCTACTCGTTTCGCGGCGTCGACCCGAGTATTCAGCAACGTTATTTTACCCGCTCGGGAAACCTCTACCGGCTGCATGATGAGATTCGTGAGAAAGTCTCCTTTCATCGCACCAACATTATAAAAGAGCAGTTGCTGCCGGAAGTGGACATCATTTTGCTGCGCAACGTGTCCATCTATTTCGACACGCCAACGCGTCGTGAACTGCACGGTAATTTATTGAAGATGTTACAGCCGCAGGGGGCCTTATTTTTTGGCAATGCAGAAACGCTGGCCAACAATTTCGACATTCTAAAACTGGAGCAGGAAGAGGGCATTTTCTATTTTTGTCACCATCGCGAAGCGGCGAAGGTCGCGCCCGTGCCCCGAGCTGCATCGCGCGTTGCGCCGCCGAGAACGGTGGTTGAACAGGACGCTTCTGCGCCAACGGTGCAGCAGAATAATGACTGGCTGAAGAAAGCACGCGCCTGTCTCGATGAGAAATGTTTTTCTGAAGCCGAAAAGTGTATCGCCTGCGTATTACGCGACGATCCCCGTAATCAGGATGCGCTGCTGATCCAGGGGGTGATAGCCCTTGAGCAACGTGAATTTTCTCAGACAGCCGGCAACGCGCAGCAGATCCTCGCGCAGGATGAGTGGTCGGCAGAGGCCAAAATGCTGCTCGGCCTGGCGATGATGTGGCAACACCAGACGCAGCAGGCTATCGCCTGGTTCAAACAGGTGGTTTATCAGGAACCGGGCTACTGGCCGGCACACTATTACCTGGCCGAAATGTACCGACAAAGCGAGCTGCGCCAGCCCGCACAACGGACTTATCGCGTGGTAATGCAGTTACTGAATGCTGAAATGAACAATCCATCATCGGTTTGTCGTCTGCGTTTGCCGATCGTTTTTCCAGGCCATACGTTTCGTTTCCTGTGTGAACATCAACTGGCGCAATTCGCCCACCAAAGTGGCTAATAAGAGCGATTATGGCTATCTGTCTAAAAAAATTCGTTCTGCGCTTTATTGATGAAGGGAGAGGTCATTTGCAGACGATCAGCGAAGGGGCGTTTCTCCTCTCCGCTGATGAGCATACGGAAGCCTGGATAGGCGAGATGTTTCGCGCCGCGCATACCCTGAAAGGGGGCGCGCGGATGCTGAAACTGCAAAGTATCGCCGATGTCACTCATCATCTTGAGGATGTATTGAGTGAGCTGCGTGATAACAAACTGACGCCGGACAGGGCGCTGGGCAATCTGATTCATGAGTCCGTAGAGTATCTCTCCGGCCAGTTGACGCAGCTTTTTGTCAGCGAAGGGGATAATCAGTTGCCACCGGCGGACGCCGGGCTGTGCGAACGCCTTGCCCGCGCCAGCCGGGGAGAGGCTGTCACGCTGGCGGTCGAAGGTGCAGGGGCAACGGAAAAAGCAGGCACCCCAACGCCTGCAACGGCAGCCAGCATGGATTCCGGCATTAAGCAGGCCGATTTCGTGCGGGTAAAGCTGAATAAGCTCGATGGCCTGATCGACATCCTGGGGGAAGTTCTCGCCGGGCATGACCGCCTTGAGCAACAGATCCAAAATCTGAGTCAACTGGTCCCGCGACTGCCAGGCCTGAGCGCCGAACAGCTTCGCCAGCAGATCCACGATTTCAGCGCGCAGTTGAAAGAGAGCGTCCAGCTCCAGCATTTGCAAATGTTTGAACTGTACGACGTGGCGGCACGGATCCGCATGCTGCCGCTTTCAACGTTGTTTGAACCGATTTCGCTGCAGGTCAGTGAGCTGGCTTCCACGCTGAATAAGCAGGTGGTATGCCGCTTTGTCGGCGGAGAAGTGGAAATCGATCGTCAGCTGATTGACCGCTTATCGGAGTCGCTGACGCATTTACTGCGTAACGCCGTCGATCACGGGATTGGCGAGATCGATGAACGTCTGGCGCTCGGTAAATCCACGCGTGGCACCATTACCATCACTACCCAACAGGACGGCAGTGGGATACTACTGCGTATCGAAGATGACGGTCGCGGTCTGAACTATGAGGCCATCAGCGCGAAGGCGGTCAGTAAAGGTCTGGTTCCTGCTTCCATGGCCGGGCAGCTCTCCGAGCAGGAGTGTAATGAGCTGATTTTTCATCCTGGTTTTTCTACCAGCAAGATAGTCTCCGAGCTTTCCGGCCGCGGCGTGGGCCTTGATGTGGTGCGCAAAACGGTGGTGACCGATCTGCAAGGAGATTTGCAGGTTTATAGCCGTGCGGGCGTCGGAACCAGCTTTAGTCTGCGTCTGCCTGTTTCGCTAACGATGATGCGCATTCTGCAATTTGAAGAGCAGGGACACCTGTTCGGTCTGGCCGCGCAGTATGTGGTCGAGGTGGTGGAGTGCACCGCGCAGGGAATTAGCGATATTGCCGGGCGACCCGCCATTATTTTGCATAACGAGTTTATCCCGGTGGTCTGCACAGGCGCCTTGCTGGGTATTAATGAGCGTCAGGGAAGTTCTCCACCGGCTGGGCAGCGGTTAATCGTGGTGCAAAACCAGTTTAGCAAAATGGCGCTGCGGGTGGATAAGCTGCTCGATGAACGCAAGATGATGATCAAACCGTTACCGAAGCATATGCAGCAGCAGTCGCTGGTTTCCGGGATGGTACAAACGCCGGAAAACCAACTGGTCAGCATTCTGCAAGTCCCCGCGCTGATGGCGATGGCGCAGCAATCGCGACAAACCACGGCACCCGCACCGGCGGCAAACGTTACGCCGGATGCCTGGCACGTGCTGGTGGTTGACGACTCCCTCAATACCCGCGAGATAGAAAAGAATGTGCTGGAAGCGCACGGTTATCAGGTCACGCTGGCAGAAGACGGATTGTCTGGACTGCAAAAAGCGAAACTGATCCAGTTTGATGCCGTACTGACGGATGTCGAGATGCCGTTTATGGATGGTTTCACCTTCACCAAATCCTTGCGAGGAGAGAAAAATTATCAGCACACGCCAATCATCATCGTGACGTCCCGCGCAAAGGAAGAGGACCGGCGGCGAGGGATTCAGGTGGGGGCGGATGCCTACATCGCCAAAGGCGATTTCGAGCAGGACAGTTTGATAAAAACATTAAAAATGCTTTTGTGCTGATGGCGCAAAATCGAGAGAGAAGATGCGAATTTTATTAGTTGATGATGATCTTTTTGCGGCCGAACTGGCGTCTATTTTTTTGCAAATGGATGGCTACGATGTGGTGATTGTGGAAAGCGCGATTTCCGCCTTAGCAAGCCTGGACTCGGACAACAATATCGACCTGGTGATTAGCGATCTGCATATGCCAGAGATTAGCGGACTGGATTTACTGGCGTTGTTACGCGCTCAGCACTGGTCCAAACCTTTTATTTTACTGAGTGCCAATGAAGTGACGGCCAGCGACGTTGCGTACGACCGTTGGGTTAAAAAAGATGAAAACCTTGCGGAAAATCTGGGGGCTGCGGTGAACGCGCTACTGCAGCCACCTGCGGTTACGAAATAAGCCTGGGCGTGTGATGAAACAAGAAAATAAACACATAGCGATGGCGGCTGCGCAGGAAAAAATAGCGCGTTTGCGCCAAGGGTTTTTACGTCGAATCCCCGACATGCTGGCGCAAGCGGAAAGATTACTCGTTCAACTGGTCGCAGAGCCCAGCGAAGCCTGTCGTAAACAGCTGCATATTCTGCTGCACAGTATCCACGGTTCGGCGGGATCATTTGGTTTTAGCCCGCTGGCGAATGCTTCAGCAGAAGGTGAGCGTTTACTGACGGAGCCAGAAACGGAGCCTGGCACGCTGCATTACGATGAGCTGCGGCGAATCATACGCTGGTTGTACACCCTGACTCAGGAGCAGCTCAACCTTGAGCATCGCATCAGCGATACGGATTTCACTTTACCGATCGCCGCGCAACGCCCGGAAGAGGGATATGTTCGGCGGGCCAGCAAGCCTATCTACCTGTGTGATGATGACCTCGACCAGGTTGAACTGCTCGCGACTCAACTGCGCTGCTTTGGTTTTACCTGCCATGTGTTCGCAAGCACGCAGGATTTTAGTCAGGCCGTATTGTTGCAACCGCCTGCCGTGGTAATTATGGACGTCAGCTTTCCGGACAACGCCTATGGTGGACCGCTGGCGATGTCGGATCTGAAGCGCAAAGTGGGTAAACCTTTCCCGGTGTTGTTTCTCTCGTGTCATAGCGATTTTAACGCCCGCATCAACGCCATTAAATCCGGCTGTGATGGTTACTACGTAAAACCGGCTTCGATTACCGATTTAGTACAGGAACTTCACCGCCTGACTCAACCGTCGCTGAGAAAACCTTATCAGGTGCTGATGATCGATGACGAGCCGGCGGTGGCGGAGTACAACGCCGAAATGCTGCGCATGGCGGGAATGGAAGTACATGTATTGGAAAAACCTCACTATTTACTGCACGTGCTGAATGCGCAACCGATCGATCTGGTGTTGATGGATTACCACATGCCGGAGTTCAGCGGCGAGGAACTGACAAAACTGATTCGCCAAATACCGCAACATATTGGCCTGCCTATCGCTTATCTCTCCAGCGAGACCAACAAGCATGCGCAGTTGGGAGCGATGAGTATTGGCGCGGAGGATTTTATTCTCAAACAGGCCGATCCAGAGGAGTTGATTCGAGCCGTATCGATCCGCGCGGAAAGAATGCGCGTCCTGCGTGCCCGCATGTCGCAGGACAGCCTGAGCGGGTTATATAACCACTCGACGACCACCCATTTTCTTAAAAGCGCGATTGCCGAGTCGAACTACAGTGGCAACCCGTTTTGCATGGTGATGGTGGACCTGGATCGCTTCAAAAGCGTTAACGATACCTACGGTCATGCGGTCGGCGATCAGGTGATTGTCGGTATTTCGCAGCTGTTTTCGCATCGCTTACGCAGCACCGATATCGTGGGGCGTTACGGTGGTGAAGAATTTGTCATCATCATGCCTAACACCAGCAGTGACAAGGCGGCGCGGGTGGTCGAACGATTACGTAGAGATTACGAACAGGTCACGTTTTCCGTCAATGATGTCAGCTTTCACAGCACCTTCAGCGCGGGTATTGCGCAGTGGCAGTTTGGCGATCGGATCGAAACGCTGCGCGAACGTGCCGATCAGGCGCTATACGCCGCGAAGCAAAATGGCCGCAACACCTTCTGCGTTGCTGAGTAAAAGGAGAAAACATGAGCCAACAGCTGGAGCACATTCTCGCGCTGAATCATGGCGAAAAGCCGGAATGTGAAAACGTTGATGAGCCGCAGCGTACGCTGGTGTTATTTCAACTGGCGGGTAAGAATTTTGCTTTTTACGGCGCGCAGATCAAAGAGATCCTCGCAGAGCGCCCGATCTCCTGGGTTCCCTGTTGCCCGCCAATGCTTGAAGGGGTCATTAATTACCGCGGGCGAGTCGAGTCGGTGATGAGGCTGGACAGCCTGATCGACACCCCTGCCGTCAATCTGGCAGGTAAACGCACCATCCTGATTGGTTGTGCCGAAAAAATGCAAAGCGGGATCCTGATAGACAAACTGATTGATGTGCTGGACGTTGTTGAAAGCCAGATTCATTTGCCGGGAGACTCGCTGCCTTCGGCGCTGCAAACGATCGCAGTGGGTGTGGTTAACGTGACGGAAACCTGGTTCACGCTGCTCGACCTGAATCTGGTGTTTGATCGTTATCAGGAGACCCGTGGCTATGACGGCTCTCACTAACCTTGCAGCGGTGCGCGTCACGCTGGGTTCGCAGAATTTTTATATTCCGGCCAGCCAGGTTGGACGCTGCGCGCTGGTGACGCATGTTGTACCGGAAATCCCGCGCTTTAGTCACTGGCTGGGTATTGCCGATGAGCCGCAGGAGGGCAGACACTTGCATTTATGCGTTCCTGACAGCGGCGTTGATACCGGCTGGTACTTTTGGGGACAGCTGGAGAACGTGATGCTCTCCAGCGACACCATTTTTGCCGTTCCGCCGCTTCTGGCGCGCAGTTGCCATCTGCCTGCGCTGCGCGCTTTGGTGGGGCGAGAGGCGTTCAGCCCGCTGTTAAGCTGGCGCTGATTAGCCCTATAGCACATCATGCAGGCGTCGCCGTTCTAAACGGCGGTCGCGCAGGGTGGAATAAATAAAGGTAATCACAAACAGCAGGGAAAATAGTACGACGATGGTAGGGGCCGGAGCACTGTCGATGAAAAATGACAGGTACACGCCCATAAACGAGGTAATAACCGACATAACCACCGCCAGCCACAAGGCGTGAGAAAACTTTCGCGTCATTAAAATCGCAATGGCGCCAGGCGCAATCAGTAAGGAGATCGACAAAATAATCCCGACTGATTTTAGCGTGGCGACAATCGTCAGGGCTATCATGCATAACAGGCCGTAATGCAGCAGTGCGGTGTTAAGCCCGCTGGCTTTTGCCTGATGCGGGTCGAACGCATGCAGCAGCAGATCTTTCCATTTAAGTCCGATGATAAGCGCTATTCCCAGCGTGATAACCGCGGTTTGCATGATATCGCTTAACGATACGCCCAGCATGTCGCCGAACAGTATATGATCGAGATGGACTTCTGACTGGATAGAGACGTACAGCACCAGTCCCGCACCAAACATGCCCGAAAAGACAATCCCCATCAGAGTATCGCGTTTGATACGGCTGTTATCGTCGAGATAGCCCGTCGCCACCGCACAGAATAGCCCGGCGATAAACGCGCCAATTGCCAGCGGGATACCTGCAATCCATGCCAGCACAATTCCCGGGAAAACCGCGTGGCTCATGGCATCGCCCATTAGCGCCCAGCCTTTGAGTACTAAAAATACCGACAGCAGCGCGCAGGGGACGGCGACAATAGTGGAGATGACCAGCGCATTGACCATAAAGCTGAACTGAAAAGGTTCCAGCAGCATTGTTAAGATCATACTTGCTCCTTGTTCACCAGACGGGCTCGGCGGCGATTCGCCAGCAGACCGTGTTTTGGCGCGAAGACAAATGCCAGCAGGAACAGCAGCGTTTGCAGAACGACAATAATTCCGCCGGTTGCGCCGTCCAGCCAGTAGCTCAGCCAGGCGCCGAAAAAGCTGGTCAGGCTGCCGATAGCGACTGCGATGGTGAGCAGGCGAGGAAAACGATCGGTCAGCAGCCAGGCCGTTGCTCCGGGCGTCACCACCAGGCAAATCACCAGAAATGCGCCGACGGTTTGCAGTGCGGCGACGGTGGAAACGGAGAGCAGCGTAAAAAATAACAGCTTCAACCGGCCCGAGTTCAGACCGATAGACCGCGCGTGGTTTTCATCAAAAAAGACCACCATCAGATCTTTCCACTTCAAAAACAGGATAGTCAGCGAGATAACGCCGATGATGGCCAGTTGCAGAATATCTTCCGGCGCAATCGCCAGCACGTTGCCGAGAATAATGGTCTGAATGTTCACCGACATCGGATTGAGCGACACCATAAATAGCCCGATACCGAAAAAGGACGAAAAAATCAGTCCGATAATGGCATCTTCCTTCAGGCGTGAACGTTGATTGAGAAACAGCATGCTGCCCGCCGCCAGTCCGCCGGAAAGAAATGCGCCAAGTGCGAAGGGAAGCCCTAACATATAAGCTCCGGCAACGCCCGGAACGATAGAGTGCGACAGCGCATCGCCAATCAGCGACCAGCCTTTGAGCATCAGATAGCAGGAGAGAAACGCGCACAGGCCGCCGACCATCGCCGAGACCCACATGGCGTTGAGCATGTACTGGTAGCCAAACGGCTCCGTCAGCCAGTTCATGATTATTTACCCTCGCTTGTCGCGCGTCGCGAAATAAACGGGCGTTCATCATCGGTAATCACGTGTTGTTCACCGCCGCTCAGCGCAACGTGACGCAGTACGCCGCTGAATGCCAGCTCGAGATTCTCGTGAGTAAAGGTGATTTCGGTTGGTCCACTTGCCAGCACCGTGCCTTTAATCATCACCGTGTAATCACAAAACTCGGTGACGGATCCCAGATTATGGGTAGAGACCAGCATGGTCCGCCCCTCATCACGCAGTTCACGCAGCAGGTCGATGATCCGGGCCTCGGTTTTCACATCCACGCCGGTGAAGGGTTCATCCAGTAAAATAACCTGCCCGTCCTGCGCGATGGCTCTTGCCAGAAAAACGCGTTTTTTCTGCCCTCCGGATAATTCACCTATCTGGCGATGGCGATAGTCCAGCATATCCACCCGCGCCAGCGCCGCATCCACGCAGGCGTGGTCAATCTGTTTTGGCCGACGCAGCCACCCCATATGGCCAAAGCGTCCCATCATCACGACATCTTCCACCAGTACCGGAAATGACCAGTCCACCTCTTCTGACTGAGGGACATAGGCAATCAGATTCTGTTTGAGCGCCTTATTAACCGGCTGTTGCAGAATCGATATTTCCCCGTGCGCCAGGCGGACAAAACCCATCAGCGCTTTAAAAAGCGTTGATTTTCCCGAACCGTTTACGCCGACCAGAGCGGCAATTGAGCCGCCCGGTATCTGAAAAGTGGCGTCCCGCAATGCGGTGTGACCGTTGCGATACGTCACCGTAACCTGATTTACGGTAATCGCAGAGTGACTCATGGTTGTCTCTCCAGGCCCTTATTGATGCCGTTGACAATGGTTTGTGTGGTTACGCGCAGTAAATCCAGATAGGTCGGAACCGGGCCGTCGGCAGCGCTGAGCGAATCGACATACAGCACGCCGCCGTAATGTGCGCCAGACTCACGGGCAACCTGACGTGCTGGTTTGTCGGACACGGTGCTTTCGCTAAATACCGTTGGGATATGATGCGCTCTGATCGCATCGATCACCTTGCGTACCTGTTTGGGCGTGCCTTGCTGATCGGCATTGATTGGCCACAGATACAGCTCCTGAAGGTTGTTATCACGCGCGAGGTAAGAGAATGCGCCTTCGCTGGTGACCAGCCAGCGTTTATCAGCAGGGAGCTTTGCCAGTTCTGCATGCAATGGCGCCAGGGTCTGCTGGATTTTTGCTTTATAATTCTGCGCATTTTTCTGGTAGGTGGCGGCATTGTCTGGATCGTATTTCATCAGCGCATCGCGAATGTTATCCACGTAGATAAGCGCGTTCTCCGCTGACATCCAGGCATGCGGGTTTGGTTTACCGTTGTACGGCCCTTCGCTGATACCCATTGGCTGCACGCCGTTTGAGACCATCACTTCCGGTACGCCGGACAAATTTTGGTAGAAGCGGGCAAACCATAGTTCGAGGTTAAGGCCGTTGGAGAGAATAAGCTGCGCGCCTTGCGCCCGTTTTATATCTCCCGGCGTGGGTTGATATTCGTGAATTTCTGCTCCGGGTTTGGTGATGGAGCTGACGTCCGCCGCGTCACCCGCTACGTTGCTGGCCATATCGGCAATCACCGTAAAGGTGGTTATCACTTTAAACTTTTCTTTCGCCCAGGCGGGTGACAGCGTCAGCGCCGTTAACGCGCTGGCAAGGAGAAATGATTTCAGATGGGGCAGATGCGGCATAGTATCCCTCACAACAAAGTGGTTAATTTATCAACGAATATAGCCTTTGCTATGTTATATAGCACAAGGTATAAATAAATGAAAATAATTCTTATTTGCGTAGTGAGCTAAGGAATTGGCGGGGGATAATGCGTTTCACGCCGACAGAATTGCCGGCGTGTCGGTGATGAATTACCTGATGATTACGACTTCTGGAACTCAGTGACGGTGTCCCATGCAATCTGTTGTAACATTTTGGCGGTAGCAGGGGTCATGTCCGTATCAACGGGAAGCGCGCCACCGACCGGAGACTGGTTATACAGGGTGGCAAAGAATACGCATGCGGCGAGATACGTTCCAGAAATTGAAGGATGTACACCATCATGATAATACAGATTTATCTCCGGATGGGTTTTGCGCGCTTTCTCAAAAGCCAGGCCAACCGGAGCGACATATCCTCCCGTTTTCTGCGCAATAGAGATATAAGCGTCCGCCAGTTTTTGGCTATCTTCGGGTTTGTCTTTTTTCGGCCAGGTCATGAAATAGACGACTTTTGCACCCGCTTGATGTGCCATGTTGGCCATTTGGGTTGCAGAATCAACGAAGTTTTGTCGGGTACTTTCTTTCTTTGAAATCGTTTCTGTGGAGTTCCCCTGTAATACCACTACATCCCATTTCTGTAGCGTGTTCTGGTAGCGCATATTCTCAATTTGCCAGCCTAAATGGCCGCTGGAAATCGTGATCCCGCGATACTTATACCCTTTTGCATGGTCAGGCAATAAAGACTGTGTCAAATCCCGTAATCGGGTATTGATATTGTTGTTATAGAACGTGAACGAGTTGCCATACAGCGCGACGATTTTATTCTCGCCATCCATTTTCGCATGTGCGGAAGGCGCTAATAATGTATCAGCGTGAGCGCAGATACTACTCAGTGCCAGAGCCGTTGCTGTGACAAGCAAAGTTATCTTTTTCATCGGTTATCTCTTAGAAATCGTAACGGAGCCCAACGATAAGCGCATCATCATTGGTTTTTTTGTTCTTACTGGCGAATTCTTTATCGTAAGTAAATGATAACCACGTATCCTCAGCCAATGTTAATTGCGCCTCAGCACGCCAGTCTTCTTTTTCAGCAATATCTTTACCATCTTCATTTAAAAAACTATACCCGGTGAGTACCTTGACGGTGCCAAAGTTGTAGGAAATGAGCGAATCCATTCCTTTATAATTATTATCACTATTGTTATCACGGGAAATAGAAGTCCGTAATGCGGTTACCGCGACCTCATAAGCTTTATAACCGAGTTGTAACCCTCCCATAATTTGATCGTTTTGATTACGCCCATCGGTGGTCACTACGCCATCCTGTCGTTTGTAGCGACTGGCCGCGAGTGCTGGTGTAATTCTAAAATCACCAAATTTGAAAGACTTGCGATAGCTGGCCATCGCGCCGTAATCCAGGGCTTCGTTGTCGCTGTTGCCATTACCGGAGACCCATGCCAGTTGAATTTCGTTACCGGCAAATTTGGCGTTCCACTGAACGGTGCCGTCCTGGCGGTTGAACTGGTACGAATCATCTATGGTTGTAATACCATAGCTATAGATATTGGGAGTGAAGTTTTTGTATTTATCGGTCATTTTCATTACCTGATACAACGGGTTTTTGGTTCTCCCGGTGATCAGTTCACCCCATGTTTTATTTGACAGACCGACATAGGAATAGCGGGCCTCCATATCGCTTTCACCGGTATTGTTATCATTTTTTTCGGTACGCACCTGCCATTCCAGACGACCCACGATTTTAGTCTCAGGCAGAATATCCAGATCTCGGGTGAGATAAATACCTACACGGCCACCCAGATCGCTTCGGCTTTCACTGCCGGCAAATGAATTCTGGCCACTTGCTATTTTGCCCTCAACGCGGCCATAGATATCCAGAGTATTGCCATCCTTATTATAGACGTTTAAGGCGAACGCCGAGGAACTCATACCCATAAGTAATATTAGTGAATAATTTTTTAGCTTCATGTCATCCCTCAAACAAGCATAAATTTCCTGACCATAAAAATGAATTTCACAGCGAGGTAATTGTTTGTGGAAATGGAATGTCAGGGGTATGGGAATCATTTTTTCTCGTGATGAAATGTGATTATTCACGCATAAATATCTCCGATTTCACTATTGTATTAATGGTTCTTATATTTAATAAGCATTTTTTTGGAAATATTGCAGTTGTTTAAAATGTAATTCACAAATTACTGTGAAGTACATCGCACTTCTACTTGGTGAGAAAAATGAAAATGGGAATATTGCATTCTCATGGCCATTTTTGGGGTGGGAATACTATTTTCCCCTATAATTTGGAAAACAGATCCCGCAAACTTGATTAATCACATTTTCGATTTTGACGCATTCATTGGCCGGAGAGGCGCTGTATGTTCGGTAAGCAAACAACGGTATTTGATTCTGATCTTTATTCTTCATTGTTCACCCAGGGGCGGATGCGGGAAATATGGTCTGACGACAATCTGCTGCGGTGTTGGCTGCGGTTTGAGGCGACTGTCGCTCGCGTGCAAGGCGAGCTGGGGATTATCTCTGAGCAAGCCGCCGTCGAAATTGAAAAAACGTGCAGGGATATACAGATAGATTGGCCGGCCCTGGCGCAGGAAACGCAGACGGTTGGTATGGCGATAAAACCGTTGATCGATCAGATCTCTGCTTGCGGCACACCGTTGGTCAGCCAGTTTCTGCATTGGGGATGTACCACTCAGGACCTGCTGGACTCTGGCATGGCGATGAGACTACAACAAACGCTGCATCTGCTGCGCGAGCAATTACTTGATGTTGGCGAAGCGATGAAAGCGATGGCAATACGTCATACCAGGACGGTGATGGTTGCGCGCACCAATTCGGTGGATGCCTCTGCGACAACATGGGGGCTACATGTTTGCAGTTATCTGGCGGAGGTTAACCGCCATCTGATAAGACTCCAGCAGCTGTACCCGCGCGCGGTCACCGGGCTCTTTGGCGGCGCGGTAGGTAATCTGGCCTCGGTGGGCGAGCAGGGAATGGAAACGCGTGAACGGCTGATGCGAGCGCTGGGTCTGAACGTGCCCTGCGGCATTAATAATGCCAGCCAGGATGCGGTTGTTGAAGTCGTGCAATTTTTTGCCCTTATTCACGGCACGCTGTGTCGTCTGGCCAACGATGTCGAAACAATGGGACGCACGCCGATTGCTGAAGTGCTTGAAGGTGAGGGCGGCGGAGGGTCGAGCACGATGCCGCACAAAGTTAATCCGCGTGCCAGTAACATGATGCAAACGCTGGCAAGGATGGGATGGATGTATGCGTCTGGTGCCCCGGCAATGCTGGATCAACAGGACGTACGGGCTGCCTCAATGAGGGTATTAAACTGGACAATCCTCCCGGAGGCCTCTAATGCTTTATCGACCAGCCTGACACGCGCAAAGAATCTGCTTGCGCATCTCATTATTAATGAAGAGAAGATGCGCGCCAATTTTGACTGTTCGAAGCACTTTATTATGTCGGAATCGCTGACGATGAGGCTTGCCGCCAAAATTGGCAGAGAGTCTGCCTATAACTTAGTTAAAGACCTGCTGAAGCATGCAAACGGTGAGCAATGTTTCATGGAGATTGTCCAGGCTAGCCCGGAAATCCGCGCATCATTATCTGTAGAGGAAATTGCCGACGCCTGCGAGCCGCTGTCATATATCGGAGCGAACGACGCGCTAATCGCTGAAACTATCGCTGAGTTCGATCGCGTGAAAACCGCAGAGAAAGCCTGATGCATCCTGTTGCCAGGAGTGAGAACGCTCCTGGCTGCTGGTGGGTCTAAGTATTGTGGGCTGATGCTGAAAATGTTTCGAAAAAGACGAACAACTCCTCCAGTTGGGCAAAATTCCCTTCGCTATCTCCTTTCTCATACGCCAGATGCAATATGAGTTCGATAAAAAAGAAGCCAAGAATACGGCTTTGAAAAATGGACTGTACGTCGCTGGGAAGAACGAACTGCAGATCGCAGAACTTACCGTAAGGATTCGCCTCTGAGTTGGTAACCAGGACCACGACGGCATTCTTTTTTCTGAACCACTTTGCAATATTGAGCGCTACCCGGTTAAATCGGTAGTAGGAGAACACAATCAAGACATCCTCCTCCTCAATATTGAGGAGGCATTTGGGGAGTTCGCTGATGTCCGTCGGTAACAGGGTGATGTCACTGCGAAAGTACTTAAGCAGTGTACAAAAGTGCGTTGCCATTGCATGAGATGATGAAGGGCCGACAACATAAATATGACGTTGATTGTTCAATACCAGATCAATAAACGCATTAAGACTTTCAATATCGATATTATTTTTAAATTGATTAAATAATTCTGATACTTTGTGGGTGAAATCGGTAACGATACTTTCAGTGGTAATGCTGGGGTTGTTACGTAGTTTGATGTTTTTCTCAAAGGGTGCGGATATTTTATTTTTTGATAGCGTAATGTCTAATGCTTTGCGAAAAGCAGCATAACCCGTAAACCCAATTTTATTTAAAAATCGGCCAATGGTGGCTTTGCTTACCATCGCATTTTGCGAGAGATCAACAATGCCATGATAGGGGAGTTCATTGAAGTGTTTATTAATGTACTCATTAAGTCGGCACTCAGATTCGGTCAGATCACCCATATTAAGAGTAAGTGAGTTATACTCATCCAGACTTAATGTGTTTTTTTTGTACATAGATAACACCCGATGGCTGCTGTATATCAACGTTGTTATAGGGTAATACGCTTTCGACGTCAATCATAGAATGAATATGTTGGAAACCCGCATCCAGCCTTTTCTGAGGGATGCGACCGCATTCAGATGAGTTGCGATCTTACTCACAAAAAGTGGTGGGAAAACACCTTTCCCGTATTTTACAACCACACAACCCATTACAATTATATCTCAATATTTGAGTATGTAATACGTTAAATTTACGTGCATATTATAGCTGCTTATATATAGGTGTGATTTTTTACTATCCTACATAAGCTATGATGATATGTCAGAAAACCCTACCCGATTTGTATGGCATAGGAATTGTTATTATGACGGCGTTTATTATAGCAATAGTGATAACAGTTATTGCTGCATGGTTAATTGTGAAAAACTATCAGCCGCAAACTGTTCTATTACTCGCTGGACTGGCATTATTGACCATTACCGTACTGTTTTATCCTGAAAACAGCATTCTTTATGATAAAGCAAAATCCACGGGGTCAACCTGGCTGGATATCTTTAGTTTTGCAAAAGAATCGCTTACCACACAAATCGCGGGTATTGGTCTTATCATCATGGCGGCGGGTGGATTTGCCAGCTATATGGATCACATTAAAGCGTCGAACGCGATGGTGAATATGTGCATTCGACCGCTGCAGGTGATTAAAGCGCCATACCTGATCCTTGCGTTAGGGTATATCTGCGCACAGCTTCTGCACGTGGCAATTTCAAGTGCGGCAGGTCTGGCAATGTTGCTGCTGGTAACATTCTTCCCGGTCCTGGTACGCCTGGGAGTCAGTAAAGCCTCCGCGGCCGCGATGATCGGTCTGTGCGCGTTTATGGATTTAGGGCCCGCGGTTGGTACGGCGAATCTGGCAGCCAAGCATGCTGGCATGGAAAGCGCTATCTACTTTGCTCATTACCAGATGCCAGTGGCGGTGGTCGTAATGCTGGCCGTGGCGGTGGTGATTTACTTCAGCGCGAAGTATTTCGACAAAAAAGATGGCTTTGTTCCTGGAGCGCAAAGCGTAGCACAAGCGGAAGAAGAAGGCCGTAAGGTGCCCGTCATTTATGCGCTGTTGCCCGTCCTGCCTGTGGTACTGGTGCTGGTCTTTAGCCCTTTGGTTATCAAATCCATCAAAATTGACGTGGTTACAGCAATGATCCTTGGCGCGGTCGTCGCGTTTTTCTTCGAACTGGTGGCTACCCGAGATTTCAAAAGCTGCTGCAAAGGATTACAGGTCTTTTTCAAAGGGATGGGCAGCATGTTTACCAGCATCGTTTCCTTGCTGGTATGTGCGGATATTTATGCCCAGGGGCTGCAGAAAATTGGTGCGGTGGACTACCTGTTGCAGTCCGTGCAAAACGCAGGGCTGGGTTTTACCAGCATGACGCTGGTAATGACCGCGCTGGTGGGCGTCACCGCCGTCCTGACTGGCTCTGGCGTTGCAGCCTTTTTCTCTTTCTCCGGCCTGGCACCTTCGATTGCGGCAAAATTCGGTGAAAACGCTGTCAATATGATCCTGCCAATGCAGTTGATGGCGGGAATGGGGCGTTCAATGTCTCCGGTGGCTGGCATCATTATTGCGGTAAGCAAGGCAGGGGAATGCTCACCGTTTATGATTGTCAGAAGAACGCTGCTTCCAGCGCTGGCCGGTATCGCGGCGATGCTGGTTGCCAACTATGTCCTGATTTGAATCCCGAGAGCCTGTTAATGCAGGCTCTTATTTTTTTATCTGGTTGTAATTTATGGATGGCAACGTGACAAACGATGTTTTATACGTCCCGTTTACGGGGAAGTTACTGCTTGAGTCTCCGTTATTAAACAAGGGAAGTAGCTTCACGCAGCAAGAAAGACATGACTTTAACCTGAGTGGGCTACTGCCTTGTGCGATTGAGAATATTGATGAACAAGCTGAGCGGGCGTATCAACAATATCTTGAGGCTGAATCCCACAGCGCTCGACATATTTACCTGCGTAATATCCAGGATACCAACGAAACTTTATTTTATTACCTGTTGAAAAAGCACCTGCCCGAGATGTTGCCAATCGTTTATACCCCAGTAGTCGGGGCTGCCTGCGAAAAATTCTCCTGGATATATCGTCGGGCGCGTGGTGTCTTTATTTCCTGGCCCGATCGCGATCGTATTGACGATATTTTGCATGATATTCCACGACACGATATCAAGGTCATCGTCGTCACTGATGGTGAGCGCATTCTGGGACTAGGTGACCAGGGCGTTGGCGGTATGGGGATCCCTATCGGGAAACTGTCGCTCTATACCGTCTGTGGCGGGGTTAATCCGGCGAATACGCTACCCATTCTGCTGGATGTCGGTACGAACAATACGCGACTGCTGGACGATCCGCGCTATATCGGCTGGCGTCATCCGCGCATAACTGGCGAAGACTACTTCGCATTCATTGGTATGTTTATTGCTGCCGTAAAACGGCGCTGGCCTAACGTTCTGCTGCAGTTTGAAGATTTCGCCCAGCATACCGCTGTACCGTTACTGGACCGCTATCGCGATGAGCTGTGCTGTTTTAATGATGATATTCAGGGCACGGCGTCGGTGGCTCTGGCGACCGTGGTTGCTGCCTGTCGTGGCAGCGGCCGCGATTTCCGTCAGCAATCGATTGTGATTGTGGGGGCGGGTGCTGCCGGATGTGGGATCGCCCGACATATTATCGCCTGCCGCATCTCTGAAGGAATGAGCCAGGCCGAAGCCCGACGGACCATTTTTATGGTGGATCGCGACGGTCTGGTGATGACCACCAATCATGGATTAGCGGATTTCCAGCAACCGCTGGCGCAGCCTCCTGTGGCCTTATCTGACTGGCTGTATGAGGGGCAGACTCCGTCGTTACTGGAGGTTATCCACAATGCCAAACCTTCGGTGATGCTGGGTGTGTCGGGCCAGGCCGGATTATTTTCGCAGGAGGTGATTAGCACGATGTACCAATACTGCGATCGGCCGATTGTTATGCCGTTGTCGAATCCCACCTCGAGAATGGAAGCGCGGCCAGAAGATATTGTTCGCTGGACCGAGGGACGGGCCATCATCGCGACCGGCAGCCCCTGCGATGCGGTTGAATTCAATGGGTGTTCCATTCCGGTTGCGCAGTGCAATAACGTTTATGTTTTCCCGGCCATCGGTCTGGGGGCTATCGCCAGCGGCGCGGCGCGAATAACAGAAGCCATGTTGATGGCGGCAAGCCGTGCGCTGGCCGATGCTTCTCCGCTGGTGCATAACGGGGAAGGCGCTCTGTTGCCGGAGATTGGGACAATCTGTGACGTGACGCGCCGCATTGCCTTCGAGGTCGGCAAGACGGCGCAGCAGTCAGATGTGGCAGAGAAGATGAGCGACGACGCGCTGTTGCAGAGCATCAACGATAACTTTTGGCTACCGCACTACCGTCCTTATAAACGCAGGGCAATTTAGTCATTCTCGTGGGGAATTGATCTCATGTGATGGTTGCCTTCACTGTTAAGGTGTATTATTTATGCAACTTAATTGTGGAGGCATCATGTCCGGCAAACGTATTGCACGTGAAAAAATGACGATCCAGAGAATGATCTCGCTGTATGAAAGCCAGTGTCCGCAGGCTTCAGACGAGCCGGGGCATTACGATGCGTTGTTTGCCTATGCGCAAAAGCGCCTCGATAAGTGCGTATTTGGTGAGGAAAAACCGGCCTGTAAACAGTGCCCTGTGCACTGTTATCAACCTGCTAAACGCGAAGAGATGAAGCAAATTATGCGTTGGGCTGGACCAAGAATGCTCTGGCGTCATCCGATTCTGACCGTGCGTCATCTGATTGATGACAAACGTCCGGTACCGGAATTGCCAGAGAAATACCAGCGGAAGAAGTAATTCTATGCCGGATGGCGGCGATGCTTTATCTGGCCTACGAGAGCAAGCGCTCCTGCCGCGTAGGCCCGATAAGCACAGCGCTATCGGGCAAACTGGCCATGCGTTGACGAATGGTGATTACGCTTTGGTGGCAATCAGAATGGCTGAGGCTTTGATCAGCGCAACAACGCGGCTTCCCTGGCTCAGTTTCATCTCTTGCTGACTTTCGTTGGTGACGACGGCAACAATCTCAAAGCCTGCGTCAGTTTTGATATGTACCGTGGCGTTGACTGCGCCTTCAGTGACCTGGGAAACGCTACCGGCAAACTGGTTACGGGCGGAGAACTTCAGGCCGCAGTCTTCTGTTGCCAGCGTTACCCACGGCGCTTTAATCAGGGCAATTGCCTCTTTCCCTTTTGCCAGACCCAACGCCTGCTGGCTGCTATGGGTTACAATCGCGACCAGTTTTGCGCCGCCAGCCAGCGTCAGTTCAACTTCATCATTCACTGCGCCCGTAGCGACTGCGCTTACCGTACCGGTTAATTGATTACGTGCTGATACCGCCATACTGCCTCCTTTCGTTGAGATATCACCCAGTATAACCACACTGGCTAAACCAGTGCATCCTTATCAATGCCCAATCGTTTCATGCGTGAGAGTAACGTTGTGCGTTTCAGCCCCAGTCTTTGCGCCGCGCCTTTCGGACCGGCAACGACGCCGTTGGTCTCTTTTAGCACGCGCATTATCAGCTGATATTCATCTTCGCCGTCCTGCGCGACTTCGGTCGCCACTGGTGGGGTGGATGGCGTCAACGCGACAACATCCGGCAGGGACAGTTGCAGCACGTTGCCTCGGGTGAGCAGAACCGCGCGCTCTACCACGTTTTCCAGTTCACGCACGTTACCCGGCCATTCCATATTGCTCAGCGTACGCAGAGCTTCGGCGGGAATACTGTCGATATTGCGCCCCATCCGGCGGGCAATCTTAAAGGTGAAGGCTTTCACCAGTAGCGGAATATCTTCCGGGCGCTCACGCAGCGGCGGCAGATGGATCGGGAAGACGTTCAGCCGATAGTAGAGATCGTTACGAAACTCGCGATCGGCGACCATCTTTTTCAGATCGCGGTTGGTGGCGGCGATCAAGCGAACGTCGGTCTGGATCAGCTTATTGCTGCCCAGACGTTCAAACTCCTGCTCCTGCAGAACGCGCAGCAGCTTCGGCTGAAGTTCCAGCGGCATGTCGCCAACTTCGTCGAGGAACAACGAACTTTTGTCCGCCAGTTCGAAACGCCCAATCCGCTGCGTGCTGGCCCCGGTAAACGCGCCGCGCTCATGGCCAAACAGATCGCTTTCCAGCAATCCGGCAGGCATTGCCGCGCAGTTCATTTTCACCATTCGGCGGGCGTTGCGTCCGCTCAGGTTGTGAATTGCCCGCGCGATCAGCTCCTTACCCGTTCCGGTTTCACCCAGAATCAGGACGGTGCTGTCGCTTTGCGCCACCATTTCGACCTGCTTGAGTACGCTGTACATCGCTTCGCTGCGGCCAATGATTTCGCCGAACTCACTCTCCACGTTGTTGAGTTGTTCCGTCAACGCCAGGTTTTCGTCGACCAGACGTTCCTTCAGGCGGTGGATCTCCTGGTAGGCGAGGGCGTTATCTACGGCGATCGCCACGCGTTCGGCGATTTGACGCAGTAGTTTTAGGTTGGCGGTGGTGAACACTTTCTCTTCGCACTGCGCCAGCTTCAGTACGCCGAGCATAGTATTGCCGGACATCAGCGGCAGCAGGCACAGAGTCTGTAGCTGGTTGCCCCAGGTTTCGAACAGCATCCGTTCGTAAGGAGCAAGGGTATCGCGTTCACTCAGGTTAATCAGCAGCATCTCTTTGCTTTTGAAGACCCGTTCAGAGAGTGTGCCTGCTTCGTCCACCTCACTTTGTTCGTGCGCCGGATGATGTTCATCCAGATAATGGGTGGAATAAATGCTGAGTTTATTCTTGCGATCGCTGCGTAACACGATGCTGATAGCATCAATGTCGAAGTAGTGATGGATCTCCTTGGCGACTTCGCTAACCAGTTCATCAATGTCGAGACGCGAGAGCACCGCATTGGTGATGGCGACCAGGATGCGAAAGTTGTCGCGCTCGCGGCACAGTAAATCGTAATCGACGTTGTTGCTGACCCTGCTTTGAATTTGTTCAGCAACAACGCCGACTATTTGCGTGAAGGTCTGCAGCCGGTTGTACTCTTTTTCACTCCACGGCCGATCTTCATTACGGATGAATTCGCAGCCGCCAAAGATTCGCCCATCTGCCGCCAGCGGCAACAGACAGTAGTGGCCAAATTCAGAATACAGCCCGCCTGAGGCCAGTTGCGGCCAGGTTTCCGTAAACTCATGATAGTTGCAGTGCAGCGCATCGGGGCGAGACAAAATACGGCGTACCGGGCCATGCGCCAGCACCGTTTCGTCTTCATAATCGATGGGTTTACCATTTTCACGCGTCGCAAAATAACGCGCACGCTGCGTTTGTGCCTGCCACAAGACAATAGCCGCACAGTCGGCCAGCGCTGAACGCTTGACCAGCTGCGAAAGCGCCTCGCTGAGAGACGGGAGATCGGGCTGCTGTAATAATGTACGAGTAATATCGAACAGGCCTTGCTGTCCAAGGTCACTCA
The DNA here is from genome assembly GCF_030334525.1 of Citrobacter sp. Ce119. Lineage (NCBI taxonomy): Bacteria > Pseudomonadati > Pseudomonadota > Gammaproteobacteria > Enterobacterales > Enterobacteriaceae > Citrobacter > Citrobacter sp. Ce119. The sequence goes on from NZ_JAOWDR010000051.1 coordinate 300,529, forward strand.
TCGGTGTATACGACATATTGCTTTTCCAGGAAAAGCACCGCAGAACGGTGCGAAAACGGTAAATGAATTATAGGTATAAGTCGTAATTTATTGCCGGATTGGTCCGGCTACACGAACCGTAGGCCCGATCGGCAAAGCGCCATCAGGCGAAAATGCATCGTTAATGCCGGATGTCGACGCAAATGTGTCTTATCCGGCCTACAGCTTGCTGCCAACCGGCTATTAGCATATACGAGGCAATGGCTCGGCGTGTGGTAAATCGAGGGTTCGTTTCACGCCGTAGAGTCCGGCAAGACGTACACCTTTGCGTTCCACCACTTCACCAATCATTGCGGCATCGCGCCCTAACGGATGCGCGCGCAGCGCGGCAAGCGCCGTTTCAGCCGCCTGGCGCTCAACGGCAATCACCAGCTTGCCCTCGTTAGCAAAGTTGAGCGCATCCAGACCCAGCAGTTCGCAAACGCCGCGCACCGCGGGCTTCACGGGCAGGGCCGCTTCAGACAGCTCAATACCAAATCCGCATGAGGCGGCAAATTCATGCGTTACCGCATTCACGCCGCCACGGGTCGCGTCACGCAGCGCCTTCACGCCGGGAATATCACGTAGCGTCTGGATAAGCGGCGTTAATACCGCGCAGTCGCTGACCAGTTCACCATCAAGACCCAACTGTTCGCGCAGGTTAAGGATAGTTGCGCCGTGATCGCCAAGCGTACCGCTGACCAGCAGCACATCGCCCGGGCTGAGGGTCTGTGCCCCCCAGTGGATGTTGGCGGGGATCGCCCCCATTCCGGCGGTGTTGATGAACAGCTTGTCTGCTGCGCCGCGCTGCACGACTTTGGTATCGCCGGTTACGATGGCGATGCCCGCTTCGCGCGCGGTTGCTGCCATGCTGTTAACGACGGTTTTCAGCGTCTCCATCGGCAGACCCTCTTCGAGGATAAAACCACAGGAGAGGTAGCGCGGGATTGCGCCGCTGACCGCTACGTCGTTAGCCGTACCGCAAATAGCCAGCTTGCCGATATTGCCGCCCGGGAAGAACAACGGATCGATAACATAGCTGTCGGTTGAAAATGCCAGACGATCGCCTTCTGCCACCAGCTGCGCCAGTTCCAGACGTGCCTGATCCTCTTGTTCTGCCAGCCACGGATTAGCAAAAGCTTCCATAAACAGACTGTTGATCAACTGCTGCATAGCCTGACCGCCGCTACCGTGGGCGAGTTGTACGCTGTTCATGCTTCACACTCCTGCTGACGATACTGATACCAGGCGGCACATGCGCCTTCTGAGGAGACCATCAGGGCGCCAAACGCGGTCTCCGGGTTACAGGTTTTGCCAAATAGCGGGCACTGATGCGGTTTGCATCGGCCGGTCAATACCTCTCCGCAACGGGCGCGCGGATCGTCATACACCTGCTGCGGCGCTGGCTGGAAATGCGCTTCGGCATCAAAACGCTGATAGTCTGGCGTCAGGTGAACGCCAGAGGATTCAATTACGCCCAGGCCGCGCCATTCACTGTCGCCATTGACGCAGAACACGTCGGCGATAGCCTTTTGCGCTAACGCGTTACCGGCGTCCGGCACCACGCGGCGGTACTGGTTTTCGACCTGACTATGCTCGGCAATCTTCTGTTCAATCAACATCACCACGCCCTGCAGCAAATCGAGCGGTTCGAAACCGGCGACCACTAACGGACGATGGAAGTCTGACGCAATGAAGTTATAGGCATCGGTACCAATCACCATGCTGACGTGGCCTGGCGCTAAAAAGGCGTCGATGCCGTTGTCCGGCTGCTCCAGCAGACTGCGCAGCGTAGGAATAAGCGTGATGTGCTGGCAGAAAAAGTAAAAGTTCTGCACGTTACGCTGTTTTGCCTGCTGCAGGGTGATGGCGGTGGTTGGCATTGTGGTTTCAAAACCCAGGCCAAAGAACACTACCTTACGCGTTGGGTTTTCCTGCGCCAGCTTCAGCGCATCCATCGGTGAATAGACGATGCGGATATCTGCGCCGCGTGCTTTGGCTTGTAGCAAAGAACCTTGTTTACCCGGGACGCGCATCGCATCGCCAAAGGTGCAGAAAATCACTTCTGGATGGCTGGCGATTTCAACACAGCTGTCGATTCTGCCCATCGGCAGAACGCAAACCGGGCAGCCTGGTCCATGAATAAACTCGACATTTTCAGGCAATAACTGGTCGAGACCGAACTTGAAGATAGCGTGGGTATGACCACCACAAACTTCCATGATGCGCAGCGGGCGTTCAGCCGTGTAGGGGAGGAGTGCGGCACGTTCACACAGGTGCTCTATCAACTGCATCACCTGTTCTGGTGCGCGGTATTCGTCAACAAAACGCATTATTTTTCCTCGCCATACAGCAATGCGCCGACATCCGGCTCAACGTCAAACATATTTTGCAGCGCGTCGAGCGTGTCGCGCGCTTCAGCTTCATTAATGATGCTCATGGCAAAACCGACGTGGACCAGTACCCACTGACCCAGACGAGGTTGACCATGTTCATCGCAGCTTCCGACCAGCGTCAGGTCGACGTCACGCTGAATACCGCAAACGTCGACTTTAGCCTGGTTGCCATCAATGGTGCGGATTTGACCCGGAACACCTATGCACATCGCTGCGCCTCCAGCCAGGAGAGCCATTGATCCATGCCTTCGCCGCTGGTGGCAGAAATCAGGATAATCTCAATTTCCGGGTTCACTTCCCGGGCGCTGGCGATGCACTTCTCTACGTCAAAATTGAGGTACGGCAGTAGATCCACTTTGTTGAGCAGCATCAGCGATGCGGCGGCAAACATATGCGGGTATTTCAGCGGTTTGTCTTCACCTTCGGTTACTGAAAGCACGGCCACTTTATGGCGCTCGCCGAGGTCGAAGCTGGCCGGGCAGACCAGGTTGCCGACGTTTTCAATGAACAGAATACCGTTATCGTCAAGCGGCAAACGCGGCGCGGCGTCAGCAATCATTTGTGCGTCGAGGTGACAGCCTTTACCGGTGTTGACCTGAATGGCTGGGGTGCCTGTGGCGCGAATACGGGCGGCATCATTAACCGTCTGCTGGTCGCCTTCAATCACGGCGCACGGCACGCTGTCTTTAAGCTTCATCAGCGTTTCGGTCAGTAGCGTGGTTTTACCGGAGCCAGGGCTTGAGACAAGGTTCAGCACCAGATGTTGACGGGCAGCAAAGCGGGCGCGGTTGCGCTCGGCCAGACGGTTGTTTTTGTCCAGCACGTCAATTTCCACTTCCAGCATCCGACGCTGGCTCATGCCTGGCGCGTGGGTGCCTGCTTCTCCGTGACCGTAGTGCAAATCGCCTTCTTCGGTCTGGCTTGGCGTGAAACTGGAGGTCTTCACACCGGTTATGTTCAGCGCCGGACGAGCTGCCGGGGCAAATGGCGCGCTGCGAAACGCCGAGTGGGGATTATGCTCATCACCCTCTATATAAAGGTTGCCTTCAGCGCAACCACATGTCGTACACATCGCTCACTCCTGATCTTTATCTTGCGGTATATCTGTTGCCGGATGGCGGCTTCGTCTTTTCCGGCCAACAACTCAGGCCATTCCTGTAGGCCGGACAAGACGCTTAGGCGTCGGCATCCGGCGCTGGAGTTTCATCTATTTCAATACGTCGAATCTGTAAGCCGTCATCGGCCACAATTCTCAGCATATCGCTGTTGCATTGCGGACATCTGCGCACGCGTTGCGTCAGTAAGGTGACGTATTGCTGACAAGATTCGCACCAACATTCGGCTTCTTGTTCTTCGAGGTGGAGTTTACAACCTTCTGCAAGGGTCCCGCGGCATACCAGATCAAAACAAAAGGCGAGAGCGCTGGTTTCTACGCAAGAAAATGCGCCAATTTTGAGCCAGACCCCAGTTACTCGCTGAGCACCGTATTGCGTGGCCTGTTGTTCAATCAATTCCAGTGCCCGTTGGCAGAGGGTTATTTCGTGCATACCGCCTCCTGTGAAGTTGCGATATTAAAAGCAATAAACATGCCAGGTTGAAATTTCCCGCGAGTGACAATGACGACGATGACGAAATGACACGTCGTCACCGGGTTTATGTTTTTTATCTATATGAAAATAAAGAATTTTAATTTTGGCATGAAATGTGCTTAAGGGTGTTCATCTCTGCTAAACGGGTAACCTGACATGACTATTTGGGAAATAAGCGAAAAAGCCGATTACATCGCTGAACGGCACCGTCGCCTACAGGACCAGTGGCGTATTTACTGTAACTCGCTGGTTCAGGGGATCACCCTGTCAAAAGCGCGTTTGCATCATGCAATGAGCTGCGCACCGGACAAGGATCTCTGCTTCGTCCTTTTTGAACACTTCACTATCTACGTCACGCTGGCGGACGGCTTTAACAGCCACACCATCGAATACTACGTTGAAACGAAAGATGGTGATGATAAACAACTGATTGCACGGGCAGAGTTGACCATCGACGGTAAAGTCGATGAGCGTATCAGCAACCGCGATCGCGAGCAGGTGCTGGAGCACTATCTCGAAAAAATCGCCACCGTCTACGACAGCCTCTACACCGCGGTTGAGAACAATATGCCGGTGAATTTAAGCCAACTGGTTGAGGGACACAGCCCGGCTTAAGCCTCGGGTGCTGCCCACTTTTGTCATGATGCGCTTTCATATTGCGTCACGACAGTTTAGGGAATGGGCATGTCGAAAAATGTCGAAATGACATTTACCAGACATGTTTTCGTCAAAAATGACTATCACCTGAGGAATGCCTGGTGAATCGTTTTGTAATTGCTGACTCCACTCTTTGTATCGGCTGCCACACCTGTGAAGCCGCCTGCTCAGAGACACATCGCCAGCATGGCCTGCAGTCAATGCCGCGCCTGAAAGTGATGTTAAATGAAAAAGAATCCGCCCCGCAGCTTTGCCACCAGTGTGAAGATGCGCCTTGCGCCACCGTTTGTCCGGTTAATGCGATTAATCGCGTTGATGGTGCCGTGCAACTGAATGAAAGCCTGTGCGTAAGCTGCAAACTGTGCGGGATTGCTTGTCCGTTTGGCGCAATTGAGTTTTCCGGTAGCCGTCCGCTGCATATCCCGGCAAACGCCAATACGCCAAAAGCGCCTCCGGCTCCGCCAGCGCCTGCCCGCGTGAGCACGCTGCTGGATTGGGTTCCGGGCGTTCGCGCCATCGCGGTGAAATGCGATCTGTGCAGTTTTGATGAGCTTGGTCCGGCCTGTGTACGCATGTGCCCAACCAAAGCCCTGCATCTGGTGAGCAACATGGATATCGCCCGCGCCAGCAAACGTAAGCGTGAGCTGACTTTCAATACCGATTTCGGCGATCTCACCTTGTTTCAGCAGGCTCAGAGTGGAGATGCAAAATGAGCGCAATTTCACTAATTAACAGCGGCGTGGCCTGGTTTACAGCGGCTGCGGTTCTGGCATTTCTGTTTTCGTTTCATAAACCGCTGAGCGGCTGGATTGCCGGGGTTGGCGGTGCGGTGGGCAGCCTGTGTACGGCGGCTGCGGGGTTTCTCGTACTGACCCGCGCCGTTGCGATTAGCGGCGTGATGCCGTTTATCGGCCACAGTCTGCAAGTCACGCCGCTGAACGCTATCTGGCTGATTACGCTGGGCCTGTGCGGCCTGTTTGTCAGCCTGTACAACATTGACTGGCATCGTCATCCGCAGGTGAAAGCTAACGGCCTACTGGTGAATTTGCTGATGGCCGCGGCGGTATGTGCGGTGGTTGCCAGCAACCTCGGTACGCTGGTGGTGATGGCGGAAATCATGGCGCTGTGTGCCGTGTTCCTCACCGGATGCAGTAAAGAAGGCAAACTGTGGTTTGCGTTGGGGCGTATTGGTACGCTGCTGCTGGCGGTCGCCTGCTACCTGGTGTGGCAACGTTACGGCACGCTGGAGCTGCGTCTGCTAGACCTGCGCACCCAGGAACTGCCGCTCGGATCTGACATCTGGCTGCTGGGCGTGGCAGGTTTTGGCCTGCTGGCCGGGATTATTCCGCTCCACGGTTGGGTGCCACAGGCACACGCCAATGCCAGCGCACCGGCTGCTGCGCTGTTCTCTACCGTCGTCATGAAGGTTGGTCTGCTGGGTATTCTCTCCCTGTCGCTGCTGGGCGGTAACGCGCCGCTGTGGTGGGGGATTACGCTGCTGGTGCTGGGCATGATCACCGCGTTTGTTGGCGGTCTGTATGCGCTGATGGAACACAATATCCAGCGCCTGCTGGCGTACCACACGCTAGAAAACATCGGCATTATTCTGCTGGGTCTGGGCGCTGGCGTGACCGGAATCTCCCTGAATCAACCGGCACTGATTGCGCTGGGTTTGACCGGCGGTCTGTACCACCTGGTAAACCACAGCCTGTTCAAAAGCGTTCTGTTCCTGGGCGCAGGCAGCATCTGGTTCCGTACCGGTCATCGTGATATCGAAAAACTGGGCGGTATCGGTAAACGTATGCCGGTTATCTCGCTGGCGATGCTGGTTGGTCTGATGGCGATGGCCGCACTGCCGCCGCTGAACGGTTTTGCCGGTGAGTGGGTTATCTACCAATCCTTCTTTAAGCTTGGCAACAGCGGCGCGTTTGTCGGTAGCCTGTTAGGACCGTTGCTGGCGGTAGGGCTGGCAATTACCGGCGCGCTGGCGGTGATGTGTATGGCGAAAGTCTATGGCGTTACGTTCCTTGGCGCACCGCGCACTAAGGAAGCTGAAAATGCCTGCTGCGCGCCAATCCTGATGGGAGTGAGCGTCGTCGCGCTGGCTATCTGCTGCGTGATTGGCGGCGTTGCTGCGCCGTGGCTGCTGCCGATGATCTCCTCTGCCGTTCCGCTGCCGTTGGAAACCGCGAACACCACCGTTTCTCAGCCAATGATCACGCTGCTGCTGATCGCGTGTCCGCTGCTGCCGTTCATCATCATGGCCATTTTCAAAGGCAACCGTCTGCCGTCGCGTTCACGCGGTGCGGCATGGGTGTGTGGTTACGATCACGAGCAGTCAATGGTGATTACCGCGCACGGTTTTGCCATGCCGGTGAAAGAAGCCTTTGCCCCGGTACTCAAACTGCGTAAATGGCTGAACCCGGTATCACTGGTTCCGGGCTGGCAGAATGCGGCTGCACCGGTGCTGTTCCGTCGCCTGGCGCTGATTGAGCTGGCGGTGCTGGTGGTGATTGTGGTTTCACGAGGAGCCTGAGAATGAGTGTTTTATATCCGTTAATTCAGGCGCTGGTGCTGTTTGCCGTTGCGCCGCTGCTGTCCGGTGTTACCCGCGTGGCGCGTGCGCGTTTGCACAATCGCCGCGGTCCGGGCGTTTTGCAGGAATACCGCGACATTATCAAACTGCTGGGCCGTCAGAGCATTGCGCCTGCGGATTCCAGCTGGGTTTTCCGCCTGACGCCGTTTGTGATGGTGGGCGTGATGCTGACTATCGCCACTGCGTTGCCGGTAGTGACCGTTGGCTCGCCGCTGCCACAACTGGGCGATCTGATCACCTTAATTTACCTGTTCGCCATCGCCCGTTTCTTCTTCTCTATCGCGGGACTGGATACCGGTAGCCCGTTTACCGCCATTGGCGCCAGCCGTGAAGCGATGCTCGGCGTGCTGGTTGAACCTATCCTGCTGCTGGGGCTGTGGGTAGCGGCACAGGTTGCGGGTTCAACCCATATCAGCAATATCGCCGATACCATTTATCACTGGCCTGCTGCGCGCAGCATTCCGCTGATTCTGGCACTGTGCGCCTGTGCTTTCGCCACCTTTATCGAAATGGGCAAACTGCCGTTCGATCTGGCGGAAGCAGAGCAGGAGCTGCAGGAAGGTCCATTGACCGAATACAGCGGCAGCGGTTTTGCCGTGCTGAAGTGGGGCATTAGCCTCAAACAGCTGGTCGTTCTGCAAATGTTCGTTGGCGTGTTCCTGCCGTGGGGACAGATGGAAACCTTCACCGCCGGTGGACTGCTGCTGGCGCTGGTGATTGCCGTCGTCAAGCTGGTCCTCGGCGTGCTGGTCATCGCCCTGTTCGAAAACAGCATGGCGCGTCTGCGTTTTTGCGCCACTTCACGCGTGACCTGGGCCGGTTTTGGGTTTGCGTTTTTAGCGTTCGTCTCCTTGCTGGTGGCGTGATTTAAGAGAGTTTGAGCATGTCTGAAGAAAAATTAGGTCAACAATATCTCGCTGCGCTGCACCAGGCCTTTCCGGGCGTGGTGCTGGATGAAGCCTGGCAGACCAAAGATCAGCTGACGATCACCGTCAAGGTGAACTACCTGCCGGAAGTGGTGGAGTTCCTGTACTACAAACAGGGCGGCTGGTTATCCGTGCTGTTTGGTAACGACGAACGTCAGCTGTGCGGTCATTACGCCGTTTATTACGTGATGTCGATGGAGCAGGGCACCAAGTGCTGGATAACCGTCCGCGTTGAGGTCGATGCCAATAAGCTGGAGTTTCCGTCCGTCACGCCGCGCGTTCCGGCTGCAGTCTGGGGCGAGCGCGAAGTGCGCGATATGTACGGTTTGATCCCGGTAGGTTTACCGGATGAACGTCGTCTGGTACTGCCGGATGACTGGCCGGACGAACTCTACCCACTGCGTAAAGACAGTATGGATTATCGTCAGCGCCCGGCCCCAACCACCGATGCCGAAACCTACGAGTTCATCAACGAACTGGGCGACAAGAAAAACAACGTGGTGCCAATTGGTCCGCTGCACGTCACCTCCGATGAACCCGGTCACTTCCGCCTGTTCGTTGACGGCGAGAACATCATCGACGCCGACTACCGTCTGTTCTATGTTCACCGCGGCATGGAGAAACTGGCGGAAACCCGTATGGGTTATAACGAAGTCACGTTCCTGTCGGATCGCGTGTGCGGTATCTGTGGTTTTGCGCATAGCACCGCTTATACCACCTCCGTTGAGAATGCGATGGGCATCGTGGTGCCGGAACGTGCGCAGATGATACGCGCCATTCTGCTGGAAGTTGAGCGTCTGCACTCGCACCTGCTGAACCTCGGCCTGGCCTGTCACTTCACCGGTTTTGACTCCGGCTTTATGCAGTTCTTCCGCGTGCGTGAAACGTCGATGAAGATGGCGGAGATCCTCACTGGGGCACGTAAAACCTACGGTTTGAACCTGATCGGCGGTATTCGTCGTGACCTGCTGAAAGAAGATATGATCCAGACCCGTCAACTGGCGCAGCAGATGCGTCGTGACGTGCAGGAACTGGTCGATATGCTGCTCAGCACGCCGAACATGGAACAGCGTACGGTTGGTATTGGTCGTCTGGATCCGGAAATTGCCCGTGACTTCAGTAACGTCGGCCCGATGGTTCGCGCCAGCGGCCACGCACGTGACACCCGCGCCGATCACCCGTTTGTCGGTTATGGTCTGCTGCCGATGGAAGTTCACAGCGAGCAGGGCTGCGACGTTATTTCTCGCCTGAAAGTCCGTATCAATGAAGTCTACACCGCGCTGAATATGATCGACTTTGGTCTGGATAACCTGCCGGGCGGCCCGCTGATGGTGGAAGGCTTTACCTATATTCCTCACCGTTTCGCACTGGGCTTTGCTGAAGCGCCGCGTGGAGATGACATCCACTGGAGCATGACCGGCGACAACCAGAAACTGTATCGCTGGCGCTGCCGTGCGGCGACTTACGCCAACTGGCCGACGCTGCGCTACATGCTGCGTGGCAATACCGTTTCCGATGCCCCGCTGATTATCGGTAGCCTCGACCCTTGCTACTCCTGTACTGACCGTATGACCGTGGTTGATGTGCGTAAGAAGAAGAGCAAAGTCGTGCCGTACAAAGAACTTGAGCGCTACAGCATCGAGCGTAAAAACTCGCCGCTGAAATAAGGAATCGCCATGTTTACCTTTATCAAAAAAGTCATCAAAACCGGGGCGCCGACGTCGTCGTATCCGCTGGAGCCGATTGCGGTCGATAAAAACTTCCGTGGCAAACCGGAACATAATCCGCAGCAGTGCATCGGCTGTGCGGCCTGTGTGAATGCATGCCCGTCGAACGCGCTAACGGTAGAAACCGATCTGGTTACCCATGAGCTGGCGTGGCAGTTCAACCTCGGTCGCTGCATCTTCTGCGCCCGCTGCGAAGAAGTCTGTCCGACGGCGGCAATCAAACTGTCGCAGGAGTATGAACTAGCGGTGTGGAAGAAAGAGGATTTCCTGCAGCAGTCCCGCTTTGCGCTGTGTAATTGCCGCGTCTGTAACCGCCCGTTTGCGGTACAAAAAGAGATCGACTACGCCATTGCGCTGCTGAAGCACAACGGTGACAGCCGTGCGGAAAACCACCGTGAAAGCTTTGAGACCTGCCCGGATTGTAAGCGCCAGAAATGTCTGGTGCCGTCTGACCGTATTGAACTGACTCGCCATATGAAAGAGGCCAGCTGATGAGCAATTTATTAGGCCCACGTGACGCCAACGGTATTCCAGTGCCGATGACGGTGGATGAATCCATTGCCAGCATGAAAGCGTCGCTGCTTAAAAGCATCAAGCGTTCAGCGTACGTTTACCGTGTGGACTGCGGCGGCTGCAACGGCTGTGAAATCGAAATTTTCGCCACGCTTTCTCCGCTGTTTGATGCCGAACGTTTTGGTATCAAAGTGGTACCGTCGCCGCGCCATGCGGATATTCTGCTGTTTACCGGCGCGGTAACGCGTGCCATGCGCTCTCCGGCACTGCGCGCCTGGCAGTCAGCCCCGGATCCGAAAATTTGTATCTCTTACGGTGCCTGCGGTAACAGCGGCGGTATCTTCCACGACTTATACTGCGTATGGGGCGGCACGGACAAAATCGTACCGGTGGACGTGTATATTCCTGGTTGCCCGCCGACGCCTGCGGCAACGCTGTACGGCTTTGCCATGGCGCTGGGACTGCTGGAACAAAAAATTCACGCGCGAGCGCCGGGTGAACTGGACGAACAGCCGGCGGAAATTCTGCATCCGGATATGGTTCAGCCGCTGCGTGTGAAGGTGGACCGCGAAGCACGCCGTCTGGCGGGATACCGCTATGGCCGCCAGATTGCTGATGACTATATGACGCAGTTAGGGCAAGGCGAGCATCAGGTGGCGCGCTGGCTGGAAGCGGAAAACGATCCGCGTCTGACCGAGATCGTCACGCATCTTAATCATGTTGTCGAAGAGGCGCGTATCCGATGAGTGAAACGGTGGTGTTCAGTCAACTGAGCCGTAAGTTTATTGATGAGAACGATGCAACGCCCGCTGAGGCGCAGCAGGTTGTCTATTACAGCCTGGCGATTGGTCACCACCTTGGGATCATCGATTGCCTGGAAGCGGCGTTAACCTGTCCGTGGGATGAATATCTGGCGTGGATTGCTACGCTTGCCGAAGGCAGTGAAGCTCGCCGGAAAATGGAAGGCGTGCCGAAGTATGGTGAGATAGTCATCGATTTCAACCATGTGCAAATGCTGGCGCGCGCGTTCGATGATGCGCGTGCCGTGCAGACCCCGCAGCAGCAGGAGTGGAGCAAGCTGATGCTCAGCATGCTGCACGATATCCACCAGGAAAGCGCTATCTATCTGATGGTGAGGAGACACCGTGACTGACGTTTTATTATGTGTAGGTAACAGCATGATGGGCGATGACGGCGCGGGTCCGCTGCTGGCCGAAATGTGTGCCGCAAACCCTCAAGGTCAATGGGTTGTCATCGACGGCGGTAGCGCGCCGGAGAACGACATCGTCGCCATCCGTGAACTGCGCCCGCAGCGTCTGTTGATCGTGGATGCCACCGACATGGGGCTAAACCCCGGTGAAATCCGTATTATCGATCCTGATGATATTGCTGAGATGTTCATGATGACCACCCACAACATGCCGCTGAACTACCTGGTCGATCAACTGAAAGACGACGTAGGCGAGGTAATTTTCCTTGGCATTCAGCCAGATATTGTCGGTTTTTACTACCCGATGACACAACCGATTAAAGATGCGGTTGATACCGTCTATCAGCGATTAGCTGGCTGGGAAGGACACGGCGGATTCTCCGAGCTGGAAGCGCCGGAAGAGTAAACCGTATCAGTGCCGGATGTGAGCGACATCCGGCCTGTTTCCCTGCGTATCCTCGTCACTCAATGGCCTGCTCAATAATTAATTTCCCCTGCATCACTGACACTTTTACTGCCGTACCGGTAGGAAACCCAGCTTGTTCCAGCCAGTCACCGTTCAGCGTGAGTGAAGCGTGCCGACTGATTCGTCGCGTGAAACCCGTTTTGGGATCTTCATGGCGTTTTCTGACATAGCCGACTTTCAAACGACGTACGGGTTTGGTGATAGCCACTGCTATTTTGCCATTTTTATCAGTCATACACGTTTCCTTGTGGTGAACGGCCAGGATTAAAAACTACTGAATAAAATGCCAGTAAAAAAGGGCGCGAGCAAACCTGAAACTGGAAGGATGATTCCACATTTTGAATGCAATAAATGAAATGAAAATACGTACTTCTGCCGGAGGGCTGTAGACCCCTCCGGCAGGCCCGTCAGGCCAGATCGGTACCGTTGCTGGCGATCACTTTTTTGTACCACCAGAATGATTTCTTGCGGGTGCGCGCCAGCGTGCCGTTACCCGCGTCATCGCGGTCCACATACACAAAACCGTAGCGTTTGCTCATCTCACCGGTTGAGGCAGAAACCAGATCAATACAGCCCCAGGTGGTGTAACCCATCAGCGGCACGCCATCCTCAATAGCGTCTGCCATGGCGCGAATGTGCTCGCGTAAATAGCTGATGCGATAGTCGTCATTGATCTCGCCGTTAGCATCGATTTCATCTTTCGCCCCCAGCCCGTTTTCCACCAGAAACAGCGGTTTCTGGTAGCGGTCATACATCATGTTCATGGTAATGCGCAGACCGAGCGGATCGATGCCCCAGCCCCATTCGCTGGTGGCAATATATGGATTACGCAGCGATTTCACCACGTTGGCGGCGCTGGTATTGCCGGTGTTCATTTCAGCAGAGGCACAGCGCGATGCGTAGTAGCTAAACGAGACAAAATCGACGGTGTTTTTCAGGATGTCGTCATCTTCCGGGGCTTTTTCTATCACCACGCCTTTTTCGCGAAACACACGGGCAGAGTAAGCGGGGTAAGCCCCGCGCGCCTGCACATCAATAAAGAACAGGTTTTCGCGGTCTTTTTCCAGCGCGGTCCATACATCTTCCGGTTTACAGGAGTAAGGATAAAAATTGCCGCCAGCCAGCATACAACCGACCTGGTTTTGCGGATTAATTTCATGGGCAATTTTAGTCGCCAGGGCGCTGGCTATTAGTTCGTGGTGCGCGGCCTGGTATTTAACCTGATCCTGATTTTCACCTTCTTCAAATACCAGCCCGGCGCCAGAAAAGGGACTGTGCAGCATAATGTTGATTTCGTTGAAGGTCAGCCAGTACTTCACCAGACCGTCGAACGCCTCGAAGCAGGTACGGGCGTAGCGGGTAAAGAACTCCACCATTTTGCGGTTACGCCAGGAGCCGTACTCGGTGACCAGATGCATTGGCACATCGAAATGGCACAGCGTGACCAACGGCTCAATTCCGTATTTTTTACACTCGGCAAACACGCTGTGGTAAAACGCGATACCCTCTTCATTCGGCGTCAGTTCATCGCCGTTAGGGTAGAGACGGCTCCAGGCAATGGAAGTACGAAAAACCGTAAACCCCATTTCCGCCATCAGCGCGATATCTTCTTTATAGCGATGATAAAAGTCGATCGCCTGATGGCTGGGATAAAACTCGTCATCCTGAAGCGTAAAGCGCTTTTCCTGACCCAGTTTGACGGGCATCCGGTGTGCGCCGTGAGGGATCATATCGACGGTGGTCAGCCCTTTGCCGCCTTCCCGGTATGCCCCTTCAGACTGGTTGGCGGCCAGTGCGCCGCCCCATAAAAATCCTTGCGGAAAAACAGACATAATTAACCTCAGTTGATACCAGTCAAATGCTGGCTCCATTGATATTGCCCGGTTGTGCGGCCTGATTTTTTCTGGCCTGCGCGGCTGCATCTTCGACAGGAATATCTTCAAAGCCGAGAATCAGTGTTAATACAAAGGAAAGCACTACTGCCAGCGCCATCACGCCAAATACCCAGACGATGGTCATCGGATTGGCCGGATCGAAAAACTGTACGCTGGTGAACAGGCCCGGAGCCGCCATGGAGTGGCTTGCCAGTCCGGCCATTCCGGCAACGGCGCCGCAGATAAAGCCGCTGATAAGGCTCGCAATCAGCGGACGTTTCAGGCGGATCGCCACGCCATACAGCGCAGGTTCGGAAATACCCGCCATAATGGCTGAGGCAGCTGCCGCTAACGCCGTCTGACGCAACTCCGGGTTTTTAGTTTTCCATGCTACTGCCAGCGATGAACCGCCTAATGACAAGTTGGCGCCGATTTCAGACGGCATCACCATGCCTTCTTTTCCGGTCTCGGCAATAGTCTGAATGATGGTTGGCGTAAAGACGCGGTGCATACCGGTCATTACCAGCAGCGGCCACAGCGCGCCCATAATGGCTACCGACAGCCAGCCGAGATAGCCGTGAATGGTATACACCAGCGCGGAAATCGCACTCCCGATCCAGATGCCTACCGGGCCAATGATGACGATGGCGAGTGGGGCGGCGATCAGTACGATCAGCATCGGTTTCAGGAAGTTTTTGGTCACCGCCGGAGTGATGCGATCGACCCAGCGTTCGATGTAAGACAGACACCAGGTCATGACCAGTGCCGGGATCACCGTATAGGTATACTTCACCGCCGTCACCGGGATCAGGGCGAACTCAACGTGTTCACCCTGCGCGGCCTTCGCCATCAGGTCGATAAAGCTGGGATGCACCAGTACCCCTGCGATGGCGATAGCCAGCGACATGTTGGTTTTGAATTTGATGGCTGCCGAAGCGGCGACCATCAGCGGCAGGAAGAAAAATGCGCCGTCGCCGATAACGGTCAGAATGGTGAGTGTGGACGAACCTTTCACCAGCACGCCGGTCATTTCCAGAACCATCGCCAGCAGCTTGAGCATTGATCCGCCGATAATTGCCGGGATCAACGGAGACATGGTGCCGATCAGCGCGTCGAGGATCCCCGCGCCAATCCGCTTCAGCGTCAGTCGGGGTTTGGTTTGCGGCTCAGCAGGTTGCATGTTGGCAGGCAACAGGCTGACCACTTCACGATACGCCTGCGAAACGGTGTTGCCGATAATCACCTGGCACTGATTATCGTTACGCACCACGCCGAGCACGCCAGAGAGCGTCTTCAGCGTCGCGCTGTCGACCTGCGAGTCATCTTTGATAACGAAACGCAAACGGGTCATGCAGTGGGTTACTGCTGTGATGTTGTCGACGCCTCCCAGAGCCGTCACAACGGAGCGCGCCAGCGCTGCATAATTCTTGGACATCGGATTTAATCCTGTTTTATCAGTAGAGTACGTTATGTTTTATCCGTTTACGTTGGTCGCTTTTCTGAGTGAATGAAACACAGATAGGAAACCGGTTCCACAAAATCATGTTTAAATTATGAATAATGAGCAAGATTTAATTTTGATCACTTTTTGTAATTGTGACTCCGATCACCAGATGTCAGCGTCTGCGATTTAGCAGCAAGGACAGCGGCGAAACGGTGCAGTACACTGCGTCACATTGAGAGAATAGGGATGAGTAATATGACCACGATGCTGGAGGTGGCGAAGCGTGCCGGGGTGTCGAAAGCGACCGTTTCCCGGGTGCTTTCCGGAAACGGCTATGTCAGCCAGGAGACCAAAGACCGCGTGTTTCAGGCCATTGAAGAGAGTGGTTACCGCCCAAACTTGCTGGCGCGCAGTCTCGCAGCGAAAACCACACAGACGCTGGGTCTGGTGGTAACAAATACCCTTTATCACGGCGTCTATTTCAGCGAGCTGCTGTTTCATACCGCGCGGATGGCGGAAGATAAAGGACGCCAGCTGTTACTGGCTGACGGTAAACACAGCGCTGAGGAAGAGCGCCAGGCGATCCAGTACCTGCTCGACCTGCGCTGTGACGCGATTATGATCTATCCGCGTTTTCTCAGCGTGGATGAGATAGACGATATCATCGACGCCCACAGCCAGCCGATTATGGTGCTTAATCGACGCTTGCGGAAAAACAGTAGCCACAGCGTGTGGTGCGATCAAAAGCAAACCAGCTTCAACGCCGTTACTCAGCTCATTGCCGCCGGGCATAAAGAGATTGGATTTATTACCGGTTCAATGGATTCCCCTACCGGCGTGGAGCGACTTTCAGGCTATAAAGACGCGCTGGCGCATCATGGTATCCCGCTAAACAATGATCTGATTGTTAACGGGAAATGGACGCCGGCCTGCGGCGCAGCGGGTGTGGATACTTTACTTTCGCGCAAGGTCAAATTCACCGCGCTGGTGGCCAGTAATGACGATATGGCGATCGGCGCGATGAAGCAGTTGCACGTGCATGGCGTGCGCGTTCCTGCGCAGGTGTCGGTGATTGGCTTCGATGATATCGCCCTCGCGCCATACACTATTCCGGCGCTTTCCAGCGTCAAAATACCGGTGACGGAAATGATTCAGGAAACGATTGGACGTCTGATCTTTATGCTGGATGACGGGGCATTTACGCCGCCAAAAACCTTCACCGGCGAACTCATCCAACGCGACTCTGTTGCGCCGCTTGTCTTGCGCTGACGGCTGTCATTTGTCATCGTCACTAGTGACGATGACACGCCTTTCCTGCATTCGTCAGAATAAAAAACCTTTAATAACAGTCAATTAAAACCTGGCACGATTTGTGAATGCTTCGGCAGATATTCTGTCATTGCTGGAGAAATTGATGAACCGTTTCATCATTGCAGACGCCAATAAATGCATTGGTTGCCGTACCTGTGAAGTGGCCTGCGTGGTATCCCATCAGGATAACCAGGACTGCGCATCGCTGACCCCTGAAACTTTTTTACCCCGCATTCACGTCATCAAAGGCGTTAATGTCTCCACGGCGACGCTGTGCCGCCAGTGCGAAGACGCGCCGTGCGCTAACGTCTGCCCGAACGGTGCTATCAGCCGTGATAAAGGCTTTGTCCACGTGATGCAGGAACGCTGCATTGGGTGTAAAACCTGCGTTGTGGCGTGCCCTTATGGCGCAATGGAAGTGGTTGTGCGCCCGGTTGTGCGTAACAGCGGCGCGGGTCTGAACGTCCGTGCAGAAAAAGCAGAAGCTAATAAGTGCGAGCTGTGCCACCACCGTGAGGCCGGCCCTGCCTGTATGGAAGTCTGCCCGACTCACGCGCTGATTTATGTGGATCGCAATAAGCTTGAGCAATTGAGCGCGGAAAAACGCCGTCGCGCGGCGCTGGATTCCACCGCATCTTTGCTGTTCTGATATCTGAAAATCCGCGTAAAATACGGCAGTACTTATGCCGGATGGCGGCTTTGCCTTATCCGGCCTACGGGGATAGATGACTGCGGGACTACTTAATGACAATAAACAACCACTCCGGCGTACAACTGCGTATTCGCGGTAAGGTACAGGGTGTCGGATTTCGCCCCTACGTCTGGCAACTGGCGCAGCGGTTACAACTGCATGGCGATGTGTGTAACGACGGTGACGGTGTGGTTGTGCGTGTACAGGAAGATCCGGCGGAGTTTATTGCACAGTTGCATCAACACTGCCCACCGCTGGCGCGTATTGACAGCGTTGAGAGCGAACCATTCGCCTGGACGCAGCAGCCTGCCGATTTCTCGATTCGTCAAAGTGCTGGCGGTACGATGAATACGCAAATCGTTCCTGACGCCGCGACCTGTCCCGAATGCCTTGTTGAAATGAACACCCCCGGCGAACGTCGCTACCGATACCCCTTTATCAACTGCACCCACTGTGGTCCACGTTTTACGATTATCCGCGCCATGCCCTATGACCGGCCGTTCACTGTGATGGCGTCGTTCCCACTCTGTGCGCAATGCGATAAAGAGTATCGCGACCCGTATGATCGTCGCTTCCATGCCCAGCCCGTTGCCTGTCCGGCCTGCGGCCCTCATCTTGAGTGGTTCAGCGCGGATGAGCGGGCGGAGAAAGAAGAGGCGTTGCAGGCGGCGGTATCGCGGCTGAAAGCAGGCGGTATTGTGGCCGTTAAAGGCATTGGCGGGTTTCATCTGGTGTGTGATGCGCGAAATGATGATGCCATAGCGTTGCTCAGGTTGCGCAAACGCCGTCCGGCAAAACCTCTGGCGGTAATGCTGCCAGGTGATGACGGGCTACCTGAACCCGCTCGTCGTTTGCTGACTACCCCTGCCGCGCCGATCGTGCTGGTAAAGAAGCGCTATGTCGCGGCATTGAGCGAAGGAATTGCGCCAGGGTTAACGGAGGTTGGCGTCATGCTGCCCGCGAATCCGTTACAGCATTTACTTTTACAAGAGATGAATTGCCCACTGGTGATGACCTCCGGCAATCTCAGCGGCAGGCCTCCGGCCATTACCAACGCGCAGGCGCTGGAAGATTTACGCGACATTGCTGACGGTTTCCTGCTGCATAACCGCGAAATTGTGCAGCGGATGGATGACTCGGTGGTGCGTGAAAGTGGGGAAATGCTGCGTCGTTCCCGAGGTTACGTACCGGATGCGGTAGCACTGCCGCCAGGATTTCGCGATGTGCCGCCGATGCTGTGTTTAGGCGCGGATCTGAAAAATACTTTCTGTCTGATGCGTGGCGAACAGGCGGTTATCAGCCAGCATTTGGGCGATCTCAGCGATGACGGCATTCAGCAGCAGTGGCGTGATGCGCTGCGCCTGATCCAGAGCATTTATGACTTTACGCCGCAGCGTATTGTGCACGATGCACACCCTGGCTATGTTTCCAGCCAGTGGGCCAGCGAAATGGAGCTGCCAGTTGAAACGGCGCTGCATCACCATGCGCATGCCGCTGCGTGTCTTGCCGAGCACGGCTGGCCGCTCGACGGTGGCGACGTGATTGCTCTGACGTTAGACGGTATCGGCATGGGGGAAAACGGCGCGCTGTGGGGGGGAGAGTGTTTGCGGGTCAACTATCGTGAATGCGAACACCTTGGCGGCTTACCTGCGGTAGCGCTGGCGGGCGGCGATCTGGCGGCAAAACAGCCGTGGCGTAACCTGCTCGCGCAGTGCCTGCGTTTTGTTCCTGACTGGCAGCGTTATCCGGAAACATCTGCGCTGCAGCATCAAAGCTGGAATGTGCTGGCGCGCGCTATTGAACGGGGGATCAACGCTCCGCTGGCGTCATCGTGCGGACGGTTGTTTGACGCCGTTGCCGCTGCGCTGCAATGTGCGCCGGACTCGTTGAGTTATGAAGGAGAAGCGGCCTGCGCGCTGGAGGCGCTGGCATCGCAGTGTGATGATGTTGATCACCCTGTCACGGTGCCGCTTGATGGCAATGAACTGGACTTAGCGGTTTTTTGGCAGCAATGGCTGAACTGGCAGGCCAAACCAGCGGAAAGAGCGTGGGCGTTTCACGACGCGCTGGCGCGTGGGTTTGCTACTCTGATGCGAGAGCAGGCCGAAGCGCGTGGAATCAAGACGTTAGTATTTAGCGGCGGTGTGATGCATAACCGTTTATTGTCAGCCCGTCTGGCTATTTATCTGCATGATTTTACTTTACTGTTCCCGCAGCGTTTACCGGCGGGCGACGGTGGGTTGTCGTTGGGGCAAGGCGTGATTGCCGCGGCGCGAGCGTTGGCACAAAAATAAAAAAAGCCCCGGGACTGGCGGGGCAAGAAAAACATGTCGGGGCATACCGACAAATGGCAACGCACATCCATGTGCGTGAGGTTAATAAATCAGTAGCAGCGTAGCCGGATAAAGCAAAGCCGCCATCCGGCATCACGATTTACACGGGCAACGTTTTCAGCAACGCAAAGGCCTCTTTCATGCGGTCTTCACTGACGACGAAGGCGCACAGCTGACCTTCGTCGTTCATCCCTCTGGCGACCATCCCCTGCGTTTCGGCGGCAATTTGCCAGTTCAAATCGCGGCGCTGGGTTTCCCCGGCCAAATGCAATGGCAGTTCCGGCGTTTTGACTTTTACCAGCATGGCAGGCAGCTTCAACGGCGTATTGCCGCCGAGCAGGTTTTTCGCCAGATACATGGCGCTCAGTTGAATCGGTTGCAGGAACGGAAGTACCTGACCGTTAATTTCCGCACAGTCGCCGAGCGCGTAAATATCCGGATGGCTGGTTTGCAGGTAGCTGTCGACGCAGACGCCACGGTTGATGTTCAATCCGGCGCGGCGTGCCAATGCAGTTTCCGGGCGCAGACCGGTTGCGGCGATCACCGCATCGACCTCTACGCTGCGGCTACGATCGAGCGTGGCGCGAATACCCGACGCCGTTTTCTCCAGCCCCTGAAGCTGCGATTTCAGCAGCAGATGTACACCCATATCGGTCAGACGATGCTGTAAGCGACTGCTGACTTCCGGCGGCATCAGCGAAGCCAGAATGCTGGCGGCGTTGTCGATAAGCGTCACCGCTTTACCGGCACGACAGAAATCCATCGCCAGTTCGCTGCCAATCAAGCCGCCGCCGACAATCAGTACCCGCTGTGCGTCGCGCAGCTGCGTTTCACAGGCGCGGTACTCTTGTTGACTGTTCAACGTGAGCATTAACTCACGTCCGGTAACGGGCGGTACAAAGGCTGAAGCGCCCGTCGCCAGTACCAGCTTGTCGTACTGCCACTGATGATCCTGGCTTTTCACTACGTGAGCATCAGCGTCGATGTCGGTTACCCAGGTGTGCGGGAACAGGCGTAAATTAAACTGTTCGGCAAACTCTCCCGCCGACTGGCGGGTGAGGTCGTCTGCACGCTGCGACTGACTGATAACATGGCTGAGATCGGGCTTGTTGTACTCATCCATGCTGTCCGCAGCAATCAGGGTCAGCGGGACATTTGCATCCTGCTTACGGATATTTTTGACTAACTGGCGGGCAGCGAAGCCCGAACCAATAATGACAATTCCGCGGCTCATTTTGCCTCCGTTGCCAGTACGTCGAAGACGTCTTTACCTAATGAACATTCCGGGCACAGGAAGTTGTCAGGCACGTCGCTCCACGGCGTTCCCGGCGCAACATCCTGCAGCGGTTCACCTTTTGCCGGGTCGTAAATCCACTGGCACACGCTGCATTGCATGCATGGACCGAGATCGGCTGCTGCGGCTGCTGCGCAGGCGCACTCTTCTTCTTTGGATGCTGCTTTCACGGTTGTTTCCGGCAGTGGAGCAAGCGCCCACTGACGAGCAATTTCACGGCCGTGCTGGCGGCACAGTTCCAACGCATCCAGGTCCGGACGCCATTTGGCTTTGAGGCTCAGCGACATCTCGAAACCTGCATCCTGCAGGCGCGTGGATAAACGGTCTACCGCTCCGCCGCTCCAGCCGTGTGAGCCAAAAGCGCTGGCGCGTTTGTTACGAAAACGCAGGCCGGTCATCTCTTCCACGAGACCCGCGATTTTCGGCATCATCACATTGTTCATCGTCGAAGTACCGACCAGCACGCCTTTAGAGCGGAAGACGTTAGTCAGAACTTCGTTTTTATCGCTACGGGCGACGTTAAAGATTTTCACCGCCACGTTCGGGTCAACTTCGTTGATGCCCTGGGCAATGGCGTCCGCCATCATGCGGGTATTGTTGGACATGGTGTCGTAGAAAATGGTGATCCGGTCTTCCTGGTAATCCGCCGCCCATTTCAGGTACATCTCAACGATTTGCGTTGGGTTGTCGCGCCATACCACGCCGTGAGAAGTGGCAATCATATCGACCGGCAGGTTGAAGCCGAGGATCTCAGTGATTTTCGGTGTAACCAGACGGCTGAACGGCGTCAGGATATTGGCGTAGTAACGCTGGCACTGTTCGAACAGTTCGGTCTGGTCAACTTCGTCGTTAAACAGACGTTCGTCGCAGTAGTGCTGACCGAAGGCGTCGTTACTGAACAGCACCGCGTCGCCGGTCATGTAGGTCATCATGCTGTCAGGCCAGTGCAGCATCGGCGTTTCAACGAAGATCAGCTGTTTGCCGTTACCAATGTCCAGTGAATCACCGGTTTTCACCACGTTGAAATTCCACTCCGGGTGATGGTGGTGCCCGTTGATGGAGTCAATGGCGTTGGCTGTGCAGTAAATCGGCGTATCCGGGATGCAGGACATTAGCTCGGTCAGCGCCCCGGCATGGTCTTCTTCCGCGTGGTTAATGATGATGTAGTCGATATCCGCGAGGTCAATTTCACTGCGCAGGTTCTGCACGAATTCACGGCTAAATTTGTGGTCTACTGTATCGATCAGGACATTTTTTTCTTCACGGATGAGATAGCTGTTGTAGCTGCTACCGCGCAGCGTTTTGTATTCAGTCCCGTGGAAATCACGAACTTCCCAGTCACGTTGGCCAACCCAATGAATGTTATTTTTAACCAGAATAGACATAGCAACCTCAGTAATTAATTCAGCGTTTTTCTAAAAAAGATGTTTTGCTTATTGCAGGTTGCGTGCCAACTTTTTATTTTATTGATTTTAAAGGTTTTATTGTTTGATGCTTATTAGGTGGTAGTCAAAATGACTATTCATTTTATTGTCAATATGACAATATGAATTGTCAAAATGACAATGAGGTAGTCATGAGCTTTTCCGTAAACGTGCTGGCGGGCATCGCCATTGAATTACAAAGCGGTATTGGACATCAGGACCGTTTTCAACGCCTGATAACCACCTTACGCCAGGTGCTGGAGTGCGACGCGTCGGCATTGCTGCGCTATGAGTCCCGACAGTTTATTCCGCTGGCGATCGATGGGCTGGCGCAGGATGTTCTCGGCAGACGCTTTACCCTGGAGGGGCATCCGCGTCTGGAGGCAATTGCCCGCGCCGGGGACGTGGTTCGTTTCCCTGCCGACAGCGATTTGCCAGACCCTTACGATGGGCTGATTCCGGGGCAGGAAAGCCTGAAGGTACACGCCTGCATTGGCTTACCGCTGTTCGCCGGTCAAAATCTGATTGGCGCGTTAACCCTGGATGGCATGGAGCCCGATCAGTTCGATGTTTTCAGCGATGAAGAGCTTAGACTGATTGCCGCGCTGGCGGCGGGCGCGCTGAGCAATGCGCTGCTGATTGAACAACTGGAAAGCCAGAATATGTTGCCAGGCTCATCAACGGCTTTCGAGCAGGTGACTGAAACGCAGATGATTGGCCTGTCGCCCAATATGATGCAGTTGAAAAAAGAGATTGAGATTGTGGCAGGGTCCGATCTCAACGTACTGATTAGCGGCGAAACGGGGACCGGGAAGGAGCTGGTGGCTAAAGCTATCCATGAAGGTTCGCCGCGCGCGGTAAACCCGTTGGTGTATCTGAACTGCGCGGCGTTGCCGGAAACCGTAGCCGAAAGTGAGCTGTTTGGGCACGTAAAAGGCGCGTTTACCGGGGCTATCAGCAATCGTAGCGGTAAGTTTGAAATGGCCGACAATGGGACGCTGTTTCTTGATGAGATTGGCGAACTCTCGTTAGCACTACAGGCTAAGCTGCTGCGCGTATTGCAGTACGGTGATATTCAGCGTGTGGGTGACGATCGCAGTCTGCGCGTGGATGTGCGGGTGCTGGCGGCGACGAACCGTGATTTACGCGAAGAGGTGCTGGCCGGAAATTTCCGTGCGGATCTGTTCCACCGTCTGAGCGTCTTTCCCCTTTCCGTACCGCCTCTTCGCGAACGCGGCGAAGATGTGGTGCTGCTGGCCGGCTATTTTTGCGAGCAATGTCGGCTGCGGCTGGGGCTTTCCCGCGTAGTGTTAAGCCCCGGCGCGCGTAGCCATCTGCTGAATTATGGCTGGCCTGGAAACGTGCGCGAGCTGGAACATGCCATTCACCGGGCGGTGGTTCTGGCAAGGGCGACCAGGGCAGGGGATGAAGTGGTACTGGAGGCGCAGCATTTTGCCCTGCTGGATGAAGGTCCGGCTCCGCAGGCGGCAGAAGTTGTTGCGGAGATCCCACAGCATCACAGCCTGCGTGAGGCAACAGAGTCTTTCCAGCGGGAAATGATCCGTCGGGCACTGGCGCAAAATAACCATAGTTGGGCGGCAAGTGCGCGAGCGCTGGAAACAGACGTCGCCAACCTGCACCGGCTGGCGAAACGTCTGGGGCTGAAGGATTAGATAATACCGGCCTGATAGAAATCCTGCAGGTTGATAGCACCGGTGAGTTTACCGTTTTCATCTACCACCGGTGCGGCAGTGATTTTGCGCTTCATCAGGATCTCTTTGGCATCAATCGCGCGGCTCTGCGCCTGCAACGTAATGCCATTATGGGTCATTGCTTCGCTAACCTGAGTGGTGAGCGCTCCGCCGCCAACCAGCCAGCGGCGCAGGTCGCCGTCGGTAAAGACCCCTTTCACCAGTGACGCGTC
This sequence comes from Citrobacter sp. Ce119, assembly GCF_030334525.1. NCBI lineage: Bacteria > Pseudomonadati > Pseudomonadota > Gammaproteobacteria > Enterobacterales > Enterobacteriaceae > Citrobacter > Citrobacter sp. Ce119. The sequence continues at coordinate 324,922 of NZ_JAOWDR010000051.1, forward strand.
GTCGCAGACCGCCACCAGGCCAAGACCCGTGCGGCTGAGTTCCAGCATTGCGTCCATGACGCTGGTGGTAAGCGTCACCTGCGGAATGGCATCGTCACGGCGCATCAGATGATGCACTTTATTTAACAGACGAGCGCCCAGCGCACCTGCCGGATGCGAGCGGGCAAAATCTTCCTCGTTAAAGCCGCGCGCCTGCATTACGGCGATTGCCAGTGCGTCACCCATCATTAAAGTGTTCACGGTGCTGGACGTTGGTGCCAGACGCATCGGGCAGGCTTCGCGCTCAACGGAAATATCCAGCACGGCTTTGGCGGCCAGACCCAACGGTGAAGTCGGTTTTCCGGTCATTGCCAGCAGGGCGACGGATTTGTCTTCCAGGCGTGGGATGATGAGATCCAGCTCTTTTGCGCCGCCGGAGTAAGAGATAAATAGCATGACATCGCGGCTTTCGATCATCCCTAAGTCACCGTGCAGCGCTTCCGCCGGATGCACAAAAAAGGCGGGCGTGCCGGTACTGGCGAGGGTCGCTGCGATTTTTTTGCCAATATGGCCAGATTTTCCAATCCCGGAGACGATCACTTTGCCTTCGCAGTGGATGATAGTATTGGCGGCACGGACAAAATCATCGCCCAGCCGCTCAGGCAGTCGGCTGGCTTCCTGTAGTTCCAGCATTAACGTCTGGCGGCCCGCGTTCAGTAGTGCATCACTCATTGGTTTCTCCGGTTATGATTACTTCAATCCCTTTTGCTTCCAGCGCCTGACGAAACGCAGGGTCGATACCCGCATCGGTAATCAGCTTGTCGACGCTTTCCAGACTGCACACAACATTGGGGCTTTTGCGCCCGAATTTTGACGAGTCAGCCATCAGAATCACTTCACGAGCAGCATTACACATCGCTTTACTGACGCTAAACACCTCATTAAAGGTGGTCACGCCGGCATTGAGGTCAATGCCGTCGGTTCCCATGAAGAGTTTATCAAAGCTGAACTGCTCAAAGGCGTTTTCTGCCAGCTGACCGTGAAATGACGCAGATTTTTTGCGAAAGGTCCCGCCGGGCATCAGGATGGTTTGCTCGTTGTCCAGCTCCGAAAGGGCGTTAACAATGTGCAGACTGTTGGTCATGACGGTGATGTTGCTAAAGCGTGTGAGCATCGGCACCATCTGCAATACGGTGCTACCCGCATCCAGAATAATAGAGTCGCCATCGTGTATAAAACGGACGGCGGCTTCGGCAATCTGCTCTTTTTTATGCGTATTGATTAGCGTTTTATGATCGATTGGCGGGTCGGATTCGTCTTTATTTAATACTACGCCGCCATAGGTACGAATGACGGTTCCGGCATTTTCCAGAATGACCAGGTCTTTGCGAATGGTCGTGCCGGTCGTGTCAAAGTAGTGGGCCAGTTCTTCAACCGAGCATTTTCCCTGCTTTTGCAGATGCTCCAGTATGGCAGCCTGACGCTGACGAGGTTTCATAGGCGTGATTACCCTGACTTAATAGGTTGCAAAATGATAATTTCGCAAGCTATTAGCATTCACAACGAAATTACCCATGTTTCAGTTTAAGCGCCAATGATAGTGCATTCTGTGCTAACGGATCATGGGGAAAGATCACATCAGGCTGTAAATCATCAAGATGTTTGCCCATTATTGTGGCAATTTTGCCGGGTCTGGCGAATACCGTAAGACCTTTCATAAACAACGTATCGGTAACCCGTTGCCGCTCATCCAGCGCGATGGCGACCACCACGCGTGGTTTAAACCGTCCGCCGGAACGACCGACGCCAACCCGACCCCGTTGGCAGAGTTTATCAAACGCCCGGTTAAAGCGGGATATTTGCCAGCCGCCAAGCGCCAGTTGCAAACACCAGGCGATAGCGGCGACGGTAATCAGTGCGGAAACCATATGTACTCCTTTGATTTTGCCGGATAAGCGCAGTCGCCATCCGGCAATTCAACATTAAAACATCACCTGACCGCCGGTGACGTTGATGGACTGCCCTGTGCAGTAAGAGGCTTTCGGGCTGGCGTAAAACAGCAGCATATTCAACACGTCCTGATAATCGCAGCCGCGCTTGAGCGGAACCTTATCAATGTAATACTGCTCAACTTCGTCTGGCTTAAGGCCAAGCTTGGTCGCATATTGCGGCAATAACGACTGAAACATCGGTGATTTCAGCAGATTACCGAGCATCAACGAATGCACGGTAATCCCGTATTCCGCCAGATCCAGCGCCAGCGACTGGGTTAGGCCCACGCCGCCAAATTTTGCCGCGCTATAACCTGAGTTGTGTTTACTGCCCACTTTCCCTGATTTGGAGTTGATCTGGATAATGCGCCCCTGAACGCCATCGCGGATCATCAGGCGTGAGAATTCACGTGCGCAGAGGAAGTAGCCAACCAGATTCACTTGCAGCGAGCGGTCGAAATCCCCAAGCTGAAAGTCGCTGATAAACGCGGCTTTAGCGATACCCGCGCTGTAAACCAGCAGATCGACGCGGCCAAATATTTCATCCACTCCGCGCGATAACGCCAGCACGCTCTGCTCGCTGGTGGCATCTGCGCCAAAACCGTAGGCGGTGCCTTCGCCAAACTCGGCGTTAATTTCCTGCGCGACGCTGGCGGCTTTATCGCTTTGAATATCCACTACCGCGACGCGGTATCCTTCTGTCGCAAGCCCACGGCAAAGGAATGCCCCCAGGGTCTGGCCTCCACCAATGACAACGGCAACCTGATTCATCTTTATCTCCTTCAATCTTAAGCAACAAACTTCAAAATACAGCCCGGCGCTATACCGTCTGGTACAGGACCCGCAACGTGTACGGTGCCAGGGAATTCCGCTTCACTCAGTCCGTCAAAACGCAGGGTGATATGGCCTAGTTCACGTAAGTTTTGTTCCGCCACGCTGCCAACGGCCGTGACCGGGTAGTGATGCTGACCCAGCACAAATTGGATCCCTGCTTGCAATGAGCCGCTTAGTTCTCCGTGGCAATGGATGAAGCAAAACTCCTCGATATCCGCAGGGGCACCTTCACGAAAGGTAATCAGCATCTGGTCGCAGAGCGCATCCGGGGCACTCTGTCCGATGCGGGTGATGGTGGTTTGATAAATCACGGTCATTTTTGAGTGCCTCTTATTGGTAAATAAAGCCGGAAACAAACCAGGCGATGAGAACGGTAGGCGCGCCGGTCAGAAAACGGCTCACCAGAACAGATGGCACGCCGACGCGGACCGTGTCCTGACGCGCTTCGGCCAGCGACAACCCGACAGGAATAAAATCGCATGCAGCCTGGGCGTTAATGGCGAACAGGGCAGGTAGCGCCAGATATGGAGGGATGTTCCCCAAACCAATCTGTACGCCGATCAGAACGCCGATAACCTGGGCGATAACCGCGCCGGGGCCGAGAAAAGGTGACAGCAGCGGGAAAGAACAGATCAGCGCCAGAGTGACCAGTCCCAGCGGATGGCTGGCCAGTGGTGCGAGTCCATGGGCAATCCAGTCCCCCAGACCAGAAGCCATGATGATGCCGATCAGCGCCGAGACGAACGCCATAAATGGCAGAATGGTTTTCAGAACGGTATCGATAGTGTCGCGTCCGGCCTGAAACAGAACCGCAACTGCTGAACCCATTCCCATCCCAACTTTTGCCAGCAGACCGTCGCTTTGTTCCGTAATTTTCTTGCTGGCGTCGTACTCGCGACCAATCGTGCTGCTTGCAGGCGTTGTCGCAGCGGATGCTTCACCGACAATGGTAATATTTTCTTCTTTTACGCCAGAGACATAGATGTCTTCGATAATGTACTGGGCCAGTGGGCCTGATTTACCTGTAGCGTGAATATTCACCGTCGGTATACGACGTTTGGGATAGATCCCACAGCGCAGCGTGCCGCCGCAGTCGATGATCGCCACGCCAATTTCGTTTTCCGGCGGCTCGCCTTCTTTGAAGCCATCAACGGCCTGCCAACCGGTCAGACTTGCTATCTTGTCGACTATTGCAGGGCGAGTCCCGGCGGTGATATAGACAATTTTCTTGCCCGGTTCGGCATCCAGTTCAAGCGGGCCGCCCCAGCCGCCGGTGCCTTTTTCAATACGAATACGCGTCATGATGTTGCTCCCGCCAGATGTACTTTCTGCTCAAGTTGAATGCCCATTTTTTTCTCAAAGATGGCGGTGGTGAAATCAGTCACCCAACCGCGGAAGAAGTTGGTCACCAGACCGACCAGCAAATAGCTCACCGCTAGCGGGCCGAGCGGAAGACCCAGCGTGGTCAGTCCGCTGGCGATCCCCAGATAGACGAACAGTTCACCAGGGTTGATGTGTGGGAATAAGCCGTTCATGGAATGGCAACTGTATGAGGCGGCGGCGTAGTAGCTGGGCTTGTACTTTTCTGGCATAAAGCGGCCCAGGCTCAGCGTCATTGGGTTACAAAACACAAATGTGCCGATGCACGGCAGCAGCAGATAGCGGGACAGCGGGTTTCCGGCGCAGCGCTGGGCAAAACGTTCAATGCGCTGCTGACCGATAAAGTTAATTAGCGCATTCATGATGACCAGCAGACTGATCAGCAGGGGCAGAATACCGGTTACCATGCCGGTAAAGACCTCTCCGCCTTTCTGGAACAACCCGATAAACCACTCAGCACCGAGTGTGATGGTGTCGATCATTATTCTCTCCTGTAGGGTTTTTAGTTATCTTGCCAAACGGTAACTAATTTTAATCAGATCGAAAGATTTAAAAGTGTTATTTTGATCTCAAAATGAAAGATAAATATTTTAATTTGAAAGATTGTGCGTAAGGGATCGCAAATGTGTCGGTCGGGGGGGCAAGAGGGGGGAAATTCTGTGAAGGAGAGTGACAACTACTTCCTTGTATGGAGGAGGATGCTTTACCATACTTCTCCCAGGCTGAATTTGTTTAATGGATGTCTCATGTTCAAGCGTCGTTATGTAGCGTTACTTCCCCTTTTCGTATTGCTTGCTGCTTGTAGCAGCAAACCTAAACCTTCAGAGACTCAAACGACTACGGGTACGCCTTCCGGCGGTTTCCTGCTTGAGCCACAGCATAATGTCATGCAAACGGGCGGCGATTTTGCCAATAATCCGAACGCGCAGCAGTTCATCGAGAAAATGGTGAACAAGCACGGTTTTGACCGCCAGCAGTTGCAAGAGATCCTGTCGCAGGCCAAGCGTCTGGACTCGGTATTGCGATTGATGGACCGCCAGGCACCGACGACTCAACCGCCAGCCGGGCCTAACGGCGCATGGTTGCGGTATCGTAAACAGTTCATCACGCCGGATAACGTGCAAAACGGCGTGGCCTTCTGGAACCAATATGAAGATGCCCTTAACCGTGCCTGGCAGGTCTATGGGGTACCGCCGGAAATTATCGTTGGCATTATTGGCGTAGAGACTCGCTGGGGCCGCGTGATGGGTAAAACGCGGATTCTGGATGCGTTGGCGACGTTGTCGTTTAACTATCCTCGTCGTGCAGAATATTTCTCTGGTGAACTGGAAACCTTCCTGCTGATGGCGCGAGATGAAAGCGACGATCCGCTTGATTTGAAAGGTTCTTTCGCAGGGGCGATGGGCTATGGCCAGTTTATGCCATCTTCCTATAAACAATATGCCGTTGATTTTAATGGCGATGGCCACATTAACCTGTGGGATCCGGTTGATGCTATCGGTAGCGTGGCAAACTATTTCAAAGGTCACGGCTGGGTGAAAGGCGATACGGTTGCGGTTCCGGCCAATGGTCAGGCGCCTGGGCTAGCGAACGGCTTTAAAACCCAGTACAGCATATCTCAGCTTGCCGCCGCGGGCCTGACGCCGCAGCAGTCGTTGGGGAATCATCAGCAGGCCAGCCTGCTGCGCCTGGATATCGGTACTGGTTATCAGTACTGGTATGGACTGCCGAACTTCTACACCATCACCCGCTACAATCACAGTACCCACTACGCGATGGCCGTGTGGCAATTGGGTCAGGCTGTCGCACTGGCGCGCGTGCAGTAATCGCTCCACCGGCCTACCGGAAGATATCTCTTGTAGGCCGGATAAGATGCTCTGGTATCGCCATCCGGCAGGTCTTATTTATGCCACGGAGCAATTTTTGGAATCCTCCTCGTAAATCGTTCTCTCCATCCCCACATTGGTTATGAAAGTGCTATCTTGTCCGGCATATTTTTTTAACTGACAGAGGCTGAAATGACTGACAGTGAACTGATGCAGTTAAGCGAGAAGGTTGGCCTGGCGCTGAAGGCGCGCGGTGCAACCGTAACAACGGCGGAATCCTGCACCGGCGGCTGGGTAGCCAAAGTGATTACGGATATTGCCGGCAGCTCCGCCTGGTTTGAGCGTGGGTTTGTGACCTACAGCAATGAAGCTAAAGCGCAGATGATTGGCGTGCGCGAAGAGACGCTGGCCCAGCATGGCGCGGTGAGCGAGCCTGTCGTGGTGGAGATGGCGATTGGTGCGCTAAAAGCCGCCCGCGCGCATTTCGCTGTTTCGATAAGCGGTATTGCGGGGCCAGATGGTGGCAGTGAAGAAAAGCCCGTGGGGACGGTATGGTTCGCTTTTGCCAGCGTGAGCGGCGAGGGGATTACCCGCCGGGAATGCTTCAGCGGTGATCGCGACGCGGTACGTCGACAGGCGACCGCCTACGCGTTACAAACCCTGTGGCAACAATTTCTACAAAATACTTGATACTGTATGAGCATACAGTATAATTGCCTCAACAGAACATTATCTATCACGTTTCGCGGTTTAACCCGAAAGCGGCATGACAGGAGTAATTAATGGCTATCGACGAAAACAAACAGAAAGCGTTGGCGGCAGCGCTGGGTCAGATCGAAAAGCAATTCGGTAAAGGCTCCATCATGCGCCTGGGTGAAGACCGTTCCATGGATGTGGAAACCATCTCCACCGGTTCGCTTTCTCTGGATATCGCACTGGGCGCGGGCGGTCTGCCAATGGGCCGTATCGTCGAAATCTACGGGCCTGAATCCTCCGGTAAAACGACGCTGACCCTGCAGGTTATTGCCGCCGCACAGCGCGAAGGTAAAACCTGTGCGTTCATCGATGCGGAACATGCGCTGGATCCTGTCTATGCGCGCAAACTTGGCGTTGATATCGACAACCTGCTGTGTTCTCAGCCGGATACCGGTGAGCAAGCGCTGGAAATCTGTGATGCGCTGGCGCGCTCCGGCGCGGTTGACGTTATCGTTGTCGACTCTGTTGCCGCATTGACGCCGAAGGCAGAAATCGAAGGCGAGATTGGTGACTCTCACATGGGCCTTGCGGCACGTATGATGAGCCAGGCAATGCGTAAGCTGGCCGGTAACCTGAAGCAGTCCAACACGCTGCTGATTTTCATCAACCAGATCCGTATGAAGATTGGCGTGATGTTCGGTAACCCGGAAACAACCACCGGTGGTAACGCCCTTAAGTTCTATGCTTCTGTCCGCCTGGATATCCGTCGTATTGGCGCGGTGAAAGAAGGCGACAACGTGGTTGGTAGCGAAACCCGTGTTAAGGTCGTGAAAAACAAAATTGCAGCGCCGTTCAAACAGGCTGAATTCCAGATTCTTTACGGTGAAGGTATTAACTTCTACGGCGAACTGGTTGACCTGGGCGTGAAAGAGAAGCTGATTGAAAAAGCAGGTGCATGGTACAGCTACAACGGTGAGAAAATCGGTCAGGGTAAAGCGAATGCGACCAACTGGCTGAAAGAAAACCCGGCAACTGCGAAAGAAATTGAGAAGAAACTACGCGAGTTATTGCTCAACAACCAGGATTCAACGCCTGATTTCTCCGTTGATGACAGCGGCGAAGACGTAAAAGAAACGAACGAAGATTTCTGATAATCTGTTTTGAATCGCATGTTTTGAATCGCATATAGTAAAGGGCTGCATATCATGCAGCCCTTTTTCATTTCTGAAGGCTCACTATGACAGAAGCAACCTCCCGCCGTTCCGCTTATTCCCGACTTCTTGATCGCGCCGTACGTATTCTGGCAATGCGCGATCACAGCGAGCAGGAGCTGCGGCGCAAGCTGGCCGCTCCAGTGATGGGGAAAAATGGACCGGAAGACATTGATGCTACGCCGGAGGATTACGACAAGGTCATCGCCTGGTGTATTGAAAGTCGTTATCTGGATGATGATCGCTTCGTTCAGCAGTTTATCGCCAGCCGTAGCCGTAAGGGCTATGGACCCGCGCGTGTACGTCAGGAACTAAACCAAAAGGGGATCACGCGTGAGGCTATCGAGCGGGCCATGCGCGAATGCGAAATTGACTGGGCAGTTCTTGCGCGCGATCAGGCCATTCGGAAATACGGAGAACCTTTACCTGTAGATTTTTCAGATAAGGTAAAGGTCCAGCGCTTTTTGCTCTATCGTGGCTATCTGATGGAAGATATTCAGGCAATATGGCGAAATTTTGACGATTGAGCGCATACGGGATTTTACTTCCCAGTAAAGAAAACTTATCTTATTCCCACTTTTCGATTGCCAGAGGCGCAGTTTACGTGCCGATGCTGGTAATGACATTTCGTTAGCTTGATTTCTTCAGGATAATTATGAGCAAGAGCACCGCTGAGATCCGTCAGGCGTTTCTCGATTTTTTCCATAGTAAAGGACATCAGGTAGTTGCCAGCAGCTCCCTGGTACCGAACAATGACCCTACTTTGTTGTTTACCAACGCCGGGATGAACCAGTTCAAGGATGTTTTCCTTGGCCTCGACAAGCGTAATTATTCCCGCGCAACCACCTCGCAGCGTTGCGTACGTGCGGGCGGTAAGCACAACGACCTGGAAAACGTCGGTTACACTGCACGTCACCACACTTTCTTCGAAATGCTGGGCAACTTCAGCTTCGGCGATTACTTCAAACACGACGCCATTCAATACGCGTGGGAACTGTTGACCGGTGAAAACTGGTTTGCCCTGCCAAAAGAGCGTCTGTGGGTCACCGTCTATGAAACTGACGATGAAGCTTATGAAATCTGGGAGAAAGAAGTCGGTATTCCACGCGAACGTATCATCCGCATCGGTGATAACAAAGGCGCGGCTTATGCTTCCGACAACTTCTGGCAGATGGGTGATACCGGTCCTTGCGGCCCGTGCACCGAAATTTTCTACGACCATGGCGACCATATTTGGGGTGGCCCTCCGGGAAGCGCAGAAGAAGATGGCGATCGCTACATTGAGATCTGGAACATCGTCTTCATGCAGTTCAACCGTCAGGCTGACGGCACCATGGAACCGCTGCCGAAACCGTCCGTGGATACCGGTATGGGTCTGGAGCGTATTGCGGCAGTGCTGCAACACGTTAACTCCAACTATGAAATCGACCTGTTCCGCTCACTGATCGAATCCGTGGCAAAAGTTACTGGCGCGACCGATTTGAGCAACAAGTCGCTGCGTGTTATCGCCGACCATATCCGTTCCTGCGCATTCCTGATTGCCGATGGCGTTGTTCCGTCGAATGAAAACCGTGGTTATGTGCTGCGCCGTATCATTCGTCGCGCGGTACGTCATGGCAATATGCTGGGCGCGAAGGATACTTTCTTCTACAAGCTGGTTGGTCCGCTGGTGGAAGTCATGGGCTCAGCAGGTGAAGAACTGAAGCGTCAGCAGGCTATGGTTGAGCAGGTTCTGAAAACCGAAGAAGAGCAGTTTGCACGTACTCTGGAGCGTGGTCTGGCGCTGCTGGATGAAGAACTGGCAAAACTGTCCGGCGATACGCTGGATGGCGAAACCGCATTCCGTCTGTATGACACCTACGGTTTCCCGGTTGACCTGACGGCAGACGTTTGCCGTGAGCGCAACATTAAGGTTGATGAAGCCGGTTTTGAAGCTGCAATGGAAGAACAGCGCCGTCGTGCGCGTGAAGCCAGCGGCTTCGGCGCAGACTACAATGCGATGATTCGCGTTGATGGCGCCTCTGAATTTAAAGGCTACGAACACCTGGAACTGAACGGCAAAGTGACCGCGCTGTTTGTTGATGGTAAAGCAGTAGACGCAATTAACGCAGGTCAGGACGCAGTTGTCGTTCTGGATCAGACGCCGTTCTATGCGGAATCTGGCGGTCAGGTTGGCGACAAGGGTGAACTGAAAGGCGCGGGCTTTAGCTTTGCGGTCAGCGACACGCAGAAATATGGCCAGGCCATTGGTCACATCGGCAAGCTGTCTACGGGTTCTCTGAAAATTGGCGATGCAGTACAGGCCGATGTTGATGATGCACGTCGTGCGCGTATTCGCCTGAACCACTCCGCAACGCACCTGATGCACGCGGCGCTGCGCCAGGTACTCGGTACGCATGTAGCGCAGAAAGGCTCGTTGGTTAACGATAAAGTGCTGCGCTTCGACTTCTCTCATACCGAAGCTATGAAGCCTGATGAAATCCGTGCCGTTGAAGATCTGGTGAATGCGCAAATTCGTCGCAACCTGCCGATTGAAACGAACATCATGGATCTCGAAGCGGCGAAAGCCAAAGGCGCAATGGCGCTGTTTGGCGAGAAATATGACGATCACGTGCGTGTTCTGAGCATGGGGGATTTCTCTACCGAACTGTGTGGCGGTACTCACGCCAGCCGTACGGGGGATATCGGTCTGTTCCGCATAGTGTCCGAGTCAGGCACCGCGGCGGGCGTTCGTCGTATCGAAGCCGTAACCGGTGAAGGCGCTATCCAAACCGTGCATGCTGAGAGCGATCGCTTAAGCGATATTGCGCAACTGCTGAAAGGCGATAGCCAGAATATCGGTGACAAAGTTCGTTCCGTACTGGAGCGTACGCGTCAACTTGAAAAAGAATTGCAGCAATTGAAGGAACAGGCTGCGGCGCAGGAGAGTGCAAATCTTTCCAGCAAAGCAGTTGATATCAACGGCGTGAAGCTGCTGGTCAGCGAACTCGCGGACGTTGAGCCGAAAATGTTGCGTACCATGGTTGATGATCTGAAAAATCAACTGGGGTCTACCGTTATCGTTCTGGCAACGGTAGTGGAAGGTAAGGTTTCTCTGATTGCGGGTGTGTCTAAGGACGTGACAGATCGCGTGAAAGCAGGGGAACTGGTTGGCATGGTCGCTCAGCAGGTAGGCGGTAAGGGTGGCGGTCGTCCGGACATGGCGCAAGCCGGTGGTACGGATGCAGCGGCTCTGCCTGCAGCGTTAGCCAGTGTGAAAGGCTGGGTCAGCGCAAAACTGTAATAATTATAAGCGTAAGCCGACGCTGCGGACTTCAGTCCGCAGCGGTTGGATCAACGCTATCGACAACGATAAAGTCAGGTTGAAGTTGTGTATATCGGCTAAACTTAGGTTTAACAGAATGTGATGCCGTGACTGCTTACACTTAGGTGTTTGTCATCGCTTACTTTTTGGCGTTATATGATGGATAATGCCGGGATACAGAGAGACCCGACTCTTTTAATCTTTCAAGGAGCAAAGAATGCTGATTCTGACTCGTCGAGTTGGTGAGACCCTCATGATAGGCGATGAGGTCACCGTGACAGTTTTAGGGGTGAAGGGCAACCAGGTGCGCATTGGCGTAAACGCCCCGAAAGAAGTTTCTGTCCATCGTGAAGAGATCTACCAGCGTATCCAGGCTGAAAAATCCCAGCAGTCCAGTTACTAAGGTTTTCGCGTCTCACCTTTCTGGTGAGGCGCAACCTGATTGAATAGTCCTTTTTCTTCTCTTTTCTATTTTGTCTTCCCCATTTTTTCGATTCCACTGCGCGTATTGCCTTTTCCTGCGACGTTTCCGTTTGTTCACTGCTTCAGGAAATTGCCAATTTATCTGTTGATAAAACACTCTTTTTGCCGTTTTTGCAGACTAATTGCGCGTGAAATGTGCAAACGATAAAAGCTCTGGAAAAATTGTTTGACTTATAAGTCCCAGAAAGTAATATGTGCGCCACGCAGCGACGATGAGCAGAAACAAGTTCTTCGAAGCACTCGCAAGAGGCGTGTTGGTGAGGTGGCCGAGAGGCTGAAGGCGCTCCCCTGCTAAGGGAGTATGCGGTCAAAAGCTGCATCCGGGGTTCGAATCCCCGCCTCACCGCCATTTGCATCCGTAGCTCAGCTGGATAGAGTACTCGGCTACGAACCGAGCGGTCGGAGGTTCGAATCCTCCCGGATGCACCATC